>NZ_CAWPNJ010000078.1:0-29571 GCF_963889195.1 Calothrix sp. FACHB-168
ACGCTCTTCCGATCTCTTGCCCGCCTTTGACTATGGGCGGGCAAGATGCCCACCCCACAATAAATAGTTGTATATTTTTTTATTTGGAAGTCCCTAAATTAAGGCGGAGCTTCACAATTATCGTGATGTATTGGTGCGTTGCGCTACGCGACAACACACCCTACATTGAATAATTACGAATTACGAATTACGAATTACGAATTACGAATTATTCCCCTAGACGTTAAATCGGAATAACATCACATCGCCTTCTTTGACAATATATTCTTTACCTTCACTTCTGACTAAGCCTTTTTCTTTGGCAGCATTCATTGAACCAGATGTGATTAAATCCTCATAACCGACAGTTTCCGCGCGAATAAATCCCCGTTCAAAATCGGAGTGAATTACACCTGCGGCTTGGGGTGCAGACATTCCGGCGTGAATTGTCCAAGCGCGGGTTTCTTTGGGGCCACTGGTGAAATATGTCCGCAAACCTAATAAAGTATAAGTAGCCCGAATTAAAGATTTTAAACCGCCTTCTTCTACACCTAAAGAGGCGAGAAAATCAGCTTTATCTGCTTCTGGTAATTCGACAAGTTCAGCTTCTACTTGAGCGGAAACTATGACAACTTGAGCATTTTCTTGGGAGGCGATTTCTCGCACTTTCTCTACAAAATCATTCCCTGTAGCTAAGTCATCTTCAGAAACATTGGCAGCGTAAATTATCGGTTTATTTGTCAGCAGTCCTAAACCTTTAATTATCTCCGTTTCTTCATCTGTTAAACTGATTTGTCTGACAGATTTACCTTCATTTAAAGCCGCAGATAACTTTTCTAACACTGTGACTTCAAATTGTGCTTCTTTACTAGTCCTGGCTAGTTTGCGGGTACGATCAATGCGGCGTTCAATTTGTCCTAAATCTGCTAAACCTAGTTCTAAATTAATGATTTCTACATCTCTGGCTGGGTCAACAGAACCAGCAACGTGAATAATATCATCATTTTCAAAACACCGCACCACATGGACAATGGCGTCAACTTCCCGGATGTGGGACAGAAATTTATTTCCTAATCCCTCACCCTCACTCGCACCTTTAACTAAACCGGCAATATCGACAAACTCAACCCGCGCGGGAACGATTTGTTCGGAATTGGATATGTTCGAGAGAACATTTAAACGCTCATCCGGTACTGCGACAACGCCGACATTCGGTTCAATGGTGCAAAATGGGAAGTTAGCAGCTTCGGCTTTGGCGTTAGCCACCAAAGCATTAAATAACGTAGATTTTCCGACGTTGGGTAGTCCGACAATTCCGGCTCGTAGCATTTTAGATTTTCGATGTTGGCTTACATTACCAAGGATAATTTAAACCGGTTCGGGAATTGTTTGGGGTATTGTTCCGGGAACTGTTTGGGGAATCGGTGCGGGAACCGTTTGGGGTATTGGTTCGGGAATCGGTTCGGGTATTGGTTGGGGAATATTTGGCGATGGTGCGGGTTCGGGGCTGGGTAAGGGATTGGGGACGGGATTGGGTATTTGTGGTTCGGGGATAGAAATGGCTTTTGGTTGAATCATGGAAAGTCTCAAGTAATTTAGGCGACTTTCTTACGCTAGATGATAAGTTTAGCTGGTGACATCTTCCTAAATGGGCATTGGGCATTGGGCATGGGGCATTGGTTGGTGCAATTATTTTGGTGAGTTAGGGGTAAGACTCCTCACTGATACCGAAATCCCGCCGTCACCCTCCAAGGGTGCGGCTAATTGAACAAAGCCTGCAAAAGCAGGCTCAATTTCTCTAGCCTGCGGAGGCAGGCTTTGTAGCGTGAGCCAGTGGCTTATAGCCTGCGGGCGGTGTGTCGGGTAAGCGAGAAAAATTTTTTATGGAGCGGATTTAGTAGTCTGTCAATTTTGTTTTGAGGGGTTTTTGGTAGTGCGGGCATCTTGCCCGCGTGAGCGAGACGCTCACACTACTGTCCCTCATTTCAACCCTGACAGACTATTAGTTTAATGTTCTCAAACTGGGGTTTGAGTTCTCAAACTGGAGTTTGAGTTCTCAATCTGGGGTTTGAGAACTCATTTGAGTATATTCCGCAGGCAAAAGTTAATATTGAGTTCTCAATCTGGGGTTTGAGAACTCATTTGAGTATATTCCGCAGGCAAAAGCTGATATTGAGTTCTCAATCTGGGGTTTGAGAACTCATTTGAGTGTATTCCGCAGGCAAAAGTTAATATTAAGTTCTCAATCTGGGGTTTGAGAACTCATTTGAGTGTATTCCGCAGGCAAAAGTTGATATTGAGTTCTCAATCTGGGGTTTACTTAATATTTTCAGTAATTTCCTGTATTTTTATCAATTTTATATGTCTTAAAAATGACAATTTATTTGCAGAATTTTCTCAGGCTGATTGTAGGGAAGTTTTTTAAGCTAAAGAAGCTGAAATTGGATAATTTCAGAACTAATAACCAAATAATCGCATTAAAAGGTGCATTTCATGGCTAGACAAAAAAGAAGTTCTCAAGTACTCAAAAATGCAGCGCGACGCGCGGCTGGTATAAGTTCAATCGATCAAAATGTAGATGTTGGTAGTGGATTAACTTTATCAGTTTACTCTAGCCTGATTGAAACTATGCGCAGTAAAGAAACTGCCTATAATACTGCGCTTTCTAACTTAGATAGGTTATACCGAGACATGTTAGAAACAGAGCAGCATTTGGCAGATATGAGCGAACATATACTGATGGGTATTGGTGTTAAATATGGCAAAAGTAGTGCAGAGTATGGTATGGCAGGAGGGGTTCCTAAAAACAAACGCCGCAAGGGATTGCGCGGTGAGTCTTCAGTTGTTAGTAATCAGCCAAGTGAATAATTGCTGATGTTGATGAAATACAGCGAATTTTCAGTTAGTAAGGTACAGATAATCGTTGATTGTAGGGGCATTGGCACTGCCATGCCCGATATGCTGTAATTTTCATCGCCACACGATAAAAGGACAAGGAAAGGGGGATAAGGGGAAAATCACTCTTTCAAGTAGCAGAAGGGAAGAGGGCATGGCACTGCCATGCCCCTACAATCTGTCGTATTCTTTGTTTACAGCTATTTTCAGGTAAATAGACCACGCTGTAGGGGCACGGCACGAGTAAAATTATTGTATGTATCGAAGGATTGTCGATGCCGTGCCCCTACGACAGATGTGGTTCTATTATTATTCCCCCATGCCCCATGCCCCATGCCCCATGCTCTATGCTACCTATGCCTCGTCTGCGCGATCGCTTGTCGCCATGCATGTAATAATGTTAACCGTTGCTCTTGATTCATGGTAGGCTCAAAGCGTTTCTCTACCTGCCATTGCTGGGTAATTTCCGCTTCGCTTTGCCAGTAACCAACCGCTAAACCGGCTAAATAAGCAGCGCCTAAAGCCGTGGTTTCGGTAATTTTGGGACGAACTACAGGGACACCTAAAATATCAGCTTGAAATTGCATTAATAAATCGTTACGGGATGCACCGCCATCTACCCGCAGTTCGGAAAGTTCTAGTTGGGAATCTTGGCGCATGGCTTCAATCACATCAGCTGTTTGATAGGCAATACTTTCTAAGGCTGCGCGGGCAATATGGGCGCTGGTGGAACCGCGAGTTAAACCAACAATTGTGCCCCTGGCGTAACTATCCCAATAAGGTGCGCCTAAACCGACAAAAGCCGGGACGAAATACACGCCACCGTTATCAGGTACATTACTCGCCAGGGTTTCTACATCTGCACTGTGCTGAATAATTCCCAATCCATCACGCAGCCATTGGACAACCGCCCCAGCGACAAATACACTACCTTCTAAAGCATATTTGGTATGTGCGTTAATTGACCAGGCAATTGTAGTGAGCAGTTTATGTTGAGATAGCATTGGTTGATTACCGATATTTAAGAGTAGAAAACAACCAGTGCCATAAGTATTTTTTGCCATGCCACATTCTAAAGAGGCTTGCCCAAAGGTAGCTGCTTGCTGGTCTCCGGCAATTCCGGCAATGGGAATGCGACTGCCAAACAGACCTTCGGATGTATATCCATATACTTCTGATGAACTCTGCACTTGGGGAAGCAGGGAACGGGGAATATCGAGAATAGTTAGTAATTCATCGTCCCATTGCTGAGTGTGAATATTGAATAACAAAGTTCGGCTAGCATTCGTCACATCTGTAACGTGCAATTCCCCTTGAGTTAATTTCCAAATTAACCAACTATCAACGGTGCCAAAGGCTAATTCGCCACGTTCAGCTTTTGCTCGCGCTTCTGGGACATTATCCAGCAACCACTTAATTTTAGTCCCGCTAAAGTACGCATCGATGACCAATCCGGTTTTCTGCTGAAATATTGTCTCATAACCAGCAGCTTTTAGGCGATCGCATTCCCCAGATGTGCGTCTATCTTGCCAAACAATGGCATGATAAATCGGCTTCCCCGTCTGACGCTCCCAAACTAGCGTCGTTTCTCGCTGATTAGTAATCCCAATCGCCGCAATATCGCTCGCCTTAATGCCAATCCGCGCTAAAGCTTCATTCGCCACCCCAACCTGCGAAGACCAAATTTCCTCCGGATTATGCTCTACCCAGCCAGGTTGGGGAAAGATTTGGGGAAATTCCTTCTGCGCGATCGTCAGGATATCGCCATTGTGGTTAAATATAATCGAGCGCGAGCTAGTTGTACCTTGGTCAAAAGCCAGAATATATTTAGTCATCTTCAATTACCAATTCAAAATTCAAAACTTGTACTGAGCCTGTCGAAGTATTCAAAATTAAGATGTAAATTTGAGTTGAGGAACGAAACCCAACATTTACCAATTCAAAATTCAAAATTCAAAATTCAAAATCCAAAATCCAAAACTTGTACTGAGCCTGTCGAAGTATTCAAAATTAAGATGTAAATTTGAGTTGAGAAACGAAACCCAACATTCCAAAATCTCGTAATTGTTGGGTTTGACTCTGTTCAACCCAACCTATAATTATCTAAATCCAGGCTACAGATAATTCTCTCCCTGCCCCCTATATGTGTAATCTATCACCATGAGTTTTTCCTGAGAATTTTCCCGCCAATTTTTCAGCAGAAATTCAGCATACTTGAGGCAGAAAACGCAATACTTCAAATAGTACAGTCATCAGGCATCAACTAGGGTTTATCATGACCAATCTTACCCAAGAAGAAATCAGACTAGAAGCGGCAAGACATCAGAAAGGCAAATGGCGCAAGTGGGGGCCATATTTAAGCGATCGCCAATGGGGAACAGTGCGGGAAGACTACAGCCCTAACGGTACAGCTTGGGACTATTTTACCCACGATCAAGCCCGTTCTCGCGCTTATCGTTGGGGTGAAGATGGCATTGCGGGGATCTCCGATGAACGCCAACGCTTATGTTTTGCAGTTAGCCTTTGGAATGGTGAAGACTCTATTCTCAAAGAAAGATTTTTTGGGTTAACTGGTAATGAAGGCAATCACGGCGAAGATGTTAAAGAATATTACTTTCATCTTGACAATACACCCACTCATTCCTACATGAAAATGCTTTATAAATATCCCCAAAAAGCATTTCCCTACGCTCAATTACTGGCAGAAAATCAAAACCGCAGCCGCCATGAACCAGAATTTGAATTATTAGATACAGGTATATTTGATGATAATCGCTACTTTGATGTATTTGTAGAATATGCCAAAAATTCTGCTGAAGATATCCTGATTCAAATTCAAGTTGCTAATCGGGGTGACGCAGCCAAGACATTACATTTATTACCTACCTTATGGTTTAGAAATACTTGGTCGTGGAATGGTACAAATGATAAACCACAAATTCAAAAAGTTAATTTTAATAATGACCTAAATATTCTCGAAGCGGTGCATTCATCTTTAGGTAAAAGGTGGCTTTACTGTGACGGAGAAGTAGAGTTTTTATTTACCGAAAATGAAACCAATAACGCGAAGCTATTTGATACAGCTAATGCTTCTCCCTATGTTAAAGATGGCATTAATGAATATATTGTCCGGGGTGATAAAGCCGCAGTCAATCCCGATAAAATCGGTACAAAAGCGGCTGCTTACTATGTATTAAATATTGGTGCTGGTGAAACTAAAACTGTCCGCTTGCGTTTGAGTCACAAAGCTGATTTAGCTGCACCCTTTGGTACAAAATTTGAGGAAATCTTGACTACCCGCCAGCAAGAAGCAGATGAATTTTATCAAAATTTAACGCCCTTTACTCTGAGTGAAGATATGCGCAATGTCCAGCGCCAAGCATTTGCGGGGATGTTATGGACTAAACAATTTTATTATTACGATGTCGAGAAATGGCTGCAAGGCGATTCTGGCACAATTCCCCCACCAAAAGCACGTAAATCTGGCAGAAATCGCGAATGGTTTCACCTGAATAACGAAGACATTCTTTCTATGCCAGATAAATGGGAATATCCCTGGTATGCAGCTTGGGATTTAGCATTTCACTGCATACCTTTGGCAATGATTGATCCAGATTTTGCTAAATATCAATTAGATATTTTAACGCGGGAATGGTATATGCATCCTAATGGGCAAATTCCTGCTTATGAATGGGCATTTAGTGATGTTAATCCCCCCGTACATGCTTGGGCAACTTGGCGGGTTTACAAGATTGAACAGAAAATGTATGGACGAGCAGATCGGCAATTTTTAGAAAGGGTATTTCAGAAGTTATTACTAAACTTTACTTGGTGGGTAAATCGCAAAGATACTGAAGGTAATAATGTCTTTCAAGGGGGATTTTTAGGATTAGATAATATTGGCGTATTTGACCGCAGTGCAACTTTACCTACAGGCGGACATATTGACCAATCTGATGGGACAAGTTGGATGGGAATGTATTGCTTAAATATGTTGACAATTGCTCTGGAATTAGCACAAGCTAATCCAGTTTATGAAGATATTGCAACTAAATTTTTTGAGCATTTTTTATATATTGCTGATGCGATGAATCATATTGGTGAAGAGAAAAGCAGCTTATGGCATGAGGAAGATGGCTTTTTCTATGATGTGTTACATTCACCCCATCAACAAATTAGTTTAAAAGTTAGGTCAATGGTAGGGTTAATTCCTCTATTTGCTGTTGACACTATTGAACCAGAGATATTAAATTTACTACCTAACTTTAAGCGCAGATTAGAATGGTTTATTAAAAATCGTCCTGATTTGCGGCGAAATGTCGCTTGCATGGAAACTGAAGGAATGGAAGCGCGGAGATTATTAGCGATTGTTTCTAGTAATAAGTTGCGCCAAATTTTGCAAAAAATGTTAGATGAAACTGAATTTTTCAGCGATTACGGTATTCGCGCTCTCTCGCGATTTCACGCCGAACATCCATACATTTTTAATGTCAATGGCTGTCAATTTCGTGTAGATTATGAGCCTGCGGAATCCAGCAGTGGTTTATTTGGTGGTAATTCTAATTGGCGCGGTACTGTTTGGTTTCCGGTGAATTTTCTATTAATTGAATCGCTGCAAAAATTTCATCATTATTTAGGCGATGATTTTAAAATTGAATGTCCTACAGGTTCGGGTAAAATGCTAACTCTGTGGGAAGTAGCATCAGAATTATCGCAAAGATTAATCAATATTTTCTTGCAAAATTCTGCTGGTAAACGTCCTGTATATGGGGGAGTGGAGAAATTACAAACCGATCCGCATTGGCAAAATTTGATTTTATTTTATGAATATTTTCATGGTGATAACGGTGCGGGAATCGGTGCGAGTCATCAAACTGGGTGGACTGGTTTAGTAGCGAAACTAATCCAGCAGTTTGCTGAATATGAAGCACAAAATCCAGAATCAGAAATTCAACAAGCGAAACAGGCGATCGCAAATTTTTAAATTTACAGCATATTTCAGGTAAAATAAGATACGCGCTTCGGGGCATGGCAATGCCAGTGCCCCTACAATCAACGATTATATGTACCTCACCAACTGGGAATCTGCTGTAACTGAGGTAATCACTCTGCGTCTCTGTGGTTAAATACAATATATTCTAGAGGGTATGGCACTGCCATGCCCCTACATATCATTGCTAGAACTGAGAGTATAATCGGCTGCTGCTTGGGTACGGCGACGGCTCATTTTCTGTTCGTATGCGTCGTAGGCAATACATGTCCAAATTAAAGGTATAAATAGGGCAGCTTTGTTAAAACTCTCGACGCCATTGGGAAATAAAGTACCAGATGGGACAATCCCAAATGCTAAAACGATGCTAATCGTCATCAGTATCAGTAGTAACCCCGTCCAGCGCACCCAATAGTTGAGTGCAAACAATCCACCTAATACCAGTTCTGCTAAAGGTAGTAACCAAGCATAGGGAATTGCAAATAACCAAGGTAAAGGCCCTACACCTTCCCATCCGGGGGGAATTCCCGGGCCGATGATTTGCAATTTCAATGTCAGGACTGTTTGGTAAAATCCGTTGGGAACGCTAAAGTTGAGATAGTTAGCAATTCCCGACAGAAAAAAGAACACACCCATTGTGATGCGACTAACAGTAACCGCCATGCGCAGGTTGAGTAGGTATTTCATCATAAATCCTCAAGGTGAGATGCAGATATAAGTAATGGCAAAAATGAAAAAACTTTATCGGGGAGGGGGAGTCAGTTGATTAAGTAAACTCGGTACACCCGTCCAACCCAAGCTTTGCTGAAATTGTCGGGGTTGCGCCGCACGCCAAATGAGGGGAGTGGCTAAAATTAGTCCCGCCATGAGAGCAATCGCTCCAGATAGCCAATGAGTTTGTCCGAGTTGCATGTGAGAAACAGGACGATGGCGTTGGAATAATTCGTCGGTTAACCACTCAGCTGTTACTTTGTGATTGTGCGCTGGGTTTGGTAGTAGTTCTAAATATGTGCCTTGGCGAATTAAATGTCCTGGCTGTCCTTTAATCTGGACTTTATTAAACAAGTTAGCCACGCTTTCATTCAGTCCCAGTTTCATCAAAGTACCGCGCATACTAATTGGCATAGGTACAGTGAGTTTACCTTCCCGCATCCGCTTGAGATTCACTGCGATCGCTTTTCCCTGTTGATAAGCTACTTGTGCTGTTGGTGGTTGGGGATTTTCGGCATCTGTAGCACAATCTCCCGCCGCAAATACTTCGGGAAAGTCTGGTATTTGCAATGTCGGCGTCACTAATAGCCGTCCTCGGTTGTGCGGTACTGGTAAGTCCATTAATAAGGGATTAGGTGCAGTTCCCGCAGTCCAAACGATAGTTCCCGCCTGTAAAATCTGGATTTTATCTTGTTTTTGGTACTCAATCCCATCTGCTTGAATTTTGCTGACGGCTGCATCAAATATGAAATCAACGGGAACTACACGATTTTTCAGCGCTGTTTGCACTGTGCAGCGCAGGTGGCTATTAACATCACCTTTGAGAATTTCTCGGCTGCGGTTGACGAGAAATACGCGAATTTCTGCGGCATCACCGCCTAATTCGTCATACCAAATGGGTAATAAATCTGCTAAGGTACAGGCTAGTTCAATTCCTGCTGGCCCAGCGCCGATAATAGCAACAGTCAGCAGCAATTGCCGCCTTGCAGAATCGTCAGTTTGAATCGCTTGATGCAGACGGTGACGCAAGTGTTTTCGTAATGCGATCGCCTGTTCTCCAGATGTAAACGGCATGGCATATTCTGCTGCGCCGGGAGTATTAAAGTAAGTTGTTTTGCTACCTAGTGCTAATACTAGGTGACTATAGCGAAAAACTTTACCTGAATCTAAGGTAACTTGGCGTTGATCTAAATCAATAAATTCCACCGTATCTTGAACGAAATTCACACTGCTACCTGCTAATAGTTCTTTGTAGCGAGGATAAACTTGTTCGCTATGCAGTTCACCACTGAGTAGTTCATATAACAATGGCTTAAAACTAAAGCGATCGCGCTGTTCAATTAAAATAATCGGATGGGGGTAATTTTGCTGGCTTAAATGCAAAGCTGTAAACAATCCAGCAAAGCCACCACCCAGGATGACTGTGGGATTAGATGCTTGCTGCATAGGTGTTAAGAGTCGCTTTTGGGAACTGCTCTTAGTATCCTGGTAGCTAGCGATTCTGAGGTGATGAATAGCTAAAACTTAGATGAGAAATTTCCGGGAATTTACCAGATTGTTTTCACCCGATTCTCAGGAATTATTCAGAATATGGATATTTTTAACGAGCAGCCAAAGGGCACAAATAAATTGAGTTTTCTGGAATTTTAGTCTAGCAATGGGAAAAAGTTCTCTAGCTGTATCATGTAAGAAGTTAGATGGAGCTAATATGAGCATTATCCTCACATCAGAACAAGAAAAAATTATTCAAAATTTACTGTCTACAGGTAAATTTAACAATGCTAGTACAGGTCGGCGGAAATGAGCATACCATTGTAGTGCGAGCATCTTGCTCGCGTTTGTCAGCGAGCAAGATGCTCGCACTACTCTAGATTATCAAAATGAATTTATAAAATGGTATGGTTATTTACGCCATGCAGCACTAGTGAAGTAATTCAAGCTGCGTTACGCCTGTTAGAGCAAGAAAGTATATCCGAGCGAGAATGGCTTGATAAAACACGCCCTCTCATTGAGGAAGGAATAGCATCATTAGAGAATGGTGAAGGAATTGATGGCGAAACTTTTGTCAATCATCTGTTAGCAGATTTACAACAGGTTAAAAAATCTCAGAAATGAGCCAATATATTATTTCATTACCTAAAATCAATATTTGAAAATCTTGAATAATAATTAGGGACTTGCATCAGAAATTCAGCAGGCGAAACAGGCGATCGCGAATTTTTAAATTTACAGCATATTTCGGGTAAAATAAGATACGCGCTTGGGGGCATGGCAGTGCCAGTGCCCCTACAATCAACGATTATCTGTACCTCACCAATTGGCAATTCGCTGTCAGGGAACTCCAAAAAATAATTTATCCAACTTGTAGGGGCACGGCATACACAAACTTTCGGTATTACCGATATTTTATCGGTGCCGTGCCCCTACCCCCGTGGGTATTTTTTTAATTGGAAGTCCCTCAATTTGGCGACAGACTACTAGGTGATGCTAATACCTTGAGGCTGCTAAGACGCAAATCTTCACAGCCAGTAATAAATCCCCCTGTGGCTTGGATGTGTTGCAAATATTCAATCGCAGCTTTGGTAATTAACTCTCCTGGCATTAACACTGGTATGCCTGGGGGATAGGGACAGACGATTTCTGCACAGATGCGATCGCGTGTTTGTTCTAGGGGTAAAGTTTCTGTAGGGGTGAAAAAAGCCTCGCGGGGAGAAATTTGCACAGAATTACGCACCATAAAAATATTATCCCAGAAAATTGACTTGGTTTTTGCAACTGGCGGTAAATTTATTTGCGCCAAGGTAGTCAAACCTTGAATTAAATTCTCAATATCGGCTGGGGTGTTACCGAGACTAATAATAAAGGTGAGATGTTGCAGTGATGCAAATTCTGGCGTTACACCCAATTGTGCATCTAAAATTTCCTCGGCGGCAAAGCCGGTTAAACCTAAGCCGGAAACGGTGACAGTAAGGCGGGTTTTATCTAAGGTGACAAAGCCAGGTGTGTGCTTGTGAGGCAGATTTACCACCGATAATCCGGGAATTTGGCTAATTTTAGTTCTCGCTAACTCCGCTAATTCCAATGTGCGGCACATTAGCTGTTTACCTTGCATTGCCATTTGCTGACGCGCTGCATCCAGGGAAGCTAAGAGGATATAACTGGGGCTGGTAGATTGGACTAATTGCAAAGCTTTATTTACACGGTCAATATCTATTCTGTTACCTTGCAGGTGTAACATCGAAGCCTGCGTCATTGCACCCAAGGTTTTGTGGATGGATTGGACAGTTAAATCTGCACCTGCGGCTAATGCTGGGGTAGGTAAATCGGGATGAAAAGCAAAGTGCGCGCCGTGAGCTTCATCCACGAGTAAGGGAATATGATATTCATGGGTAATTTCGGCGATCGCAAGTAAATCTCCGCAAATACCGTAATATGTAGGGTAAACTATTAACACCGCTTTGGCGTCGGGATGCTGTTGTAATGCCGCTTGCACAGCTTGGGGTGTAATACTGTGGGCAATATCTAAAACTGCGTCATATTCAGGATTGAGAAAAATTGGCACAGCACCAGAAAGAATTAAACCAGCGATCGCCGATGAATGCACATTACGCGGCAAAATAATTTTATCCCCTGGATTAGAGGTAGCAATAATCGCCGCTTCAATACCGCAGGTAGAACCATTCACCAAAAACCATGTTTGTTTAGCACCAAAGGCTTCAGCCGCTAGTTGTTGCGCTTGCAGAATCGCCCCTTGGGGTGCAAATAGATTATCTAAATTTGCTAACTCAGTTAAATCAGCACCAAACACCGCTTTACCCAATAAATCAGCCAAAGGTAGCGCAATTCCCTGTCCCCGCTTATGTCCTGGGGTATAAAAAGGCGCGTGGGGTTTTGCTGCACAGGCTTTTAAAGCGGCGATTAATGGCGTTTGATTTTGGTTCAGCATGACAGCGATTTTTATCAATTTACCAAGCAGGGTGAACAGCAAACTCTCCAAATTCATTAGTGTATGACAACTTCAGAGCTAGAAAACTCCAAGCCTGAAATTTCGGCAAAATCTCCCTTAATTGCCGAAAAATACTAGGGCGATCGCACTGGAATTTATCTCCTGTTTCTCACACGATTGGGTACAAATGTACTATAATAAATATAGCGCCCACAAAGCCCGGTTAAGTTGAGAATGGCTCTGTGGAAGGTTTCTGGAAGGAAGATAGAATTAACGATGAGTAATATGATGAAGCACTACATTCTCAACCTCAACCCCACGGCAAAGCATGAATGGGATCGGTGTATTTTACGCGATCCTCTGACAGCAAAACGCCCAGATATAGCCAAGATAATCGCTGATGCGGTTGGTGCAGATACAGGAAGTTATTTAGTGAGTGTGAATATCGAAGTCACAGTATTAGAACAAGCTGCGGTACCACAAGCCGAACAACTTTCCCTTTCATTTCCAGAGATGACACCTCCATCTCAATTACGGGAAGTGGCGTAGGAAGAGAGATGATAAGGGGCTAGGGAAGGGAGACAAGGAAGAAAATTGTAGAGACGCGATTCATCGCGTCTTTGCCCAATGCCCAATGCCCAATGCCCAATGCTCAATGCCCCATGCCCCATGCCCATTTACCTAATATTAATTATGCAACTGAGTTATTATCCGGATGCAATAGTACAAGCTGCTCATCGAGTTAATGAACTAGATTCGCAATTGATGGCAGTACAACAGCAAATTAACCGCTTTGAAGGTAACGCCGATCGCAGTGCTGCTTTTGATATAGATTTAAAGAATGATGCGCAACGCAAAGCGCGGCGCTTTGAAGTGCTGCTGGTAAATCAAGAATATCAAAAAGCGATAGATACCCAGCTAAGATTAACCGCAGAAAAAACAAATGCGATCGCTCATTTGGAATATCTGCGTAACCAGTTTAGTGTAGCCAAGTTAGAAGCCAGATTAGCGATCGCCCAACAACTCACTGATTTTGAATCTCGCGAATTAGTAGGATTGTAAATCATTGTCTAACGCTTAAACACACAGATACCCGACTTTTCTCGAAAGTCGGGTATTTTTTGAGAATTACCCTTGAGAATCTGTACTCCACACTTTTTCCCTCTAATAATTCTCTCTTCCTTGGCGTACTTGGCGCACTTGGCGGTTCATTTCAAGCAAATTTCTTGCATCTTCGCCAAAATATCTAGATTTAAGCAATATTAAACTCGATAATCACAGCTGAGAAGTGCAAATTTTGAGTTACAAGACTCAACCATCCTGTGCTGAAGGAGAAATTTCCAGCTTTTTGCATGATTGTTCAAGAGATTTACACGAAACGCCGAGTTCCGAACACCAACGTTCAAGAGATTTACACAAAACGCCGAGTTCCGAACACCAATATTCAAGATATTTACACAAAACGCCGAGTTCCGAACGCCAACGTTCAAGATATTTACACGAAACGCCAAGTTGCCAACACCAACGTTCAAGATATTTAGGCGAAGCGATGGAATAGAAAAGTAGCAATCAACCCCATCATCAGCATCTTACTGAAAAATAATATTTCCCATACCCAATGCCCAATGCTTATTTCCGTTAAAATTTAACTACTTCCGTCCAGCTTCAAACTGTTATTTAAGTAAGTAGGTAAAAATATAGCAATCCTACATATATAAACAAAAAGGATAACTGACAAATGACCATTGACTATTGACTATTGACCATTGACCATTGACCAATAACATTTTATGCTTGACCTGACAAAACTAGCGCGACAAATGCAAGGTTTAAGTCAGCATCTTTCTTCAGAAGCTGCTGCAAGTCGTCAACGTTTAGAATTAGCACAACAATATCTTCACAAAGCTTATAGCGAACAACAAGATTTAATCGCTCGTCAGGAGAAATGGCGCGATCGCATTCTCTTTGCTAATGCTACACCCATAGAGCCACTAGAAACTTGTATTGAGATTCCAGTACCGCCAAAAATTCATACTGTAATTGCTACTGATGGTTCGCAAATTGCGCCTAACCACCATGAAATTGCTTACTGTTATCTGTTAAATATTGGCAGAGTCGTTTTACATTACGGACAAAATCGCCATCCTCTCTTAGATAGTCTGCCAGAAGTATTTTACCGTCCCGAAGATTTATATATGTCTCGGCAGTGGGGAATTAGAACTGAGGAATGGATGGGTTATCGCCGTACTGCTAGCGAAGCTACAGTCTTAGCTGAATTAGCTTGTGCAGTCAAAGGAGAAGTACCTACCTTAGCGATGGTGGATGGTTCCCTAATTTACTGGTTTTTAGAACAATTACCCCTTGATGCCCGCGATCGCATTTTACCCCCCATCATCGCCGCTTGGCAGCAAATGCGCGACGCCCAAATTCCCTTGATGGGATATCTCAGCGCTTCTCGTAACGTCGAAGGGATGAACTTTTTACGCTTATTAGCTTGTCCCCATCCCGTACCCGACTGTATCAGTTATTGCCCCAATCAATTAGAAAAGGTTCCTTGTAAAGTCTTTGAACCCTTGCGCGACACTTCCCTGTGGACAACTCAACTCAAACCAGGACAGCGCGGCCCCTTGTGGCGCAGTAATGCCAGGATTTTAGATTTATACGAAGACCAAAACATATATTTTTGCTACATTCATGTCGGTACCGAAATTGCCCGGATAGAAGTACCTGCCTGGGTAGCAGAAAATACCGCCATGTTTGACCAAGCCTTAGGATTGATGCTGGCACAGGTGCAAAAAGGGTATGGTTATCCAGTAGCGATCGCTGAAGCTCATAATCAAGCTGTAGTACGTGGTGGCGATAAGACACGCTTTTTTGCGTTACTGGAGAAGCAAATGATTAAAGCTGGCTTGAGAAATGTCGGTACTTCTTATAAAGAAGCGAGAAAGCGCGGAAGTATTGCCTGAAAGGTCATTTGTCATTGGTCATTGGTCATTTGTACTACCAATTTAAATCTTATTGGCGGCACATCAATATATTCTAGAGGGCATGGCATTGCCATATCCCTACCATGTATCGCATTCTTTTTTTTAATTAGCCCCTCACGAGAAAATCTCACAACCAAATATGAAAATCTCTCTTTCCTAGCCCCTAGCCCCCATTTTCTAGCTAGGATCACAAATTTGGACAGCGACACTAATCTGTCACGGATGACAAATTATGTGTCACTGTAAAAAAGAAAAAGACCGTGAAACATAATGCTTCACGGCTTTTCGTGTGGTGTGAGGAGCTTAACTACAAATCATCATAAAGTAGCTCAATTGTGAAAATAATCCGGTTACACTTTTGGTAACCAAAAATTTGCTAAACCCAATACAAAATTACTCTGCTGGCGACGGAAGGGTTTCCCGGCTTGAGGCAAGTGGCGTTTGCAAACACGCCTTACCGCTACCTATACTAATCTTGCTTAATCATGCTTAAGCAAAGTCATTTGCTATGCAAGTGAAATTAAACAAGATATTTATAAACTTATTTTAAGAAATATTAAAGCAAATAGTACAGACAAAAACCACATTTTTAGCAAAAATATGGAGCAAAATTTTTTTTGCTTAACCCAATGTTGCCAAATATTGCTAAATGTAACGATAATTTAAATCTAAAGACAATATTAAAATAAAATAAATCCTTGACTGTACAAGGTTTGCGGGTTTTCTTAATATTTTGTAACTAAATCTTTGAACCCAAATAAAAAATTGCACAAAATTTGCACAATTGGATTGCTTTAATCAATTGCAGGTTCAAAAAACCACTGAACTCTTTAACCTGGATGGAAGAGTTCAGTTTCTGAAAAATTGAGGCTCAACTATTTCACGATCTGAGCTTGTGAGTCTTAGAGAAGTAGTTGTTATGGATATTAGCAGTATTGAATTGATGGATAACTGTACCGTTAGTTAACTTTAAATAGCTAACAGTTTCGGGTGGAATTTGCCCGGATTTGCAAGGGATTAAAACTTGCTAGTTACTGTTTGCTGATTTACTGATGATAGCGTAGTTATCTCTCAACAAATTGTGTTGCTTGTTCACATCAAGATTCAGAATTTTGAACCTAATTTGAATCCACAGCATAGTAATTATTTAGGAGATGCTGGAATGCTTGACGCTTTTACCAAAGTAGTTTCCCAAGCTGACACAAGAGGCGCTTACGTTAGCGATTCTGAAATCGATGCATTAAAAGATATGGTATCTGCTGGTGCTAAACGGATGGATGTTGTAAACCGCATCACCGGTAATGCATCCACAATTGTAGCTAATGCAGCTCGGGCACTATTTGAAGAGCAACCCCAGTTAATTCAACCAGGTGGTAATGCTTACACCAACCGTCGTATGGCTGCTTGCTTGCGCGACATGGAAATCATTTTGCGCTATGTAACCTACGCTGTATTTGCAGGCGATGCTAGCGTTTTAGACGATCGCTGCTTAAACGGTTTACGTGAAACCTACTTGGCTCTAGGCGTTCCTGGTGGTTCTGTAGCGGCTGGCGTTTCTAAGATGAAAGAAGCAGCGATCGCGATCGCTAACGATCCCAACGGTGTTACCCGTGGTGACTGTAGCTCCTTAATGTCTGAATTAAGCAGCTACTTTGATCGCGCTGCTGCGGCAGTAGGCTAGAAAAATCCTCGACTAGCTCAATCTTTCATTATTTCTAACGCACACCTTTACATAATTTGTTGAAAGGATAATCAGCATGAAAACCCCTTTAACCGAAGCAGTCGCTACCGCAGATTCTCAAGGTCGGTTTCTGAGCTCTACAGAAATTCAAGTAGCATTTGGACGTTTCCGTCAAGCATCTGCTAGCTTAGATGCAGCTAAAGCATTAAGCGGAAAAGCTTCTAGCCTAGCTTCTGGTGCTGCGAATGCAGTATACCAAAAGTTCCCCTACACCACCCAAATGCAAGGTAAGAACTTTGCTGCTGACCAACGTGGTAAAGACAAGTGTGCGCGCGACATCGGTTACTATATCCGCATTATCACCTACTGCTTAATCGCTGGCGGTACAGGCCCTCTAGACGACTACTTAATTGGTGGTTTGGCAGAAATCAACCGTACCTTTGATCTATCTCCTAGCTGGTATGTTGAAGCTCTCAAGCACATCAAAGCTAATCATGGCTTGAGCGGCGACCCAGCTGTTGAAGCTAACTCCTACATTGACTATGCAATCAACGCTTTAAGCTAAGAGTTGATTTTTGCCCAGAACAACTAAAGGCTGTGGATGCTAATTTTCTAGCATGGACAGTTTTATGGGGTTCTGGGCATGTTTTTTCTGATTGAACTTGAGGAGAATGGTCATGACTAGTTCCCAGGCCGCCAGTCAGTTAGGATTTGAGCCATTTGTCGGCACAGCTCCTATAGAATTAAGAGCAAATGAAGACGTAAAAGCAGTAATTCATGCTGCCTATCGTCAAGTTTTTGGCAACGATCACCTGATGCAAAGCGAACGTCTCACCAGCGCCGAATCGCTATTGCAACAAGGTAACATTAGCGTTCGCGATTTTGTGCGGACATTAGCACAATCCGAACTGTATCGGCAAAAATTCTTTTACTCTACACCTCAAGTCCGCTTCATCGAACTCAACTATAAGCACCTCCTAGGTCGTGCTACCTATGATGAAGCAGAGATTGCCTACCATGTCGATCTCTATACGCAAAAAGGATACGAGGCAGAAATCAATTCTTATATTGATTCTTTGGAATATCAAGAAAACTTTGGCGAATCAATTGTCCCCTATTATCGGGGATTTGCTACCCAAGCAGGACAAAAAACAGTCGGTTTTAGCCGCATGTTTCAAATCTATCGCGGGTATGCAAACAGCGATCGCGCCCAAGGGAAAAATAAATCTGCTTGGTTAACCCAAGATCTGGCCTTGAATTTAGCGACAGCAATTCAAACCCCGAACTTTGGTAAGGGACTGACAGGAACAGTCGCAGGCGATCGCGGACAGCTTTACCGAGTGCGCTTTATTCAAGCAAATAGCGGGCAGAATTCTCAAGTCCGCCGTAGTATGAGAGAGTCTTTGGTAGCTTACGATCAACTCTCACCCACCCTGCAAAGACTGAATCAAAGAGGGAACCGGGTAGTAAATATTTCTCCTGCCTAAATCAATTCCATTTGCAATATCCAAGTCTATAAGGAGAGCTATTAGTGGCAATTACAACCGCCGCGTCTCGTTTAGGAACTTCGGCTTTCGATTCATCACGCCCAGTTGAACTGCGTCCCAATTGGACAGCAGAAGATGCCAAGGCTGTGATTGCAGCAGTTTATCGTCAAGTATTAGGTAACGACTACCTAATGCAGTCAGAACGTCTCACCAGTCTAGAGTCGTTGTTGACCAATGGTAAACTCAGCGTCCGGGATTTTGTCCGCGCAGTCGCTAAATCCGAACTATACAAAACCAAATTCCTTTATCCGAACTTCCACACCCGGGTAATTGAATTAAACATTAAACACCTGCTAGGACGCGCACCCTACGATGAGTCGGAAGTAATCGAGCATCTCGATCGCTACCAAAATCAAGGCTTTGATGCAGATATCGATTCTTATATTGACTCTGCTGAATATGATACTTACTTTGGCGATGCGATCGTTCCTTACTACCGTGACTTTGTAACCACAGGCGTTGGTCAAAGAACCGTTGGTTTTACGCGCATGTTCCGCCTTTATCGCGGTTATGCTAATAGCGATCGCTCTCAGCTTGCTGGTACTAGTTCTCGTCTGGCTGCTGACTTAGCTAAAAACAGCGCTTCTGCGATTATCGCTCCTTCTGGTGGTTCTCAAGGTTTCTCTTACCTCCCCTCCAAGCTAGGAACTGCACCCAGCCGCACCTTTGGCAGATCTTCTGCTGGTTCTACCTCAGGTTTATACCGGATTGAAGTGACCGGTATCAGCTTACCCAGATATCCCAAAGTTCGTCGGAGCAATAAAGAATTTATCGTTCCCTACGAACAGCTATCTAGCACCCTACAGCAAATCAATAAGCTGGGCGGTAAGATTGCTAGCATTACCTTGGCACAATAGGAGATAAAACCATTATGTTGGGTAAATCTGCATTGACAAGAGGGTCAAGCACCAGCTCAGAAGATCGCGTTTTTATCTATGAAGTCGAAGGATTGCGCCAGAGCGAGCAAACCGACAACAATCGCTATCAAATTCGCAATAGCAGCACAATTCTCATTCAAGTGCCTTACAGCCGGATGAATGAAGAAATGCGTCGCATCAGCCGTTTAGGCGGTAAAATTGTGGGCATCCGTTCTGCGTCTGCGGAAACTTCATCAGAAAACTGAAATCGCATCGCATCTCTGACAGCAGTAGTATTTAATTTTGGAATGTAAGGGCGTGGGAAAGTTTACCTTTCTCCGCCCCTTTATGCACACTCTATTA
This sequence comes from Calothrix sp. FACHB-168, assembly GCF_963889195.1. Taxonomy (NCBI): domain Bacteria; kingdom Bacillati; phylum Cyanobacteriota; class Cyanophyceae; order Nostocales; family Calotrichaceae; genus Calothrix; species Calothrix sp. FACHB-168. Next base: position 19,957 of record NZ_CAWPNJ010000078.1, read on the forward strand.
GTTCTTGGCGTTCTTGGCGTCTTCTCTGCGAGACGCTATGCGTTGGCGGAAGCCTCTCGAAGAGAAGGCGGTTAAATAAATCAAGGTTTTTGGTAATTTTTGCGTAAGTCCTGTTAAGAAAGCATCGTCACTTTCCCCGTAGCTAAATCATAATAACCACCAACAATTTTCAATTTACCTTGCTGAATTAAATTTCCTAAAATTGCCGAGCGTTCAGCTAAATGTTCGGCTTGATATTGCACATTAGCAATCACAGTATTTGCTTCTAAACTGCCGTTTTTCTTCTTAGCAATTTCTACAGCAGGTTTAATTTCTTCGACAAAAGCACCAATTCTGCCAGGAAGCGGTTTCCCCTCAACAGCTGCGTGAACTGCACCGCATTTTGTATGACCTAAAACTAAAATAAGTTGCGTACCTAATATTGATGCTGCATATTCTAAACTACCTATCGCTTCTGAGGAGGCGACATTACCAGCAACTCGCACTACAAATAAATCGCCTAATCCTTGATCGAAGACAATTTCTGCGGGTACTCGCGAATCAGCACAGCCTAATATAGCCGCAAATGGATATTGCGCTGCAACAGTTTCTTGCAAGCGAAATTTAGATTGGCGGGGAAGAAGACGCTTTCCTTGAACAAATCTTTGATTTCCTGTTAGCAAGCGATTTAATGCTGTTTGCGGATTAACTGGTTTTGGTTTTGTGACAGCATCATTAGATGGATCTTCAGCTAATGATGGTTCTTTGTTCCAGAGTACACCGCCAGTACCAATAATAGCCCCAAGACCAATACTACCCAACCCAGCTAAATGTAAAAAATTACGCCGCCCAATAAATCCATTAATTCTAGCCATTCATCTACCTGGCAACGTTTCGTTGTTGCCTGGAAGATAGCAAAATTCAGCCAGATGGAAGAGTACTCGCTGACACTGTTTAAGAGTGATTTAAGTTTTGGGTATTGGGCATTGGGCAGAGACGCGATTAATCGCGTCTCTACAATTGTCCTCCTTCCTTTCCCTAGCCCCTAGTGCTTCCCTGCACCTAAATATAGTTCTGCGACTTTGGGATCGTTTAACAATTCTTGACCGGGGCCTGTGATAGCATCGCGTCCTGATTCTAGAACACAACCGCGATCGGCCATTTCTAGGGCTTTACGGGCATTTTGTTCTACGAGGACAATTGCTGTACCCGCTTGGTTAATTTGTTTAATTTGCTCAAATACTTGTGTTACCAAAATAGGAGATAAAGCGGCGGAAGGTTCATCTAACAGCAGCAAGCTTGGTTCTAGCATTAAAGCTTTACCCATTGCCAACATCTGTCGTTCTCCACCGGAAAGAGTACCAGCGCGTTGACGACGGCGATCGCTTAATCGCGGAAACATGGTAAATATTTTATCTTTGAGGGGCTTTAGAGGCACATTCCGCACAAAAGCCCCCATTTCTAAATTTTCTTCAATACTCAAGGATGGGAAAACATTGGCAATTTGCGGAACGTAACACATTCCTCGCTGTACAATTTGATTTGACTTTAAGCCAGCAATATTTTCACCTTTAAAGGTAATTGTGCCTGTGTGGGGAGTTAACAATCCAAAAATGGTTTTCGCTAAGGTCGATTTACCCGCACCATTAGGGCCGATTACGGTGACTAATTCCCCCGCTTCCACCCGAAAATTTACACCTTGCAGGATATCTACATCTTTAATATATCCGGCATGAACGTTTTGTACTTCTAGTAAATAGTCAATAGTCATTTGTCAATAGTCATTTGTTATTGGGTATGGGGCATTGGGCATGGGGCATGGGGCATAAAAAGTCAAAAGTCAAAAGTCAAAAGTCAAAAATATTTCTGAATTTTGAATTTTGAATTGATTTTGTCCTCCTTGTCTCCCTTGTCCTCCTTGTCTTTCTTCCCAATATCCCATACCCCTCTGCTTACCTTAACCCTGAACTATGGACTATTCTGGCGTTTTTTGCAAGTCTGGGCGTTCTTCGGGAACGATCGCGCCTTCTACTGGGCATACTTGGAGACAGATGCCACAATCAATGCAGGTAGCAAAGTCAATCCAGTACCAATCGGTTCCTTTGACGTTTTTACCTGGCCCGTCATGAATACAGGCTACTGGACAAGCTTCTACGCAGTCAGCAATGCCTTCACAGACATCGGTAACAATTGTATGTGGCATTTCTTGATTCCCTCTGTTTAAAATCGGCCATTTCTAGCCTAGCAATTACTGCTGTTTGGTAGTTAAGACATCATCTGAAGTTATAAATAAACCCGACACTATCATGTAATTAAGTGTCGGGTTGAATTTACGACTGAAGTTTTGGGAAGAAAATTATTCATCCGAATTTTCAGCGATCGCTACTGCGAGTTTTTCATAACGTCGAGGATCGCCTTCGGCAAATACCTGCCGTTCTTGTCCTTTACGCCCATACAAACCTTCCATGATTTTTTGCCAGTCCATAGAAGATAACGGTGAAGGGCTATCTTCTACTGTTGGCTGTTGCTCAATTGCAGTCTGTTTCTGCAGGTGTTGCTGTGCCAGTAAGACACGTGCTTTCACTGCCCAGCTATTATCTTTGGTAAGGATTTGCTCAAATTGGGACTGAATTTGCGATCGCCATTCTGGATAAGTTACAGTTACTGCATCAGCAAGAAACTCTAAACCTACAACTGCTGAATAGCGTACTACCCACTCGTCGTCTTCTTTGGCGACAAACAATAAGGCATCCATTGCTTCTGCTTGGGCGATTTCTAGCAAATCTTCGGGGAACCAATGCCACTTCATCATTCCTAAACCCTTAGCTGCGGCGCGTCTGACGCTAAGGGCAAAGTCGGCTGTGGCTGCACCTAATAAGGTGACTAATCCTCGCGGATCGCCAATTCCTGCTAAGGCACGGATTGCCCAAGATCTAGCGGTGTAGTTATGCAGATCGAGTAGCTCTAACAGTGCTGGTACTGCGGGTTCGCCGATTTGGATTAGCCCATCAACAGCAGCTACGGCTGCACCGGGATTGTTATAGCTGAGTGAGGCAATTAAGGTGGGAATGGCTCCTTCTAAACGAGATGCTGCTAAGTGTTTCACAGCTTCTTGCAACCGGAGAGAAGAATCTGCATCTTCTACTGCACGAATTAGAGAGTTAAGGTAATCTGCCATGAGGGAGAAGAGAAGCAATAAGTTCTACCTTTTACATTGTCCCTCTTTCTGCTACAATAACGCATCCATTAATTGCATTACTTTGATCGCCCCAGGAGATAAATCCGTTGCTGTGGTTTGTGGTAATTGCTTTTCGAGTAAGCCTTTGAGGGATATCAGCTTTAAGCTATTTTCGGCTAAAGTTTCGGCGATCGCATCTGCTGCTGGCAAATATCCAATCGCTCCTAAATCTGCTAGCACGGCTCGGCGTAATTGTAAATCATCGTTAGCTAATGCTTGAATTAAGCGATCGCCATACTGATTTGATGTTTCTGTTGCTTTATGGGTAAGCTGATACATTGCTCTGGCTGCAGCAAACTGAATCCGGGGAATGGGGTGATCTAAAAAGGATTCAATTGTGGGAATGGCTTCAACTGCTCCCAAAGTTCCCAAAGCTTCAATAATCGCGTCAAAAGGTTGGGCTAACTGGGGCGGTTCTGGTGCGGGTAAGGTTCCAGGAATGCGATCGCTCATTAAATCAATCAACCGATGAATACAGCATGTATCCCCCAACATTTCTAGAGATTGGGCTGCGGCTTCCCGGACGTAAAAATCAGAACATTCCAGCGCTTTGACTAAAGCGGGAACTGCTCTATTTTCGCCTAGTTTACCCAAGGCTCTAGCTGCATTGCGACGTAGGGGATAACCACCAGCATGAGTGCGATCGTCCTCATCTTCTAAGGAGGTAATTAATACATCAATTGCTTCTGGCGCATCCACCCGAAAGCGTCCTAACCACCAAGCGGCGTATACCCGTAATCCCAAATCTTCACCTTGGAGATTAGCGATCGCCTGTTCCACAGTTAATTGGCTATCATCCTGAATATTAGCTTTGTTTTCCATAGAAAATCGCTCTCAACGAGATGAAGGTTAGGAAACTGTTGACTGTTGACTGTTGACTGTTGACTGTTGACTGTTGACTGTTGACTGTTGACTGTTCACCAATGACAACTGACAACTGACAACTGACCAATGACAAATGACCAAAACAATACCCGGAGGGGCAAACAATCACTAACTTCTGTCAGTCATTGTATACCCCACCGGGTCATACCATCTAAAAAATTAGCTTAATGCGTTGATGGCGTAGTCGATGTAGGAGTTAGCTTCAACAGCAGGATCGCCGCTCAAACCGTGGTTAGCTTTGACATATTTCAGAGCTTCAACATACCAGCTAGGAGACAAATCAAAGGTGCGGTTGATTTCTGCAATACCACCGATGAGGTAATCATCCAATGGGCCTGTACCACCAACAACTAGGCAGTAGGTAACCATGCGCAAGTAGTAACCGATGTCACGAACGCACTTGTCTTTGCCTGTTTGAGTAGAAGCAAAGTTAGGGCCTGAAGTGCTGGTTGTGTAGGGATATTTGCTGTATACAGCGTTAGCAGCACCAGCAGCTAGGCTAGAAGCTTTTTCGCTTAAAGCTTTTGCAGCTTCTAAGCTAGCTTTAGCTTGACGGAAACGACCAAATGCGGTTTGGATTTCGGTGGAGCTTAAGAAGCGTCCTTGAGAATCAGCAGCAGCTACTGCTTCGGTTAAAGGGGTTTTCATGTCAGATTTTCTCCCAATATCTTATTTGATGAAAGAGCTTTTAGCAATTGTTTTCAGCTATGTGCAGCCGAGCAGAAAAAACTGGTTAAGTCTGTGGTTATGAAACCGCAGCAGCAGCTCTATCAAAATAGCTAGCTACTTCAGACATTAAGCTTGCACAGTCGCCTCTGGTAACACCGTTGGTGTCGCCAGCAATAGCTAGTGCAGCGTCTTTCATCTTAGAAACGCCAACTGCTACGGAAGCGCCGGGGGTTCCTAAAGCCAAGTAGGTTTCTTTCAAACCGTTGAGGCAGCGATCGTCGAGGATGCTTGCATCGCCAGAGAAGATAGCGTATGTGATATAGCGTAAGATGATTTCCATGTCACGCAGACAAGCAGCCATACGACGGCTGGTGTAAGCGTTACCACCAGGAGCGATCAACTGGGGCTGTTCTGCAAACAAAGAACGAGCTGCATTAGCAACGATTGTGGAGGAATTGCCGGTGATGCGGTTGACAACGTCCATGCGCTTGTTGCCATCAGCAACCATAGCACTCAGGGCATCAATTTGAGAAGCACTCAGATATTCACCGCGTGCATCAGCTTGGGAGACTACTTTTGCAAATGCGTCAAACATACACTCTATTTCCTAATTCGTTTAGTCGAGTATGGCTTGGATTAGGTTACAACCCAATTTGATTTGGCTAACAGCCCAATCAACTCAAAGCAGTAGGTTGAATAACTGCTGAAACCTTTCCGATTGTTTCCCTGAGGAAGTTGGGAAGATTTCTGATTTCTTTAATAATTGAAGAGCTTTTCTCATCTAGGATGAACGACTAAGCGATCGCCTGGTCTGTTTATCTCTTCAATGTTGTTTATACTATATCGTTGGATCGTTTGTTTATTACAAATTGTCAACTTAATGGTGTCATGACCGGAAACGCTTATTTATCAAGCTTTTCATTCTTATTAGTATTTATAATTTTCTTAGCATTTCTTAATCATCCCTCAGTTTTGTCTAGCTAACTACCTAGCTTTAATGCCGGTACAGATGGATATTGCCGCTCTACAGCCGAGCTAAAAATGAATAAAATTTTAATAAATATTAAAAAAACTGAATTTTTCTCATATAAGTGTTATTGGCGTACAACGCTCAAGCAAGCAATAGGCAATTAATATCTGCAATGAGTCAGCTATTCTGCTTTTAAGTTGCACACCATCATGAGGGCTGTTGACTGTTGACCGTTGACCGTTGACCGTTGACCGTTGACTGTGGACTGTTGACCGTTGACCGTAGGGGCGGGTTTATTTAGATATTGGTCGCTCAACGCGGATATCCCTGAAACCGCCCATATAAAAGTTAACAGCCCTAATTATGTAGTTGTGTAATTTATCACGATTTAGTTGCTGTCCAATCTTTCTTGAGCAAGGCGAGAAAGGTGGCAATTCCTTTAGAAAATCCTTGAGGGTCAGGTAAAACATACTGGGGAAATTCCTCATAAGGCCGCCACGGCTCTGAGGAGTTATGACGCAGGTACAAAACGCGCTCATCTCCTTCAAGTTTCCAGAGCATTTGACCGCCAGTGGGAATTTCAGCCATGTTGTTCTCCTAAATATAGTGCAAACAAAAACTTGCCAAATTCTGCCAGGATTCCGTGATTCTCGATATTAATTTACGTCAACTTTGCTACAAGACCCCTAGACTATTGCGTTGAATTGTTGTAATAGCATGGATACATTATAGTTGCCCATTGCCAAGTTAGCTATCACTCAATTGACAACTCCCCCTACTTAAGGCGTGGGGATTCTTCCTTCATCCAACATTGCCTCTAAAGGCAGTGCCCTTAGATGTTCCCTACGATAGATGTGGTTCAAATAGGTGAAAACTGCTGTAATGATTGGGATGTTTTTTTATTTGGAAGTCCCTAATACATATAGATTTCGCTTAGGAATAATCATGGCAGTGTATTATTGTCAAATTAACCTAGAAATAGCATCTGTCTTCGCTTTATCGCCAGCCTTGGAATTCATTCCAAGGGACAAAGCTCAAGTAGGGGCGGGTTAAGCGAGATAGTCGTGAATTATTGGAGCATATCTGTGAACCCGCCCCTACTAAAGTAGACTCAAGATTTTGAAGATATTTAGTCATCTTGAGATGACTTTGACTATTAGCAAGGAACTTCAGTTCCTTGCGGTAAACAGGTTGTGCGTTAAGTTTGCCATTGTTAAAAAATACGTCAATTTTTTAACATATATAGAATGCAATTAAAATATGTATCTGAGAATCAAAGCCTCATTAACTATGCGTGTCATAGTGTTAATCTGGGTATTAGTAGTGAGTATAATTTCGTAGTCAGAAATTACATCCTGTTTTTCAGCACTAGCATGACTCACATTATCAACCAGCAGTTTTAATAAATTTAAGATGTCAGAATTTAGAAATCTTCCAGAATGGGATAAAGCTCACGAACTTACAGTAGCAATTTATGATTTAAGCAGAAATTTTCCCGACGATGAATTACTGGGTTTAACGCAACAAATACGTTTAGCTTGTTCTGCTGTCCCAATTAAAATTGCTCAGGGAAGCCATCGCGAAGAAATTGAAGAAAAACTAGATTTTTTAGAAATGGCTAGAGATTCAGCCATAGAACTAGAATATTATCTGCTACTTTGTTATGAGTTAGAACTGGTGCAACCTTCAGATTACGATCGCCTTGTCAGCAGTATCGTGGAAGTGAAAGAATTACTGGAACATACAATTGAGAAACTTAGCCGCAATTATTAATGATTCTGCGAATTCTTCCCCAACACCTAGAAATTATCCGCAGCCACGCCGAAAGTACTTACCCCGATGAATGTTGCGGTATAATCCTGGGTCACGGGATAAGTGAGAGCAGAACGGTAGTGGAAGTGATACCCACAGAAAACGCCTGGAATAATACAATAGACGATTTCCCAGGCGATCGCACTCAGGATACCCCAAGACGACGATATGCGATCGCACCTCAAGTTATGTTACAAGCACAAAGAACAGCACGCGATCGCGCTTTGAATATTATCGGGATTTACCATTCCCACCCCGACGCACCCGCTATACCTTCCGAATGCGATCGCCTCTATGCCTGGCCGGAATACTCGTATATAATAGTTTCCGTTCTCAAAGGCAAAGCGGAAACACTCCAAAGCTGGAGTTTAGACGACAACCATCAATTCCAACCAGAAGCAATTAACAACATAATTTAAACAACCGATCAATACGGATATCATTTTTCGCTACGATAAATAATCCGCCCTCCACTGAAAATTGCTATGCTCAATCCCAATCTGGAAGAAATCCAGTTAACCAAAGACGATTACGAACGCTACTCCCGTCACCTAATTTTGCCGGAAGTAGGATTAGAAGGGCAAAAACGCCTCAAAGCCGCCAGTGTACTCTGTATCGGTACAGGTGGACTCGGTGCGCCCCTGCTGTTATATTTGGCAGCTGCGGGTGTAGGACGCATTGGTATAGTTGATTTCGATGTGGTTGATACATCGAACTTGCAACGCCAAGTAATTCACGGTACATCCTGGGTAGGTAAACCGAAGATTCAATCAGCTAAAGATAGAATTCTCGAAATTAACCCCTTTTGTCAGGTGGATTTGCATGAAGTTCGCCTCAGTTCCGAAAATGCTCTGAGTATTTTGGAACCCTATGATATTGTCGTTGATGGTACTGATAACTTCCCCACCAGATATTTAGTTAACGACGCTTGCGTATTGCTCAACAAGCCTAACGTCTACGGTTCCATATTCCGCTTTGAAGGACAAGCCACTGTATTTAACTATGAAGGCGGGCCGAATTATCGTGACTTGTATCCCGAACCACCACCACCAGGAATGGTTCCTTCCTGTGCAGAAGGTGGCGTGTTAGGAATATTGCCGGGAATTATTGGTGTCATCCAAGCCACAGAAACTGTCAAAATTATTCTCGGACAAGGTAACACTTTAAGCGGACGCTTGCTGCTGTACAATGCCTTAGAAATGAAATTCCGCGAATTGAAACTGCGTCCTAACCCGATTCGCCCAGTAATTGAAAAACTCATCGACTACGAAGAATTCTGCGGTATTCCCCAAGCGCAAGCCGAGGAAGCCAAACAGCAGCAAGAAATACAAGAAATGACTGTGACAGAATTGAAACAGTTATTAGATAGCGGTGCAAAAGATTTTGTACTGTTAGATGTGCGCAATCCCCATGAATACGAAATCGCCAAAATACCTGGTTCAGTATTAGTTCCATTACCAGATATTGAAAATGGCAATGGCGTGCAACAAGTCAAAGAAATCCTCAACGGACACCGTTTAATTGCTCATTGTAAAATGGGCGGGCGATCGGCAAAAGCCCTGAGCATTCTTAAAGATGCGGGAATTGTCGGTACAAACGTTAAAGGCGGAATCACCGCTTGGAGTCGAGAAGTAGATTCTTCCGTTCCTGAATATTAAATTCTGGTTGACTGTTGACACTTCGACAAGCTCAGTGCGGCGCGGTTGACTGTTGACTGGGAATAAGCTATGAGACATCTAATTTGCAGATTCAATTTTATCAGTCTCTTGTGGGGTGGGCATCTTGCCCGCCCAAATCATGCAACTTAAATGCTGATTAGCTTATAGATTTCCGCCCCTTAATTGTGGTATTTTTCCGTAATTAAGTGACCAGCATAAAATATAAAAGATTCATAAGGGCACAGCAATGCTGTGTCCTTATTTCGTCGTAGTGGACTGACACAACTAAAATAGTGCATTAGAAAAACTCTTGTGGGATGGGCGTCTCGCCCGTCCTGGGCGGACAAGACTTCGGCGTGAGCGCTCAGTCGAACGCTGTCCACCCCACAAGAAAATTATATTGC
>NZ_CAWPNJ010000079.1:0-27026 GCF_963889195.1 Calothrix sp. FACHB-168
GAATAAAGAAGTGGAAAAATGGTCGAAACAATCTCAACCCAATCAATTTATTGGGGAAAATCAATCAAAAATCATGAAACTAGGTAATACTTTTATTAGAATGTATCCAAAAAATATCAATAACCAACAATTGATAACAACTAGTGTGTAGATACCATCCTGAAATCTTTTTAAGCTAAGTCATAGCTGATAATTTTCATTAATCTTGGTATGAATTAGCTAAATAAAACATAAACATAGCCTTTATTGCTTGCTGTGGCTGGTTTTTCAGATTTTGAAGCTAACTCCAAAAATGCGATTTTAATGCTATACCCTAACCTAAAACCAAAGGAAGAAATATTTATGAATACAATCAAAAACAGTGTCAAGAGCATCATCACAGAAGAACACTCTTCTCAACTTCATGTTTGGCATCAATTAGGCTGGAAAAATGTTACTCTAATTTATTTAGATGAACATCTAGATTTTCAATATATTAGTGAAAATCATATAACAGCATTGAAAAAATGCCAAACTTCAGCAGAATTAGCTCAACTAGAAAGACCTAGTCATATATTTCCTGATGATAAATATAGTTATGGTATCGAAAATTTCCTTTTTGCGGCTCATCGCTTGGGAATAATTGAAAATCTCATTTGGGTAACTCTAACTCCCAAAAATAAACTACCAAATTCTATAAAATATATGCGTAAATTACGGGGGTTTTTACAACAGCATAATGCATTTACTGTTAACGATATAACAAATATTGCAATTACAGAAGATATCGCTACGGCGACAGTATTTGGATTAAAAATAACGGTATGTGGTTATGAAGATTTAAAGAAATTAAACCTTCCCGAAAACACTTTTATTGATATTGACATTGACTACTTTATTGGCTTGCCTGAGCAATATCCTTTGGTAGATCCAGAAAATGTTTTTGCCTGTTTAAAGTCTTTACCTATTAATTACGATACTGTCACTTTGACTCGTTCTGTGAGTAGTGGTTATATGCCACTACGTTACTATTTTTTGGCTGATTATTTAGCAGCTCTTTGGCAAAATGACCTGCGTGAAATAGAACACTATCGCCGTTTATATGCTCTTGATATACAAGCACGAAATAACAACATAGAAACCGCTAAAGCAGGCTGTCTTGAAGAAATACAAATAATGCCCAATTGTGCCGCTACTTATTACTTATTAAGCCTTTGTGAAACTGAGCCTCAAAAGTCTGTTAATTACGAACTAATCGCAGGAAAACTTTGCCCTAGCTATTGCCCTAGTGTACTACATTTAGCTAATGCAATTCTAAGCCGTGACTTAGAATATGATAAAAATACACTAAGCTTTTTAGAAAATCAATTAATGCTAGCTGAAATAGATATTGAAGAAAAAATATTAAGTCACTATACTCTAGGAATTTTATATAGTCTAAAGTCTGAAAAAGAAGAGAGTCTTAAACATTATAGATATTGCCAAGAAATCAAACCCGGCAATTATCCTGATTTAAGTTTAAATATAGGTTGTATCTTTATGAAAAATAAGGATTACACGAAAGCAATTAGCTTTTTTGAGCAGGCTTTGGCTGATGAATCGAGCAAAGCTGAAGCACATAAAATGCTTGGGAAAATTTATCTAGAGCAGGGTCAGTATCAGATAGCGGAAGAAAATTTGATATTAGCTGGAGAAATTGTCCCTACTGATGAACTAGCAATGAAACTATTAGCTAAACTATACAAAGAAATAGGAGATGAAACAAGCTACAACCATCAAATAAGCAAATATTATCACATGAAATTTTTGTCTCAAAAATTTACATAATTATTAATAATAGCCGCTATTGTCTTAAATCAACATAGCCTTGACAAATTGTCTTAATTATCAATCAAAATTACCATGAATAGCTGTACATTAGAAAATTATCTTCAGGTTGTTGTACCCCACCTTTCACCTAAGTTAGTTTCTCCCGAAGCTTTATCTCATATTCAAGCAATAACAAGGATTTTTCCACTTTCATCCGAGGGGTTATTTGAGTGCCGTCTAGGTGCGAATAACTCCAGGGTAGATTTCTCAGTTCTTGCTACAAATTTATGTTCAAATCATCAGAACTTTGAAAAAGTAGATTTTCTAGTGAACTTGCCAGAAGTATTTTCTTCAAATCCTATCTGGAGACGTATTCAAAATGTTTGTTCTGCTTGTTATGGGACAAACTCCCTACTATCTAACAATATAGACAATATTTGGCTGGAATTCGATCTTGATAAAAATCACCAATTTTTACCAATTCCTAGCTTGTTTTTAGGATTCAAAGAACTAAATTCAGAAAAATATAGTATCCAGATATCTCAAAGTGCTAATGAGCAACTACAAACTGTGAAAACGTCCTTGCACATATTATTTGATGATTATATTTCACCTGTAATTGAAAATAATCTAGATATTTGTTTAAATTCCTTACCACGAGGCTCTCAAATACTTTATGTAGGAGCTATGTTTTCTCGCCATTTAGATGCTGTTAGAGTCAATATTAGTGGGATTTCTCCTGAATATCTTGAAGATTACCTTGGTAAAATTGGTTGGAAATATTCAATGGAACCTCTCAAAGAAATAATTCAGTCACTAACTCAAACTGTAGATGCAATAATCCTCAATATCGATATAGGAACTAGTATTTTTCCGCAGCTAGGTTTAGAGTGCCTATTAAATAATAAAAGTACAAGATGTGAACCAAAATGGCAATTACTTTTAAATTGTTTAGTAGAACATGAATTATGTACTCCAGAAAAATATGATGCTGTTCTCAATTGGTCTGGATATTCTCACGCACAGGATCATCCAGAGTTATGTCCTGATAATTTGATTAAAGTATCTCAATTTCTAGGTTCAAGATGGCATAGCATTTATTTTAGAAATTTAAATCATATAAAAATAAATTATCATCCAGATGGATATTTAGAAGCTAAAGGGTATTTAGCATTTGGTCACAGTTTTGTATGTAAATAACACATTCACGTCTAATGTGAATTAAAGGCTTGTAATTCTGTAGACATCTGTAGGGGCGAGTTCACTGGAATCATCGTTAATCGTTCATGATATTTGATTAACCCGCCCCTACCGAGTCTTGTTAGCTCCGAGCATAGGCTATTTTTGGAATAGAAGGTTTTCCTAATTCACATTAGGCATCATTCATTAAATTTAATTACTACAAATTTAACTGTTAAAAGTGAAAATTTCAATCCCTGTGCTTTAAGTAACACAACAATTAGCGAGTGAATTAAACTACATACCATCAGAAATCATAACAGATTAATTAGTATCACCTCAAATTGTCATACCTAATTTCTTATAGTAATTAGGTGTTTTTTTTATGGGCATAAATCAAAATTTTATCTACAAAATGTGTATTCAGAACAAATGATTGTGCATTATTATCATTAGGGAATTAATATATTATTTAATTATCAACTTAGAACAAATAAAAAATTCATCAACAAGAATGTGTCAAATTAGTTATTGCTAAGGAATGAGCGATCAACAGCATAATCAAATAAACTTGCTAGCATAAACCTAAGCAAAAACTAGATAAATAAGCATTGTTAATAGTTGATGAGTTAAGTTTATGTGCTTCAAGTTGATACTCACCCCATATATCTGACGATTCTTAAGGATGATCTATAAATTACCAAAGATCGGCAGAACCTATGGGAGTAAATCATACATACACTTTTTGTAAATTTCACCTCGATTCAGGAGTAATTTCATGTCAGGACAAGAATTTTCACGTCATGAGTTTAACGCACAAATCGCTGCAAAAACTTGGCAGGATGCTACATTTAGACAAGAGTTGTTATCTAATCCCAAAGCAGCTATAGCCAAAGAATTGGGAACAACTATGCCTGATAACTTGCAGATTCATGTGTTTGAAGAAGATAATAACAACATCTATCTAGTGATTCCACCAGTACCAGGTGTGGAAGAAGAACTAAGCGATGAGGCATTAGAGCAAGTTGCTGGTGGCTATGTAGCAACTAGAAAGAGAGGCAGGGTCTTTATCATAGGTTAATTTTGTTGATAGCAGCAAAATAAAAGCTGACGAATAAGTGAGAATAATAGAGATTCTCACGATAAATTTCAACATCATTAACACATCTTTTGAATTGAGTCAGCATTAATTGCAAACTCGATATTAGGAGAATGTAAACATCAGACTATAGTGGAGTTTACATTCTCCTCTACCTATACTGAATTACGAATTCATCTCTAGCTTTCAAAGTATCAGAAAATTTTAAGAACATAAGGAAACTAAAGCGTTAAAAATCTTTCTGAGAAAAAGATTTAGTCATTCATCACATTTAATTTGATTGTTATTAATTATAAAATTTTGTAATAGTTAATATAATTCCCAATGTTTATGTCAACTCAAGAACTAAATCATCAAATGAAAGCAGAATTTATTTTTCCACCTTTTGATATTACAGAATACGATATAGATCACCATGCAGATTTCACCACAATCGATCAAAAATTACTAGCTAAATTTAGTCAAATCAAGCGGTTTAAAGAACGTTGGGAAGTAGACGTAGAGTTTCGTCAACAAGTTTTTACAGATCCTCATAGTGCCTTTGTGCGCCACGGTTTGAAATTACATCCTGAAGATGTCAGACCAATATGGGATGAAGATTGCAATAGCAAGTGGGAACAAGGACTATTAGAGTTTCAACTCTTGAAATTGAGTAATGAGTTCTTTGAACGGTTGGACTATTTACAAAATATCCACTTAAAGAATGCTCCCAGTAATATCTATATTCGACAATGGCGAGAAAGGCAAATTGCACGTACTGCTAGTCAGTTTCAACCATTGGTTAACCAAATTGTTATTCATGCTCCAGTTTCTTTTGAACTTTGTAAGGGTTGTTCAGTAGGATGCCGATTCTGTGCTGTATCAGCACCCCCTCTCACTGAGATATTTTTGTACACTCCTGAAAATGCCAAATTGTGGCGTGAAGTATTAGAAGTGATGACAAGTTTTTTAGGAACTTCTGCGGGTGCTGGCTTTTGCTATTGGGCGACTGATCCCCTAGACAACCCAGACTATGAAAAGTTTTGTCTTGATTTTCATGCGATTACGGGATTTTTCCCTCGGACTACAACTAGTCAACCATTAAAGTATCCAGACCGTCTACGCTCGATTTTAAGACACTCAAGAGAGAAGAACGGTGTATGCAATCGTTTCTCAATTCTGTCTTTGAAGATGTTGGACAGAGTTTATCAAGAGTTTAGCGATGAAGATCTGTTGAATGTACAAATGAATTTTCTGAATGAAGAGGCAGAAGATTCTGTTAAAGCTCATGCAGGGAGACAACGAGAAATAAATCTCCAAAAAAGTCAAGGAGATGAAGAACCTCATACACAAGGAACAATTGCTTGTGTATCAGGATTTTTATTTAACATGGTGGAGTGTAGTGTCAAGCTGATTAGCCCTTGTAATGCCAATGAACGATGGCCATTAGGTTATATAGTCTATGATCAAGGAACTTTCGTAGATGCCGATGACCTCAAGAATTTGATTGAGCGAATGATTCGGGATAATATGCCACAAACAGTGAGACTAGGCGATGTATTGCGCTTTCGTCCTGATCTGAAGTATGAAGCTCTTGTTGATGGCTTTCAACTTTCTACTCACGTTAAAACCTTCAAGTTCCGTCATGATTATTTGTGGAAAGAGTTAGGGATTTTAATCCACCAAGGTAATCACACAACCGCAGAGATTACCCAATTTTTTACGAATAAAGGTGTGTTAGCGACACAAACATCTTACTATCTCAATCTTTTATTTGAGCGTGGGGTTTTAGACTCTGAGCCTCAAATTTAGAGGTTTTTGAAACCTTTGAAAATCTCAAAAGCTACAGTCTACACTAAGCCTGATGGTATATTTACCAATTATGATGCACACTGAAGAATTACAACAAGAAATAATTGCAAGTCCTTTTAACATTAAAGAATTTTGTTTAGATTACCACGATAGTTTTCAAACTATCGATCAGGTTGATCCGCAACTACTAAGTAAATTTAGTCAAGTTAAGCGGTTTCAAGAACATTGGGAAGCAGATAGTAAATTTCGGGAACAAGTCGTTGAAGATCCTCATAGTGCATTTTTGCGCTATGGGCTGAAACTAAGTCCTGAAGATGTCAGACCTAAATGGGATAAAAACTGTAAAAATATATCAGATTTTCCACTGCTGAAACTGAGTCAGGCATTTTTTGATCGCTTAGATAAAGTAACAGATATTGATTCTGAGGTTAGTCACTTAAATATTCGTGCATGGCGGGAAAGACAAATTACACGTACAGCCAGCCAATTTAACTTAGCTTTTCACAAAGTTATTCAACACATTCCAGTTTGTTTTGAATTGAGCAAGGGTTGTTCTGTAGGATGTCGGTTCTGTGCTGTATCTGCACTAAAATTTAGTGATATTTTCTTATATACTCCCGAAAATGCTCAATTATGGCGCGGCGTGCTAGAAGTCATGACAGGCTTTTTAGGTTCTGCGGCTGGAAAAGGTTTTTGCTATTGGGCTACTGATCCTTTAGATAACCCAGATTATGAAAAGTTTTGTCGTGATTTTCACGCCATTACTGGTTCTTTCCCCCAGATGACCACCGCTCAACCTCTGAAAAATGTTGAGCAAACACGCGCAATTTTAAACCTTTCAAAAGAGAATAATGGTATCTGCAATCGTTTTTCAATTCTGTCTTTGAAGATGCTCGACAGAGTTTATCAAGAGTTTAGCGGCGAAGAACTATTGAATGTGCAGATGAATTTTCTCAATGAAGAGGCAGAAAATGCTGTTAAAGCTCATGCGGGGAGACAACGAGAAGCAAACCTGCAAAAAGGTCAAGCAGATGAAGAAGCTCACAGGCAAGGAACAATTGCTTGTGTGTCAGGATTTTTATTTAATATGGTGGAGCGCAGTGTTAAGCTGATTAGCCCTTGTAATGCTGATGAACGCTGGCCATTGGGTTATATGGTTTATGATCAAGGCACTTTTGTTGATGCTGATGACCTGAAGATTTTGATTGAAAGGATGATTCAGGATCATATGCCACGAATCTTAAGACCTAGCGACTTGATCCGCTTCCGGCGTGATCTGAATTATCAAACTTTGGTGGATGGTTTTCAACTCTCAACTCGCATTAAAACTTTTAAATTCCACCATGATGTGTTATGGCAAGAGTTAGGTGCTTTAATTCACCACGGTCAATATACAACCGCAGAGATTACAGAGTTGTTATCTCTTAAAGGAGTGACACCCGCAAGAATATCTTTTTATTTGAATGTTTTGTTTGAGCGCGGAGTGTTAGATTCTGAGCCTCAACCTCTTGAGGGATAAGGTAAGAAACAAATATTTTTGCGCTAATACAAGTTTCTAGACTCGCCATTGCAGGGGATTTCTCCTGCAATTTTAGTGAGTAAATCTCAATTAATTGGGTAGCGATCGCCCACTTTCTCAAACCAATCACTAGCTATGATGATCATCGGCAAGATTTGGCATGGAAACTAGATATAATCTATCAAACACACCAAATAATTACAAAATTGTCAATTCTCTAAATACTAAGTTTGACAATTTTAGTCACACAGAAATACCACAACGTCTACATTACTTTTTTGAAAATCGATGTGATATTGATCCTGATGCTGTGGCTTTGATATGTGATGCCGAGTTGCTCACATACGGAGAACTTGATGTACGAGCAAATCAGTTAGCCCATTACTTAGTCAATCAAGGTATCAATCAAGGGGACAGAATTGGCATTCTGCTGGAACGCTCAGTTAATACCTATGTAACGCTGCTGGCTATACTCAAGAGTGGTGCGGCTTTCATCCCTCTAGATGCATCCTTTCCCCAAGATAGAATTACCTTTATTGCAGAAAACGCTTCTCTGAATTTACTGATTAGCACCACAAAATTCAGTGAACTAACTGCTGGGGTTGGCTGTCAAGTACTGATGTTGGATGCTGTAGCCGAAGATATTGCCAAACAGCCAAAAACGCGGATTTTGTTGTCAGATGCACAAGACGAACTCTGTTACATTATCTATACTTCCGGCTCGACTGGCAGACCTAAAGGTGTAGCTGTCAATCACTCTAATATATGTAGCTTTATCTCTATTTGTACACCAATCTATGGCGTAAAGAGTTGCGATCGCGTTTATCAAGGGATCATCATCGCCTTTGATTTCTCCATTGAGGAAATTTGGCCTACCTTTGCTGTGGGAGCTACCTTGATTGTCGGCCCTACCGACCATCGTAAAATCGGCTCTGACTTAGCTGATTTCTTGATTGAACAGCAGGTAACAATGCTCTACTGTGTTCCCACCCTCCTAGCAACAGTAGATAAAGATGTCCCCTCCATACATACTTTAATAGTCGGCGGTGAAGCCTGTCCCCAGGACTTAGTCAAGCGTTGGAGTATTGGGGGACGGCGGATGCTGAATACTTACGGCCCGACCGAAACAACAGTTACAGCTCTGTGGACGGAATTAATCCCAGACAAACCAGTCACTATTGGTAAACCCCTACCATACTACAGCGTTTATATTCTCGATGAGTCTCTACAAAAAGTTCCACCAGGTGAGATTGGAGAAATTTGCATTGGGGGAATTGGTGTCACCCAGGGTTATGTAAATCTTCCCGAAAAAACTGCTGCTAAATTCATCCCCAACCCCTTTGCTGTGGGTGAGCAAGAAGAAAAACTATATCGCAGTGGTGATCTAGGTCGATTTACCCCAGATGGTGAAATAGAATATTTAGGGCGTATTGACCATCAAGTCAAGATTCGGGGTTATCGTATTGAACTAACGGGAATTGAAGCAGTTTTACTAGAAGATCAAGAGGTAGAGAATGCTATTGTCTCTCTGGTATCTATTAACGATACAAACAAAGAATTAGTTGCTTATATTACGCTACATATTCCTGTCACTGATTCCCAAGCTCTCAAACATCGCCTGTATAACTCACTGAGTAGCCGTCTGCCTAACTATATGGTGCCAGCATTCATTGAAATCTTGGATGCAATTCCCACATTACCCAATGGTAAAGCCGACCGTTCTCAGCTACCAAATCCCACAACTAAGAGAGTCAGTAAAAACTCTGCTCAATATGTGCCACCTGCAACACAGCTTGAACAAGAACTAGCTAATGCTTGGGGCAATATTTTCGGAAATGACAATATCTCTGTTGAAGAAGACTTCTTTGCGGATTTAGGTGGTCATTCTCTTTTTGCTGCGCGCATCATCTCTAATTTAAGACAGCAACCGACATTACAGCATCTTTCCATTGCTGATTTATATTCCCACACAACTATCCGATCGCTTGCCAATCACATTGAGATCATCCAAAAACAACATAGTGAAATTGCTCCGTCAAATCCGCGTACAGTTAGACATCATAACAACTTGCGAGTCTGGTTGAGTGGGAGCATACAAATAGTTATGCTCTATGTTCTCTTTATCGTTTTTGGAATGCCATTCATCTTACTGTTAGAGGACTTTCATGAATGGTCATCACCACTACAAGTCTTGACTGAAATCAGCCTATTTTCCGTGATGTGGTTTGTGATTAGTCTCACACTCCCCATCATTGCTAAGTGGTTGCTGATTGGTAAGTTTCGCCCTGGACGTTACCCGTTGTGGGGCTGGTATTATTGCCGTTGGTGGTTAGTGAGAAAAACTATAGATATTGCCCCACTGGATTATCTAGCTGGTTCACCTCTCCTGCCCTTATATATGCGGTTATTGGGTGGAAGCATCGGTGAAGGCTGTCATATCGGCACAAAAGATTTACATCTCCCTGATTTAATCACAATTGACGATGGGGTGAGCATTGGCTACGGTGTTCAGGTACAGCCTTTTATAGTGGAAGATGGATGGTTATATCAAGCACCAATCAAGATTGGCACTAATAGCTTTATTGGGACTAATTCAGTAGTCATGCTTGGTAGTCATGTAGGTCGGGGAGTGCAGTTAAATGAGCAGTCTTTGGTAGCGCAAGACCAAGTGATTCCAGATTATCAGGTTTGGGCTGGGTCGCCCTCCCAACCAAATACTGATGCTGATCCCATTTTGATGGAAATGAACCATCGCAAAACCCCCTCGGTGCAATTTTCGCCAAAGCTTTGGATGGGTTTTGTCGCTGGATTTATCTTGCTTGATGCTCTACCCTTCATTATTTTCACTCCAGGGTTAATTTTTGAGTATG
Source organism: Calothrix sp. FACHB-168 (assembly GCF_963889195.1). Taxonomy (NCBI): domain Bacteria; kingdom Bacillati; phylum Cyanobacteriota; class Cyanophyceae; order Nostocales; family Calotrichaceae; genus Calothrix; species Calothrix sp. FACHB-168. Next base: position 10,247 of record NZ_CAWPNJ010000079.1, read on the forward strand.
CGGTATCCCAAGGACAACTACTCAAAGGTCTTGTATACACACCCATTGCCGGTTTATTGTATGGACTAACAACCTGTGCTGTAGTCGCCTTTGGTAAATGGTTGGTGATGCCTAATACTCGTCCTGGCATTTTTCCAGAAAATTCTGGTTTTGGTCTGCGTAAGTGGCTAGCTGACAAATTCATGTTTACGAGTTTGGCACTGACTAACACGCTCTACGCCACCCTCTATACTATGCCTTGGTTGCGTCTGTTGGGGGCGAAAGTCGGGCAGAGATCAGAAGTTTCAACGGTATCGCAGATTGATCCTGACTTGCTGAGATTAGGTAGTGAAAGTTTTGTGGCTGACTTTGCTACGATTGGCGCGGCTAAATATTACAATGGCTTTTTTGCTTTGGGAGCTACTGAAATTGGTAGTCGTTCCTTTGTGGGTAACGCGGCTTTAGTCCCTAGCAGTGCATATCTTGGTGATAATAGCTTAATTGGGGTGTTGTCTGTGCCACCGAAAAAACCAGTCTCCTCTGGTTCATCATGGCTTGGTTCACCAGCAATTTTCCTTCCACGTCGTCAGCAAGATGAGTGTTTTGACGAGAGAGTGACTTTCCGTCCACCTCTGAAGCTGGTTCTTGGTCGGTTTGCTATTGAGTTTGTGCGGATTGTTCTACCACTAACGCTCATATATGTGCTGTTTATTCAGAATCTTGTTGGGTTAGCTTGGTTGACATCAAAAGTATCAACACCAATGCTCATAGTTTTGTCACCAGCACTATTTATCGCCTCTTCCTTTTTAGTAACTCTTTTTGTGGCGATATTGAAATGGATAGTAGTTGGACGCTATCGACCGCGTGTAGAGCCTCTCTGGTCTATTTTTGTGCGTCGTACAGAGTTTATTACTGGCTTATACGAAACAGTCGCTGTACCATTTTTACTCAGATGGTTTACTGGGACACCATTGTTAGCACCGCTTTTAGGTTTATTTGGGGCAAAAATTGGTCGCAGAGTTTACATGGAGACTACGTATTTAACCGAATTTGATTTAGTGCGGGTTGCTGATGATGCGGCGATCGCTAATTTAGTATCTCTGCAAACTCACCTGTTTGAAGACCGCGTCATGAAAATGTCCAAATTAAGAATCGGTCGTGGTTGTAGTGTTGGGCCTCGTTCTGTAGTTCTGTATGACTCGGAAATGGAAGCTGGATCAAAATTAGATGCTCTATCTCTAGTGATGAAAGGTGAAATGCTACCATTTCAAAGCCACTGGCAAGGTATTCCATCTCGCGCAGTTAACTAAGGCTGACTCACTTTTATAAATGTTGTAGAGACTTTGTATACAAAGTCTCTACAATCCAGAACAAAGCACTAGCATATTTTTTCTGTAGGGTGTGTGACGCTGCGAAAGTATTTGAAAGTTGTCATGAAATTTATAGCGTCACGCACCAACCATCAATTGTGAGGCTTGGTAAGCTCTAATTTTTAGGGGTTTTATCAATTAATCTCTGGCAAAAGCATAAAAATTGAGCAATAGAATAATAAGTCATTTCTGGCTAAAAATGCTGTAGTTAATCCTCAAAATAGTGTATTTAGTTGTTCTTTATTAAAGAGTATTATGTAGTAGTAGATTAAACCCAGGAATGGATAACCCAATTTTAGTAATGGATTACAATTGATTTTCCATTACCAATAATTTCTTAAATCAATCACCTTCTGATTTTATTCCTTCTCTCTAAATCAAGTTCTGTCAAATTTTAAAATCATTGACAGGATTTTTCTTAATTATTAATTGATAATCTAAAAATAGCGATTTTGATTATTGCTCAAATTTTAAATTAAATAATCATAAGTCATTTTCTTCCATAAATCTAAATTTAATAAAACTCAAGGGATTGATGATGTACTGCAAAAATTCAAATTATTAGGTTACAAAATGACACTATCAAAATTAATTAAACCAGGATTTTTTCATGGTTTAGTGTTGTTTTCTACGTTTACAATTGTCAGTATTCCTGCAATAGTAGTGGCATCTGAGAATAATATTAACCAAAATCAACAGTTCCAAGTTTTGCAAACTGAGATTACACAACAGGATCTCAAAAATATTGATGAATTAGTTAGTATTGCTGAACGTAATTCTCCTGACATTCTAGAAGCAAAAGCGGCTAGGGGTTTAAGTCGCTTTAATGATGTGATGAGTGTTAGTTTCTCCGGCACGACATATGGATCACTTGACAATTATCAAGAGTTTTACATTGGTGTGACAGTTAACCCTATTAGACTCTTAACTGCTACTCAAGAATCATCTGTGCTTAAAGCTCGTTTGCTAGAAGTAAAACGCCAAAAAAGAGTTGCTATAGTACAGTATTATGTTGAATATCTGCAAGCACGTCAAGCCGCCAAAATTGCAGCTTACCAAATGCAAAAGTTCGCTGATGATTCACGGGTTGCAAGTTTTAATATTCAACCTCAAAAGCAGATTAATCCTATTGGTAATGCAGATTATGTAGCTGCTGTCACAGAAATGCTAAATACGAATACACGGGAAAGAATAGCTTTAGAGCAATTAGCCGCCAGTGTAGGATTATCGCCACAGGCAACAACTACTATTATTAATCGACAATAAATCACAGTATTTTATTAAAGTTTTCTATCATTCAAAAATCAAACTTATATGAAGAATCAAGCAACCTTAAACAATTTAACATCTAAGCATCAGAATGAGACTAAAATCTCAATTTCAACACAAGACTTAGTAGAAATTATTGAGAAATCTAGCAGCATTTGGGAACGACTAGATGGACGTTTTAGCACTGAAGACTCGGAAGCAAATCAAGAGTTAATTAAAGACCGTTTAGATAAATGGTGTCAATTTATAGCTAAAGGAGATGAGCAAAAATTTAGCAAACGTCTAGCTGTAGATAAACTAGATATTAATATTGTTCGACCTACTTTAGATAAAGTGAGTCTCATAGACTATGCAGAATTACCAAATTGGACTGATACATTAAGTCAAGCAATGATATTTGCTGGCTCTATTAGCGAAGAAATTTTTGACGAGATAAATTCACAAAAATATTCTTATATAGACATTCAAAATCCACTACCATTTCAAGAAATACTTATACCATTTATTGAAGTAGCCAAACAAAAATTAACTGCTCGTTTAGGTTTTAGCAAGCAATTATTATCGAATGATGCTCAAGCTCAACTAGATCGTAATCTTCTCAATAAATTGAGTGATCTTTTAGCCGAATGTTTAAATGTCGAATTTACGTTATTTCGCTCTTATCGTAGTTCTGGATTAAATAACCTTATCCAGAAATTGCAAGGAAATTTTTCTAATTATAAGTATAAATATTTCGTTAAAAAAACACTAGATAATCAACTATTATCCTTTTTTAAGGAGTATAGTGTTGCTGCTAGATTGGCAGCAACAGTTACAGATTTATGGGTGGAAACTGTAGAAGAATTTTTCCTAAGATTGGCTTCAGACTGGGATGAAATTACACAAAATTTCTCCCCAGATCAAGAACTTAAAGAAGTAGTCAATATTGAAGGTGGACTTTCCGATCCGCATAATCGTGGACGTTCAGTAATGATAGTACAGTTTGCTTCTGGCTTGAAGCTAGTGTACAAACCAAAAAACTTAGGTTTAGAACAGGCTTATTTTGAATTTCTGGATTGGATTAATCAGCAGGAAATTACTTTACCTCTGAAGTTACTGAAAATTCTTAACTGTTCTACTCACGGTTGGATGGAATTTGTGGAGGCGTTACCTTGTGAAAATCAACAAGCTGTGAGCCGCTATTATCAGCGTGCAGGGATGGTGTTGTGCATTGCCTATGTTTTAAGAGGAACAGATTTTCATTATGAAAATATCATTGCATCTGGAGAACAACCAGTTCTGATAGATTTAGAAACTCTCCTTAACCCCGAAATCACAAATCAAGACATTGATGATGCTGTATCCAAATTAAGATATAAACTATTTAATTCAGTATCTGCTACAGCTTTATTACCTGGAGCGTGTATTCCTGTTGGGCAAACTAGTAATCTCGCAATAGATATAGGTGGACTCAAAGACGCAAGTGAAGATAATCTTCCTTTACTGCAATTTGTCTGGAATTATATTAATACCGATGGTATGGTAATGGAGGTGCAAGAAGATACCAATCAAGAGTTGAAAAAGCTAAAAAACCAACCTTTTGGCAATGCTATTGATACCTCTCTGAAAAACCACAGTCGAGAATTAATAGATGGTTTTCAGCAAATGTATAGATTTTTTCGACAATATCAAGAGTATTTATTAGCAGAGAATAGCCCAATCAAGCTATTTAAAAATCAGAAATTACGTATTGTCATGAGGAATACGCAACTGTACTTCAATATATTGTCTAACTCTTTGCGTTATCAATATCTTCGAGATGGTGCAGAACGTAGTATTCAGCTAGATGTCATCAGCAAAGGATTTATTTCCCTACCAGATGAGCGACATCCTTTATGGAGAATTATTTCACCTGAAAAACAGGCTTTAGAACAGCTAGATATACCCTATGTCGCTGGAAATTCCAACAGCAAAGTTATTACCATTAATTCAGAAACAACTGTTGATGATTTTTTCGAGGTTTGTGGTTATGATGCTGTAATTAAGCATTTACAGCAACTGAGTGATGAAGATTTGGTCCAACAAGTTAAGATTATTCAGGCTTCACTTTACTCTAATATGAGTGTAGATTACCTGTGTAGCCCCATGTTGGAGAAACCAAATCTGAGTGTTAGTGAAAACACTGTTATTTCTTTAGCAGACGATACTATTTTAGAGCAGGCGATCGCCATCGGTAAAGAAATCCAGCAACAAGCGATTCTTGCCGATACTCAAGATGCTGCTTGGGCAGGAATGAAATATCAGACTAACATTCAAAGGTTTCAACTGCTACCCCTCGATTTTAGTTTATATGATGGTAATTGTGGCATAGCTCTATTTTTGGCAGCACTAGCAAATGTCACCAATCAATCAGAATTTAAGGAACTAGCATTAAAATCTATATATTTATTACGCCAAGCTTTAACAGAAAAAGACCCATCTTTTCAGGAAATTGTCACTAAAAATATCGGTCTTGGTGGTGCTAGAGGTGTAGCTTCTCTAGTCTATGCTTTCGTGCAGATTTCGGAATTGTTAGGTGAAACAACCCTAATTGATGATGCTAAACAAATAGCCTCTTGGCTCACACTAGATACAACTGCTGATCAGCAAATACCTGGCATATTAGATGGTACTGCTAGTATTATTCTGAGCCTATTAGCTTTATATGAAGTTACCAAAGAACCAGAAACTCTAGTACAAGCCACTAAGTGGGGTCAGCATTTGTTAGAATTACGGCAAAATGCCAATAGTGGCGAGCAATTATGGCTAAACTCTAACGAAGAACCAGAGGTATTGATAGGATTTTCTCAAGGTATAGCGGGTATTGCTTATACTTTATTGCGTTTGTATGCAGCTACTCAAAATTCAGTGTTTTTATCGGCAGCACAAGCAGCTATCAGCTACGAGCAGAATTATCTCACTGAAAAAGGTGACTTACTAGATAGTAGGAGCTTGTCATTGTCATCTATCAACAGTTGGTGTCATGGTTTAGCTGGAATTACTCTTGCTCGTCTAGGAAGTTTCAGGATTCTGGATACAAATGAAATTTACCAAGAGATAGATACAAATTTGCCAAAAGTCCTCAAATCTGACTTAGAGCCATTAGATAGCCTCTGCTGTGGTAGTTTTGGATATCTAGAAGTATTGTTATTAGCATCTGAGCAATTAGACCGTCCAGAACTTTTAGAAACTGCACGCCAAAAGATAGCTTTAGCACTGCACAGAAAACAGCAAAATGGGTCTTTCCAACTACTTCCTCACTTATCTCCAGATGTTTATAACCCAAGCTTTGCTCAAGGAACGGCTGGTATTGGTTATGAGTTGTTGAGATTCCTCTATCCTCAAAGATTACCATCTGTACTATTATGGCAAATGTAAATTGATTCAAAAATTGGCAGTAAAAGAAAGCAAGTTACTTAACAGGTAACTTGCTTTTTGGTGTGGATTTGAGTTGGATCAACAACTCGATTACTAATCTTTTCCTTGACGAATTAGCCGGAATAATTCTCTAGCAGGTAAATTCTTAATATCAATATTATACCGAATCATGTCAGCATATAAATTGAGGTAATCAATCTCTTTAGGGGAAAGTTTGCCTTTTTGCATTGCTGCGATCGCCTGATCAATTTCCTCTCTGTTTGTCACCCCTGTCAAGGCGATGTCTACACAGTTTTGTGATAGGGAATAACGATAAAAATCAGGTACATCAGGCCGCCAACACCACTCAGGCAATGTTGAAGGTGGGATTATATGTTCCCCTATAGATTTAAAAGTCACAATTCCTGAACGTTGTGGATCTTCTGGATCTAAATTTGCAAATATTTTTTTCTGTGCTGTTCGGTGTGCTGGATTATTTCTCACCATCATCACATCTAAAAAAGGATGGTTAAGCCATGCTTGAGCATGATTGAGGTTGTGAAATGATGCACCAATATAACGAACAGCACCCATTTTTTTCAGCCGTTCAGATACCCCATAAGTCTCTTCTACAAATCTTTGGTATATTGTGTTTGGCCCTCTTAAGTGCGGAGAATGCTCTAAGCAATCTTGGATCACTACAGCATCGCGATCGCCAACCCAACCCCAAAATAATACATCGATATAATCAATTCCCAATTCTTCAAACTGGTCAATCAAAATACCAAATAAAGATTCTGGACTCTTAATATAAGTCACCGTCGCTAAGACTACTTTTTCCCGCACAGAAGAACCACGCCCACACAATTGACGTAGGGCATCTGCCATATTTATATAAGTATAATGATGCAAATCACTCGAATAGAAAAAGTAGTTAATTCCTTGCTCAAACGCATAGATTGTATCTTCACTAGAGATACCACCTCCACCACCTATACCCAAACAACTGACTGTTAAATCAGTACGCCCTAGTTGGCGATAAAAAGGCAAACTAGGATGACTTTTAGCGGATAGATGATTCTCAGATTTAACTACAGAAATTAGCTGTTCCATAAACTTAATTTGTGATTAATTGAAAACTACTCCTAAAAAATAGGGGAGAGTTGATTTCCAATCTCTCCCAAACTATAGGCTTTTACAAAGCTATAAAAATTGTGTTCCTCCCATTCAAAATAATGGGTTCATGGTTGATTTAAAGTGAGATTAGTTAAGGCTATTTACAAATGTTAAATACTGCTTCTATATGTCTAATATGCAGTAAAATAGTAGCAGATTAACCTTCGTTATAAACTTAACAAAAATCATCCTACCAACCAGGAACAACCAAATTTATTTTCCTTTGGTATAGAGAGATGCAACGTAGCTTGCACTTATTGCTGATGCGCCCCATCCTGAAGAATAGACTTTATGGGAAAGCCTTTTCGCGCTATCCGATGGATTTAATACTTTAGAAACACCTCTGGTAATAGCAGAAATACTAGCACCAGCGATCGCTTCTAGTTCTGCCTCAGAAACATCAGCTAACTCGCCTTCTTCAAACTGCGGACGCATAGGCAGTACAAAGTACAAGTTTGTTGGGGTTTCTTCCAGAACTTGTACACTCACTTCTGCGGGTAACTCCACATCAAATTCCCGTGCGATTACCGCTTTAGGATTTTCGAGTAACTCTTGTTTATAAGCGTCACTCTTCCAAGCTCTAGCAATGATTTTTGCTTCTAGATTTTCTTGATTATTGTCTAGAATTTGTTCTTGCTCGCTCATTCTCTTTCTCCTTAATTCAATGATGTATTGAGTATCGAGTAATTAACTATAAATCCCTTTTGAAAAAGGCGAGGCACTACCGACTTGTAGTGGCGTGGAGTTTGATTTTTGTTCCCCTCTTTTTCAAGCTACAGTGTACATACAAGTGATCAAATCACTATCAGTCCTCTGCTTACCCCACCCTAACCCTCCCTTTGGAAATGGGAAGGAACTAGATTTTCTTGTTTCCCCCATTTCCAAGGGGAGTCACTGCGTTGCGGAGGTTTCTTCCGTTGTAGCAAGTGACGTGGGATTAAGGGGGGTAATTCTACTTGTGTGTACACGGTAGCCCTTTTCAAGAGGGCTTATATCAATTCTCCAAAATTAAGCAGTGCCTATCTGAACAATTGCATTTTTTATCTTCTTCCACCACCACCAGCACCTGCGGATACACCTGCGCTAGCCACTGAGTAGGCTGTGTATTGAACAGATTTGTTGTTGGATACAGCTCTTGAAGCATTTGATATAGCATTTGATGCTTGTTTTGACCAGTTCTTGCTAATAGCGACAGAGATAGAAACTAGTTGGCTAATTTTGCTACCACCAGCGATCGCTTCTAGTTCTTCCTCGGAAACATCAGCTAACTCGCCTGCTTCAAACTGCGGACGCATAGGCAGCACAAAGTACAAGTTTGTTGGGGTTTCTTCCAGAACTTGTACACTCACTTCTGCGGGTAACTCCACATTAAATTCCCGTGCGATTACCGCTTTAGGATTTTCGAGTAACTCTTGTTTATAAGCGTCACTCTTCCAAGCTCTAGCAATGATTTTTGCTTCTAGATTTTCTTGGTTATTGTCTAGATTTTGTTCTTGTTCGCTCATTTTCTTTCTCCTTAATTCAATGATGTATGCAGTAATGAACTATTTTTGATTCCTACTAAGAACTGCGGATGCAGTTGCAACTGTTAGATATCTAAAGGATTTGTTTGTTGCCAAATTTTTTGAAGCTCTAACAGCAGCACTAACCCAACCACCAGCGATCGCTTCTAGTTCTTCTTCGGAAACATCAGCTAACTCGCCTTCTTCAAACTGCGGACGTATAGGCAGTACAAAGTACAAGTTTGTTGGGGTTTCTTCCAGAACTTGTACACTCACTTCTGCGGGTAACTCCACATCAAATTCCCGTGCGATTACCGCTTTAGGGTTTTCGAGTAACTCTTGTTTATAAGCATCACTCTTCCAAGCTCTAGCAATGATTTTTGCTTCTAGATTTTCTTGGCTATCGTCTAGAATCTGTTCTTGTTCGCTCATTTTTAGATTGATTATGGCTTCGGTTTCTGGTTACGCTGGCTATATCGTCTGAACTGGTCAACACTAACACTAAAGAGACCCGAAAATATTCCTTTACTAATCTCTATCGTACCATTCTTCCCTCCAGCCACTTGTGCTAGTTCTTCTTCAGAAATAGCTGCTAAATCTGCTGCTGAAATACTTGGGCATACGGGTATTACAAAGTACAAATTTGTTGGAGTTTCTTCTAAAATTTGTACATTCATTTCTGCGGGTAATTCTACATCAAATTCCCGTGCAATTACCGCTTTAGTGTTTTCGAGTAACTCTTGTTTATAAGCGTCACTCTTCCAAGCTCTAGCAATGATTTTTGCTTCTAGATTTTCTTGGCTATTGTCTATTGTTTGTTCTTGTTCACTCATTTTCTTGCTTATCTATGAGATTGATTTGCTAACTAGATCTAAATAGTGTGGCTACAGTGTGACTTATTACCTCAGATATAGGAATCCAATTTGATTTGGAGAAAAAATCTCAGTATATGTAGGATGTGTTAGGCGTAAGCCGTAAAGCATCAAAGAGGTAGTAGGTGCTGTACTCTCGTTGCTAACACAAAGGCAATATTGCAGGAGGAAAATTCACACTGCAATTTACCTCGCCTACGTATATGTTCAAAAATCAAATAGGAATCCTAAATATCATTCTAGGAATAATGGAAGGAACGATTGTTTTAAACCCAACTCACATAAGTTCGTTGTGTTTTTATGCTTTCATGGTTCAATATTTAAATGATATGAAGTAAAAATTGATGTGGCTATGCAGATTATATAGTCACAACTCTCATTTTTTTATTTATAAATAGGTTTGGATTTCAGCATTTTCTATATTGATTGTCAATGTGTAAGAGCTATTAATTACAAATAAATATTCGTCATTTACAACCTTGGATAATACATCTAAATTTGAAGGTAATTACAAACAGGGCAATTAGTTAGGAGAATCAATCATGACTATAAACTCCGAAGGATTCAACACTGAAACCTTAGAAGACCGCATGATTGCTAAGGCAATAGAAAATGCTGCTTATAAGCAACGTTTATTAAGCAATGCCAAAGAAGTTTTAGAAGAAGAGTTAAATGCTGAGTTACCAGAAGATTTATCAGTTGAGGTTTTGCAGCAAACTCCAAAACAACTCTATTTAGTGCTGCCAATTGATATTGATGAATTGCTTCGTGATGGTATCCTCTCTCACGAAGAACTGGAGACTATTGCAGGAGGATCGGCAGTATCGAAGCTTACTGCTAATTTAAGTGTTTTTGCTTCTATAGACTATGTTTCTAGAAAAGTGTGGAATAAATATGTAAGTAAACGTAAGTAAACGATGACCTCGCTTTTAAACAGAACCTAGCTTTTTCCGATAAATAAAGTTGGCAAGTTAGATATCCTACAGATTAACAAACATTTTGCATTTGTGTCAGAAACCAGATTTATGACGAATCTTGACTTATCAAGTAGGTAGGTAGGAGTTAAAAAACATAACTATACTTTTGTCATTGCGAGTAGGTACGACGTTGGCGAAGCCTTCTCGTTCGCGGAGCGTCCCGTAGTGAAGAGTAGCAATCGCAAGGATTTAGAGTAATTTACATTCTGTCATACAGTTAGTTTTATTCGTGTCTACCTACTTATTAACCTGGTTTCGCTTGTTGACAAAGTTACAAGATATGACTTGAAGCACAAGAATTATCCACTGGAGAATTAATCATGACTACAAATTCTGAACCATTAACTCCTGAAAGTTTGCAAGAGCATATCATTGCTAAAGCAATGGAAGATCCTGCTTACAAACAACGCTTATTAAGCAATGCCAAAGAAGTTTTAGAAGAAGAGTTAGGTGTTGAGTTACCAGAAGGTTTATCAATTGAGGTTTTACAACAGAGTTCAAAACAACTCTATTTAGTATTACCAATTGATATTGACGAACTAGTTCGTGATGGTATTATTTCTCAGTCAGAACTAGAGGCTGTTGCAGGAGGACGTATAGTGTCAGCAGTATCAAGGTTAATTCGCGATGGAGCTGCTAGTGCAGCGATTTTTGCAACCGTTGAGTATTCTATTAAAAAATTCAAAAAAAGGTAATATTCTTGCAATCATTTCTGCAATTTTTCGACCTTTTTCTTTCTTTGTTTTCAGTCGGAGATGAAGTTTACATTTAATCCTGCAAAGGCTATATTCTCCAAATTAATCATCTATTATGGCTATAAACTCTGACCCATTAACTCCTGAGAGTTTGCAAGAGCATATCATTGCTAAGGCAATAGAAGATCCTGCTTACAAACAACGCTTAATAAGCGATACTAGAGCAGTTTTAGCAGAAGAATTAGGTACTGAGTTACCAGAAGATTTATCAATTGAGGTTTTACAACAGAGTTCAAAACAACTCTATTTAGTATTACCAGTTGATATTGATGAACTAGTTCGTGACGGTATTATTTCTCAGTCAGAACTAGAGGCTGTTGCAGGGGCATCTATATCAGCAATATCAAAGCTATTTGCCAAGACAGCTGCTCAGGTATCTGTTTTTGCATCCTTTGAGTATTCTATTAAACAAAATAGGAAAAAGTAAAAAAGTTGCGATCATCTCTGATAATTTTTGACCAAGGAAGAGCAACTATCAAAATTCAAGTTCATTTACCAATGGAGAATCAATCATGTCTACAAATTCTGAAGCATTAAATCCCCAACAGATTCAAGAGCGTGTCATTGCTAAAGCAATGGAAGACTCTATTTATAAGCAACGCTTGTTAAATGATGCTAAAGCAGTTTTAGAAGAAGAACTGGGTGAAAAACTACCAGCAGATTTAACAGTTCGGGTTCTACAACAGAGTCCAAAAAACCTCTATTTGTTGTTGCCAATTGATATCGATGAACTAGTTCGTGATGGGATGCTTTCTGAATCTGAATTAGAGGCTGTAGCTGGAGGATTTGTCATTACAATTGCTACTCCCTATGCTGTTAAACAATCTCCCAAAATCTCAAAAGCAGTAAGCAAATGGTTTAAGTAATTATTCCAGATAATTACCCTCAAATATTTTGATGAATATCTAGGGGAATGTGAAAAGGTAAGGGAGCAGGGGGAGCTTATATATTCGAGAAGAAATAGTTTGTAGCTTTTTCTCCATACTCCTCCCTCTGTTTGAGAATTGCTTCACACAGCATTAGATTTCTAGCAACTCACTCAATTGAAATTTTTGATAACCATTGGAGAATCAATTATGTCTACAAATTCTGAAGCATTAAATCCCCAACAAATTCAAGAGCGCGTCATTGCTAAAGCAATGGAAGACTCTCTTTATAAGCAACGCTTGTTAAATGATACTAAAGCAGTTTTAGAAGAAGAACTGGGTGAAAAACTACCAGAAGATTTAACAGTTCAGATTCTACAACAAAGTCCAAAAAACCTTTATTTGTTGTTGCCAATCGATATCGATGAACTAGTTCGTGATGGGATACTTTCTGAGTCTGAATTAGAGTCTGTAGCTGGAGGATGGGTCATAACAGTTGGTGTAGGAGTTGCTACTCCTTATGCTGCTAAACAGTCTCCCAAAATCTCAAGAGCAGTAAAGGGATGGTTTAAGTAATCATTCAAGATAATATCCCTCAACTATTTTGATGAATATTTAGGGGAATGTAAAAAAGTAAGAGAGCAGGGGGAGCTTGTACATCCGATAGGAAATAGTTTGTAGCTTTTTCTCTATCTCCTCCCTATGTTTGAGAATTGCTTCACACATCATTAGATTTTTAGCAACTCACTCAATTGCAACTTTTGATAACCATTGGAGAGTAAATCATGAGTACAAATCACCAAGAATTTGACATTGAAGAATTTAAAAATAGACTAATTGCTAAGGCAATGGAAGACTCTGTGTACAAACAACGCCTGTTAACCAATGCTAAAGCAGTAGTTGAAGAAGAACTAGGTACAAGTTTACCTTCTGATTTGAGCATTCAGGCTGTACAACAGAGTCCCAAGCAACTTTATCTGTTGTTACCACCAGAAATTGATGAAAATATGAATGATGAAGAACTGAGCGAACAACAATTAGAGGCTGTAGCTGGGGGAGGCTATTCAAGAGCCATGAAAAAAGGCTTTTCTAATCTAGGAAAGGCGATTGTAAGTAGATAATCTACGCAAAACATTACGACAGTAGCGGTAATTCATGAATTACCGCTTTTCTATTCATTATCTATAACTTTTTTAATATCTTATGCAATTTACTCATGAGCAATTAATCAGCATTGTAGAAAAGGCTAGTACCTTATCTGAACGTCTTAGCTCTAAGTTTATAGTTAATAATGAGCTAAACAACTTAGATGATTTAGTAAATATCAAACTAGAAAAGTGGCGCGAAGCTGTTGCTAATGGGGACAATCAAAAATTTGAAAATCGCCTAGCTTGGGATGGCTTGACTTTAGAAGATGCGCGTCGTGCTGTTGCACCTGTGTCTTTGGTTGATAGAGTCAATTTACCTGCTTGGATTAAAACTTTAAATGAAGGTGTCAAAGCATCTGATGTTGCTTTTTTACAAGAGGTAGAATATCTCTGCATTGATTCTGAAGAACCAGTTCCCTTTGAAGAACTATTTTTGCCATTTATTTATATAGCTAGACAAAAATTAGCTACACGGATAGGAAATAATTATCAGCAGCTTTCCAATACGGCTCATGGGTTATTAGAACGGAGATTACTGATTTCTCTTTCTGAGATAGCTGCTCATGCTGTGGAGTTAAAATTTTCTAGTTTTCGTGCAACTAAACAATCTGCCCTTTTTTATATATTAAGACAGTCGGATAATAATGTGAAGCGCGATCGCTATACAGAATTCATCCAACAAATGCTCAATCAGGATGGACTTATTACCTTTTTCTTAGAATATCCTGTGATAGCTAGGCTGTTAGCTATCACCATTGATTTTTGGGTTGATGCTATTGGCGAATTTCTATCACACTTAGCCGCAGATTACGCAGAAATTCAGCAATTATTCCAGCCAGATGCAAACTTAGGACAGGTCGTAGAAGTCAAATCTAATCTTTCCGATCCTCATAACAATCATCACACTGTTATAATTCTTACCTTTGCTTCTGGCTTAAAATTAGTATATAAACCCAAGGGTTTGCATATAGATGAAGCCTACTTCAATTTCCTATCTTGGTTTAATCAACAAGAAGTTGACTTAACATTTAAGTGTTTAAAAATGTTAAATCGCCCCCATCATGGTTGGGTTGAATTTGTCGAATATTCACCTTGTGAAGATGAAACAGAAGTCAAACGTTTTTACCAAAGGACTGGAATCTTATTAGGGTTATTATATATTTTGCATGGTAATGATTGCCATGTAGAAAATCTGATTGCTTGTGGGGAGCATCCAGTTGTCATTGATTTAGAAACAGTAATGCACCCCACATTAAAAGAGGAAGAAGATTCTCATAAATCTCCTAATGCACTTGAATTAGCTTTTAGATTTATTGTGCAGAATTCTGTATTGCAGACTCATTTACTACCACAATGGCACGTAGCAATGGGCGGAAAATTAGTATGTGATTTTAGTCCATTAGTGGCCAATGATCAAGAAAGTAGCCAATATGATACCCCTATCTTTCTGGACATTAACACTGATAAAATGCGCCTTAAGTATGAGGCAATTTCTACAGATTTGGGTGGAAATCATCTTCCTGCATTGGGGGAAACAAAGATTTCTCCAGATAATTATGTAGAAGATTTAATCATCGGTTTCCAAAAAGTCTATATTTTTCTGCTCAACTACAGAGAATTTTTATTAAGTGATAATAGCCCATTGTTAAATTTTTCTCATCAGCGCATTAGGTTATTATTTCGGGGAACTCAGGCTTATGCTTCTATATTAAATAATGCTCAAAGAACAGAATATTTAAAAGATGGAGTTGACCGCAATATTAAACTGGAACTTCTTGGTAGAGCTTATGTGAATGAAAAAAATAAACCTTTATTTTGGCCATTATTAACACAAGAATTGCAATCAATGCTCCAGATGGATATTCCATATTTTAGTGCATTTACTGATGGTGAGGCTGTATTTCCTGGATTATCCTCTGTGTCGGTTATAGATTGCTTGATGTCTACTTTTCCACGGGCGGTCGCTAGAATTAAAGCACTTGATGAAACTGATTTGAACAGACAAATAGAAGTAATTCGTGGAGCTTTTAATAGTAGTATTATTAAACCATTTGCAGATACTTTGGCTGCCAGTGTAGAAAAGACGCAATCAACTGCTGTAAATCTGACAAATTTGACTCAGGAAGAAAGTTTACAGCAAGCGATCGCCATTGCTAATAAAATTCAATCACAGGCATTTCATACTGAGAATGATGCTGCTTGGATTGGCTTGGAATACATTCCGAAATTCCAACGATTTCACTTACAAGCTCTAGACTATCATCTAAATGATGGTAGTTGTGGAATCGCTTTATTCTTAGCCGCATTATGGTTAGTTACTAAAGATGAACAATATCGTCAATTTGCACTCAAGGGATTACAACCATTACGGCAACATTTAAGTGATTATAGCGCAGATAATTCCACAAAATTAACCGAAAATGGAGATATTGGTATTTGTACAGGCTTAGGTTCACTTATCTATGGATTAGTGCAGATTAGTAATCTGCTAAATGAACCAAATTTGTTAGATGATGCTCAAATAGTTGCTAGTTTAATCACATCAGAAGTCATTAGCAAAGACCAAGATTTAAATATCAGTTCAGGTTCGGCGGGTGCGTTGTTAGCACTTCTCGCCTTGTACAAAGTTACAGGGAAACAAAGGTATTTAGAACAGGCGATTAGCTGTGGAAATTATCTATTACAGCAGGGAATTACCGGTGATTTAGGGATTACAGCTTGGAATACCGCAGAGAAGAAACTGTCACCAGGGTTTGCTTATGGTGCGGCTGGTATCGCCTATGCTTTGTTGAGATTATATGATATCACTTTGGATGGTAGTTTCTTGTTAGGTGCAAAAGAGGCGATCGCCTATGAACGTAGTCTTTTGCTTGCCGAAACCAACAATCAAAATCATTCATTTCCCCTCGGCTGGAGTCATGGTACTGCGGGTATTGTGTTAGCTCGTTTAGGTAGTTTGACGATATTAGATCATGAAGAAATTCGTCAAGAAATCATTAGTGGTTTAAATACCATCCAAAACAGTAATTTAAATTTAGTTGATAGACTTTCTTGCGGTAACTTTGGCATTATTGATGTTTTCTTGGAAGCTGCTACTAAACTTTCACATCCGAATTTATTAGCAGATGCCCAAAAACTAGCTGCATCTATTGTCAATAAAACTCACGAAACTGGTCATTTCTATTTGTTTTCTCCACATCACCAAGATATCTATAATCCTGGTTTTTTCAATGGGATGGCTGGAATTGGCTATGAATTATTAAGACTGAGTTACCCAAAATTATTACCTGCAATTTTGCTGTTTGATTAAATTGGAGAGCGAAAAATTTCGGCTCATTTCTTGCACCAAATGTCAGTAGACCGAAAAGTTTTGCGATCGCGCACAGAGCATTCATCCTGACATAGGTAGTGGACGCACTTTTGTTCTGCCAAAAGCCCTTTGAAACAGTTAAGAATTATACCAAGTTTTTTTTCAACTCTGATACCAACTC
>NZ_CAWPNJ010000080.1:0-25370 GCF_963889195.1 Calothrix sp. FACHB-168
CCTACGGTTGTTGACGGTCAAAGATGCAATCGTCGCAGCCCTTGCTTTCATCCCCAGGTTCCGTAAACTACACCTGGGGACTTCCCGCAAGTTAGGTTAAATCTAAAACTCCAGATGGACGCAAATGAATGCAGTGATTTTGATAATTAATCATCTGTGTTCATTTATGAAAATACTATATGAATGAAGAAGTATCTCAGAAATTAAAAATAATCAGACAAACCCTCTGGCCAGCTGAGGTAGGGGGTGTACTTCTGCGCGGTACAGATTGGTTTGCTTGGGCGACTGCTGGCGCTTCTCACACTGTCTTACTAACTGCGGAAACGGGGGTAGCAGAATTTTTAGTTACTCAAGAAGATGCATGGATATTGACGGATGAAATTGAAGCTCAACGCCTGAAAGATGAAGAATTAGCAAGTAATTTTAAGTTATATGTTAATCCTTGGGCTGATGGGGTGGCGCGTGAGGCTTTTGTGCGTGATGCCACATCTGGAGGTAAGATAATTAGCGATCGCCCTTCATCCACTTCTAATTTAGAACAACCCATACCACCATCTTTACAACAAGCTAAACGCAGATTATTACCAACCGAATTAGAAAGATATCGCCAAGTCGGGCAAAAAGCCAGCGCCGCGATGACAGAAGTATTACAAGCAGCACAACCTGATTGGACAGAATTTCAATTAGCTGGTGCGGGTGCGGAAGCCTTATGGGCGCGAGGTTTGCACCCAGCTTTAACATTAGTAGCAGGTGAGAGACGTTTACCCCTTTACCGCCATGCTACAGCCACAGGTGAGAAAATTGGCCGCCAAGCAATGCTGGTTTTTTGCGCTAGAGGTTATGGATTGTATGCTAACCTGACAAGATTTGTCTGTTTTGGTAGCCTTTTGCAAGATGACGCCGAATTACATCGTCATGTGCGGGAAATAGAAGCCACAGCCTTATCTGCATCTCAACCAGGAATGACGCTTGATGCAGTTTATTATGCTTTAGCTCAAGCTTACGAACAGCATGGTTTTCCTGATGCTATTCGCCAACATCACCAGGGAGGAACTACAGGATATTTAGCGCGAGAAATTGTAGCCACGCCTCAAACACAGGATTTTTTAACGGAAAATATGGCTATTGCTTGGAACCCCAGTGTCACAGGTGCAAAGGTAGAAGATACTTTTGTCATTCTCCAGGATGGAAAATTAGAAAATTTAACTTTTGATGCAAACTTTCCCCATGTTGAGGTAGAAGGTAGATTTCGCGCTGTACCTTTAGAGAAATAATCAAAATTCACAATTAAGTTTAGTTATACCAATTCGCTATGATGATGCACTTAATATTTATTTAATGAACCGCCTTCGCGCAGCGTCTCGCAGAGAAGACGCCAAGTACGCCAAGAGAAAAGAAGCAAGTATTAAGTGCAAGTTTACAGAGAATTGGTATTAATAACCTCTTCCCTTTTGCCCTCTGCCTTTTTTAACACTTATGACTTTTCAAGAGATATTTAATAAACCACCAGAAACTCAAGCTAGCGCACCAGGAAGGGTGAATTTGTTGGGCGAACATACCGACTATAACGATGGTTTTGTTCTCCCGACGGCGATTCCCCAACAAACAACAGTAAAGCTAGGTTATAGCAATGATGAACAACATCAATTTTATTCAGAAAATCTGCAAGAACGTGTGAGTATTTTGGATATTCATCATTCGCCTTCAGGATTTGCTAGTTATATTTTTGGTTGTATAGAAGTATTGAAACAAGCAAAATACAATATTCCACCACTCAATATTTACGTTCAATCTTCAGTTCCTATCGGTTCTGGTTTATCTAGTAGTGCAGCTTTAGAAGTAGCGACAATTAGAGCAATTCGCAAACTTTTGGATCTGCCGATTAATGATGTGGAAATTGCGCAATTTGCCCAACAAGCGGAAATTCACTATGCTGGCGTACAATGCGGGATTATGGATCAAATGGCTTGTAGTTTGGCTGACAATCAACATATTTTGTTTTTAGATACGCGCAGTTTAGAACGTCAGTTACTGCCTTTGCCAAGTAAGACTAGTATTGTAGTGATAGATAGTGGTGTACCCCGCACCTTAGCCAGTAGCGGTTACAATCAGCGTCGCGCTGAATGTCAAGAAGCAGCGAAATTATTATTCGTCAGGGCACTGCGGGATATTACTGATGCAAGTGTAATAGAAGTTTTGCCAGAACCATTAAACCGTCGCGCCCGTCATGTGGTGACAGAAAATAATCGTGTATTGGAAGTCTTGCAGGGAGTAGAGCCTGAGCGTTTTGGCGAGTTGATGAATGCATCCCACGTTAGTTTACGGGATGATTATGAAGTATCCGTACCAGCATTAGATAAATTGGTGGAAATTTTACAACGTATTTCAGGGGTATATGGTGCAAGGTTAACTGGTGCGGGTTTTGGCGGTGCTTGTGTGGCGTTGGTAGCTTCTGGTAAAGAAGAAGCCGCAATTCAAGCTTTAGAACAATACAATCATGCAGGTTATACAGGGAAAATGTTGGTTCCTGATGAGTAATACCCTTTCTCTGTGATGATGCACCTAATATTTATTAATAAACCGCCAAGTACGCATTAGACGCGTTCGCGGAGCGTTGCCGCAGGCTAGCGGCTTCCCGTAGGGTAGTACGCCAAGAAACAGAGAGGTAATCATTTAGTGTAAGTTTATAGAGAATCGGTATAAGTTTCTTCTTCTTTTCTAAAATCAAAATTAATGCAACAAACTACAAGGGAAGAAGAATTTTGATGATTTTTATGGGAATTGTTCGAGATTAAATTGGAGGTAAAGAATGCAGCCTAATGTTATTTTTGGCAATGCTGTTAGCGAGGGTGCAAATCGCTGGGGTTGGTTTATGGGACATTTTATTACACCAGATGACGATCCGCGCTCAACTTCAGCAATAGAAATAAAATGGGGTGTTCACAAAGCTGGAGAATGTAGAAGCGAGTGGGCGATTAATCATCAAGCTGCTACGCTTTCTATTTTAATTAGTGGTAAATTTTGCCTTCAATTTGAGGATAGAGAAATTATCTTATCTCGTGACGGTGATTATGTGCTGTGGTGTGCGGGTGTACCTCATTGTTGGATTGCGCAGTCAGACTGTACGATTTTAACAGTGAGATGGCCTTCAGTGCCCAATGATAGTCTGGAAGTGCGATCGCTTCAATAAAACAAACATAAATCAACCTCACCGGGGAACTGGTACTTGATTAATCACCGATGCAATCACCGCATCCATTTGTAAACCATCAAGCATTGCTTCTGGTTTTAAAATTAGGCGATGACGCAACAATGGTGACGCAACAGCTTTGACATCATCTGGCGTCACAAATTTCCTTCCTGCTAACCAAGCTGCTGCTTGAGATGTTTGCAACCAAGCACCAGCAGCGCGAGGTGATGCGCCTAATGCTAATTCTGGGTGTTGGCGTGAGTTTTTGACTAAAGCTAGTAAATAATCAATAATTTTTTCATCTACATCAATTTCTTTCACAGCTTGTCGCGCCTGCAAAATTTCGCTGACTGTGGTGACAGGTTGTAAACGATTAATATCTCCTCGTCGCGCTGCGAATCCAGCCTGACGATTAAGTAACATTTGCTTTTCCGCAGCAGGTTCGGGGTAATCTACTGCTAGTTTAAATAAAAATCTATCTAATTGCGCTTCTGGTAAAGGATAAGTACCCTCAAATTCGAGAGGGTTTTGTGTCGCAATTACCCAAAATAATTCTGGTAAAGGTAAACTTTCACCATCAAGAGTTACCTGCATTTCTTCCATTGCTTCTAACAGCGCCGCCTGTGTTTTGGGAGGAGTGCGGTTAATTTCGTCTGCTAGTAATACTTCTGTAAAAACAGGCCCTTTTTTTAAAGTAAAATCGCGGCTATTTAAATCAAATATATTTGTTCCTGTAATATCTGAAGGTAATACGTCTGGCGTTAATTGAATCCGGCGAAAATCTGCTTTAATTAACTGCGCCAGCACTTTTACTAAGAGTGTTTTACCCGTTCCTGGTACACCTTCTAAAATTATGTGTCCTCCCGCTAATAATGCGACTATTAGCTGTTTTATCAAGCTAGATTGTCCCACAACTACTTGATTAAGTCCTTGCTCCAGGTGAATTAAACTAGAATGTGTATTGTTCATGTTAGTCATTGGTCAATAGTCAATGGTCAATAGTCAATAGTCATGTGTTACTGATTTAATCAAATATAAGGTGAATTGAGAATTTAGGAATTTGGGATTATTGATTTGTAATCAAGTTAGTCCCTCATGGGAAAAGCCGACAAGCAAATATGAAAATCTCTCTTTCCTAGCCCCTAGCCCCTATTTTTAAGTTAGTTTATAGTAAGAAAACAATTACGAATTACGAATTACGAATTACGAACTTGTACTGAGCTTGTCGAAGTATTACGAATTATTTTTGATTTTCTGCCATTTGCCCAACCAGCTTAACAGTTCTTTGTCGCTCATGGATCGTTTTGATGATTTAAACTTTAATACTGTAACTAATTCGGCTGCACTTCTTCCGGTTTTCTCTACCCAAATATCAATTAAAGCTTGGGGTTCGAGGAGAATTTCACCTAATCCTAAAGATTTTTGTAATTGTAATTGTTCTTCTTTACCTACCATCTCCACAACAAAATCGCTGGATTCGGCTTTTTGTAACACTCCGGCTAATGCTTGGATATATGCTTCGCTATTGTCTAAAACTGGTGTTTCTAAAACTATTGGCTTACCAAAACGGCGATTTTGTGCCCAAATTAGCACTAATAAAAATATACCTGCTGGTAATATGGCTACAATTAAAGGCTGATTAGTAAAATAAGTCAATAAGTCACCTTGACCTTCTTTTTGTCTAGTATCAGCGTCTTTATAACCATGAATATATTCATCAACAAAGATGGGGTTATTTTGTTTACTGACTAAATCTGCAAGAAATTTAAAATTACTTAAATAATCTTGATAAGCATTCGCTGCTAAATAGGGAGTGGTGCAAAAGATAATTTTTCCTTTACCATATTTTGTCTGCCCAACTATAGTACCAAAGCGATCGCCTAATAAAATCTCTTCTTCATCACC
This sequence comes from Calothrix sp. FACHB-168, assembly GCF_963889195.1. NCBI lineage: Bacteria > Bacillati > Cyanobacteriota > Cyanophyceae > Nostocales > Calotrichaceae > Calothrix > Calothrix sp. FACHB-168. The sequence goes on from NZ_CAWPNJ010000080.1 coordinate 5,096, forward strand.
CTTTTTAGAACGTCTGCGCGTATCAATTTTGACATCACCAACAGGCGATTGTTGCATTGTCTGAAATTTAGCGGCTGTTACCGGGTACTGTGCGCCTAAAATTACCCAAGTATTACCTTTTTCAATCCATGCGCTTTCTTGGGAAGTAATGACGGCATAATTCAGACGGCTGTATACTTGTAACAGCGTCACGGGAGTTTTGGCTTTAATATGATCCCACGGTTTTTGCCAGCGCTGGATAGAACTACCTTGTTCTTGCATAAAAGCATACCAAGCACCATAGCCATCAGCACTACGGTTATAAGTAGAACCACTATTAAGAATGCTATTTCTAGGTGCCGCAAATAAGCTGATAATTACTATCGCTACTAATGCGATCGCACCCAGCAAAGACAAGCGATTTGCACGCTGCATAAGGTATAAAAATTTAGTCCATAGTTAATAGTCCACAGTCAATAGTCCATAGTCAATAGTCCATAGTCCAAAGCAATTAACCTTAACAACTGACAACACTTCATATAGCTATCAGTGCATCGCTGACAACTGACAACTGACAATTGTACAGACGCGATTAATCGCGTCTCTGAATATTGCCTTGTAAGCCGCCTGTGTGGATTAATAATATGCGATCGCCTTTTGGGAAAAATCCCTGTTTTAATAAATCCATGACGCCATAAAACATTTTGGCGGTGTATACATAATCTAAAGGTATACCTTGTTCTTGGGTGAATTGCTGCTGAAATTGTAATAATTCGTCGTTGACTTTGGCGTAACCACCCATGTGATAATCACAGATTAGTTGCCAAGATGCGATTTCTTCATGAGCAACAGGTAAACCAGAAGCGAGGTAATTTTTCAGCCAATTATCTACATCCGATTTGAGAAATTCCCCACCTTTGAGAACTGGAAAACCAATGGCGCGCTGGCTTTTGGTTAACGACAAAATAATTCCCGCTAAAGTTGTACCCGTACCGCAAGCGACGCATACAGTATCAAATGCGGCATTATTTACTATCTCCATACACCCGCGCACACCGTTCAGATTTCCCCCGCCTTCAGGAATGATAAACACATTACCAAAGCGTTGCTGTAATTCTGCTTGTAATTCTGCTGTGTGGCGCTGTCGGTATTTCTGTCTATCCAGGTAGAAAATTTGCATACCTTGTTCCACAGCAAAACTCAGTGTAGAGTTGAGTGGTAATCTCTCTTCTCCGCGAATCATCCCAATTGTGCGGAATCCTAAAAGATTTCCCGCCGCAGCTGTGGCAAATATATGATTAGAATAAGCACCACCAAAGGTAAGCAAGGTGGTTAAATTTCTTTGTTGCGCTTCCAAAAGGTTGTACTTGAGTTTAAACCACTTATTACCATTAACCAAAGGGTGCATATTATCCAGACGAAGTACAGACAATTCCACTCCAATTTGTTGAGCAATTAGACTTTGAATTGGTTGTATATTTGGAGGGAGAAAATTTAATGACATTTAGACGGTTGACGGTTGACTGTTGACTGTTGACTGTTGACTGTTGACTGTTGACTGTTGACTGTTGACTGTTGACTGTTGACTGTTGACTGTTGACTGTTGGGGACTTACAAAAAATAAATTACCCATATTTCGTAGCATCTTGCTCGCTTTTGAACACCAGCGAGCGAGACGCTCGCACTACTAAAGTTTTCGGGTGTTGGGTTACCCTACGGGAAGCCGCTTTGCGTCTACGTTCCTCAACCCAACCTACGCCTCTTTTGACTGTTGACTGTTGACTGTTGACTGTTGACTCTTAACTCTTGCATAGCATTATTAGCAATTAATCATTAACAAAATTGAGTCCTGATATTGCTTGATCAATATCTAAATTTAAATATTTATCTAATGGTAAATACATCCAATTTAGTGCTACTTGGGGATCTGGGTTAGTTTTGTGAAACCCTAATGTTGCTACTAATTGTTCGTGGCTGGGATGTATAGTGAGAGCATAAATATCGCAAATGTTAGGAAAATCAGCTTGGATACGCACAAATGTTTGTTGCGTATCTTTTAATAATTGACAGACATTAATTAGCCGATTGTAAGGTAAATCGATTTGCCAACTGCGGATAAAAATTGATGTACAATTGCGATCGCCTATTTGGGCAATTTCAAAGGGATCAATATCCCAAGTTGCACTCATGTGCAAGCCTTTGCGGGCTGGGAGAAAGAAATTAGCTTCCGATTCTCTCGCGACTGGATACAGCGTATAAAAACCCACAGCATCTTGGTTATCGCTGCGGCGTAAAACCCGCATCCCGGTTGGATATTGTTCCGCCCAACCCCGGATAATCCTGACAATTCTATGGGGTAATGCAGTCGCTTTTTTATTCATCCAGTTGTAGTTACGGGCTAAAAAACTCGCAACGGGTACAGCATCGGTGCGGGGATTGAAATCATCAGCAAAAAGTTTGATATCGGCTTTAGCTACTTGAGAATTTTGCCGATTGGGTAATAAAGAACGGATGCGAATACAAGTACTATTACCATCAAAGTCTTTTTCAATCAGCCCCAAAGCCACCAGCTTATCAATCATCATACCCGCAGAGCGATCGCTCCCCCGCTCTTGTTCGCCATAAAAAACTTCTTGGGCTTCCCGATGGGTACAAGGAACAAACCCATCGGGTAAATCCAGTTCTGTCAAAGGTTTGGAAAAACGCTCACCTAATTCTTGGCGTTGTTTAATTAGTAAATAAACCCACAACTTGACAAAATATTCTGCCCGTCGTCGCGTTATCCCCACTCGCCCTTGCAACTGGGAGACATATTTGCGCTGTTGTTCCTGGGGAAACCATTGTTCAATACTTTGTGGATGGATCATTTCGCAAAACTCCTGACTTTTCCTAACTTGTGCGGTTGAACGGCAGTTACAATTGATTAGTCCCCAGCATTAGACTGTGTTTGTATAGCCGAACCAGTGCGTTCGGTTGCCAGACTTCTACGTAACTCAACAGTGACTGGTTTGCGAAGAAAATTCGCCAGGTAGAGACTCCTGCACCAATCATCTTTATAAAAACTTCACCTTAATTCAGCTAAATTACGCAAACTTCATCGCCTTGACTATATTTGCTGCTTACTCATTGCATAGACATAATCGCCAACCCCAAAATTTAGTTAAACACCTGATTAACATCACAGGTATCCCTATTTGGCTGTAATGCTGAGTTTTGGAGGCAATTAATTATGGTATTTTCAGATAACGAAAACAATTTAAATTTGCTGGCTTTTTCCGAAAAACAACAAAATCAAAAAAATCCTACCAATGATGATTTACAACCTTTAGCAAAATTTGATTTACTCCAAGCGATTATTGAAAGCTTTGTTGATGGTGTGTTGATTGTCTCACCTGAAGGTAAATTAATTCATACCAATGAATACGCCCGTGCAATATGTCGGCAATTAATGCCAAAAGATGCAGATAGCTCGGCAATACCCCAAGAAATTTGGTATATTTGTCAATCTTTAATTGAAAGTTCTGAGCTATTTACTACCGAAAAAGTTATTATTGAGTCAGAAATTCAACCAAAGCCAACAATCAAATTGCGCGTTAGGGCTAGATGGTTAGAACTATCTGCCAGCCCAAGCAACTTTTTATTGGTGACAATAGAAGATTGTAATCAGCATAGCCAAAGTATTGCGATCGCGGATGCCAAAAAATACAATTTAACCGAACGGGAAATAGAAGTTTGGCAGCTAAGGTTAGCGAATCTTTCTTATAAAGAAATCGCCAATAAACTATTTATTACTATTAATACAGTAAAAAAGCATTTACAAAACATTCATGCTAAACAACAAGATATAAATAATCTGCATGAATACAATTTCGTGTAATAAATAAATTATTTTCCGTAGGGTGTGTTATGCCGCAGGCTAACGCACCATTTTTCTTCACAAATTAGAGATACAGCGAATTGCAAGTTGGTGAGGTACAGATAATCGTTGATTGTAGGGGCATTGGCACTGCCATGCCCCGAAGCGCGTACTGAAAATCTGCTAGCTTTATCATTTACACATATTGAGGACTCATTTTTATAATTTTAGTAAACAAAAAAGGCGATCGCTTGCTCATTTATCTAAATTAACTACTCATTTTCCTGTTTTCAGTAAGCAAAAAGCCATTTCACCTTCTCGTCAAGCCTTTTCGCCTTCTCATTATTGTGTTTTCCGCAAGTAAAATACCATTTCACCTACTCAAAAAGCCATATCGCTTACTCGTTTCGGTAAATCACGCACTCATTTTAGTGTTTTCCGCAGATAAAAAGCCATATCGCCTACTCATTTCGGTAATTCACGCACTCATTTTGGTGTTTTCCGCAGATAAAAAAGTATATTGCTGGCTCAAAAATGGCGCTGTTTGACAATAAACTGCTGTGTAGGTAGGCGTTGTTGTTTTTTGCAATCGCACTTATTTGAAAATTCAATTGAGTAATTGAATCTAGAAACCTAATTTATAATTCATAATTCATAATGGGCAAGGCAATGCCTACCTGTGTCAACTTACAGCAATTTTCAGGTAAATAGACAACACTGTAGGGGCACGGCACCCACAATCTTCTCGTATATACAATAATCTTACTGGTGCCGTGCCCCTACAATTTATCGCATTATTTTTTCAATTTGTATTAGAATTCATAAATAAATACTAATACCAATTCAATATGAAGATGCATATAATTTAGCCTGCATAGGCAGGCTTTGTTTATTTAGCTCCAGGCTTCTAGCCTGAGAGCGTTAATGCCCAGCTTCACAGAAAATTGGTATAAGATATGTCTTTAATTTTGAATTTTGAATTGATTTATGCAAACTGATAATTCTCGAATTGTCACCTATAGCCCAGCTTATACAATCGTCCCAACTTATGAATGCTTTAATCGCTGTAGCTACTGTAATTTTCGCACAGATCCTGATAAAAGTCCTTGGTTAACTTTAGCAGCAGCCACCAGTATTTTAGAAAAAATACAACAAAAAAATGTATGTGAAATTCTCATTCTTAGCGGAGAAGTACATCCACATTCCCCCAGGCGTGAAGCGTGGTTCCAAAGAATTTATGATTTGTGTCAGTTAGCATTAAAAATGGGTTTTCTCCCCCACACTAATGCAGGGCCGATCAGTTTTGCAGAAATGCAAAAGCTGAAGAGTGTTAATGTTTCAATGGGGTTAATGTTAGAGCAATTAACACCAAAATTCTTAACTACAGTACATCGCCACGCCCCCAGTAAATTACCAGAATTGCGGTTACAACAATTAACATGGGCGGGAGAATTACAAATTCCCTTTACTACCGGGTTATTATTAGGAATTGGCGAAACATTAGCCGATTGCTGGGAAACATTAACAGCTATATCTGAGTTACATCAGCGTTATCATCACATTCAAGAAGTTATTTTACAACCCCATAGCCCAGGAAATCAGCAAACTTTTGACGCGCCAAATTTTGACCCCCATAAATTACCAGAAATAATTGCTAAAGCCAGGGAAATTTTACCGCTAGAAATTACAATTCAAATTCCGCCGAATTTAGTCAAAGATAGTGAATGGTTACTTGCTTGTATAGCGGCTGGTGCGAGAGATTTAGGCGGAATTAGTCCAAAAGATGAAGTGAACCCTGATTATCCCCATATTCAAGCAGGGGAATTGAGAGAAATTTTACAGATTGGGGGATGGGAATTAGTACCGCGATTACCTGTTTATCCACAATTTGATTGTTGGTTGTCGGGGGAATTACAAACAGCAGTAAAGCGATGGCGATTAATTCACAGTCAACAGTCAACATTTAACCTAAATTATTCTTGAGGAATTGCAATTGTAAACTCCGTACCTACACCCAGTTGAGAATTTACTTCTAATGTGCCATTGTGTTTTTCTACGACAATTTGATGGGCGATTGATAAGCCTAGTCCCGTACCTTTACCCACGGGTTTAGTAGTAAATAAAGGCTCAAATAGTCGTTGTTTAAGTCTTTCAGGAACGCCCATTCCATTGTCAGCAATCCGAATTAAAATATGATTTTCTGAATCTGCTTCTGTGGTAATTTTAATTTGGGGATTTTTCCGGCTCATTTTGCCTTGAAATATGGCTTCATCAATCGCATCAATGGCGTTAGCTAGTATGTTCATAAATACTTGATTCATCTGCCCTAAATAACAGTTAACCTTTGGTAATTCTCCGTAATTCCTAATTACTTCAATACAGGGGCGATCGCTATTATTTTTTAGGCGATGTTGTAAAATCATTAATGTACTATCTAGCCCTTGGTGCAAATCCGCAAATACTTTACAATCGCTATCGGCACGGGTGAAGGTGCGCAGTGAATTAGAAATGTTACGGATGCGTTCGCTGGCGATTTTAAATGAATCGATTATTTTGACTAGATCCTTCAGCATAAATTCTAGATCTAAGTCTGCAATTGCTGTACTAATTGTCTCCTGGGGATTGGGATACTCTTGTTCATATAGTTTTAAAATTGCTGAGATCCCAGCAATATAATCTTCTAAAGGGGGAATATTGCTGCTAATAAAATTGATGGGATTGTTCATTTCATGGGCAATCCCAGCGATTAATTCTCCTAGCGTAGATAATTTTTCTTGCTGCACTAGTTTAACTTGGGCTTGTTGTAAAGCCAAAGTGCGATCGCGTACCTGTTGTTCTAAAGATTCATTTAGCTGCTTCAGTCTTAAATGTACCAGCACTCTGGCAATTACTTCTTCTTGGGCAAATGGTTTTGATATGTAGTCTACCGCACCGAGAATAAAACCCTTAGTCTTACTTTCGATATCGGCTAAAGCAGTGGTAAAAATAATCGGAATGTTTGCGGTAACCGGATTAGCTTTCAAACGCCGACAGGTTTCAAATCCGTCAATACCCGGCATTTGAATATCGAGTAAAATTAACTCTGGTTGATTGCGTTCGACTTGCGCGATCGCACTTTCGCCGTCAACTGCTACCCGGAAACGCAAACCCTTACTAGTCAACGCTTCTGACAGCACAGATAAATTTGTGGGATGATCATCCACAATTAAGATAAATCCTTTATTGCCAATCTCACTCATAACTATAGATAAAAATAGAATTTACGCCGAATTAATTCATGCATTCTTGGATAAAAGTATCCAACCGTTTAAGTTGAAAGTTGCTAGCTAACTGGATGATTTGCTCGGTAAATGCACCTAAATCCTCGTGAGAATTTCCCAGTTGTACCGCTATTTCTAAAATTGATTGAATATCGCCGTCTTGTACCAATTCATATAATTTTTGCAAAACCTCACGAGCAGGTACAACTATTCTATTATTCACAGATAAACTATCTAAATCGGGTTTATTTAAGGAATTTTTATTAACTTCATATAACCATTCCAATTGCAAAAATTGCCGTAGTAATTCTAGCAAAGTTTCTACTTCTATGGGCTTGCCTAGAAAGGCATTAGCACCCACATCAATACTTTTATATTGGTCATTAGCAAAGACACTAGCAGAAGAAGCAATAATAGGTCTATCTTTAAATTCTTCAGATTGACGCAAGGTTTTAATAAACTCCAAACCATCCATTACAGGCATAATTAAGTCAGTAATAATCAAGTCTGGTTTGTGAATTTTTACTTGTTCTAATCCTGTTTGACCATTAATAGCTTCTACAACCGTAAAGCCCACTGGCTCTAGTAAATTGACGATAACGGAACGGTTCTCCCACTTATCATCTAAAATCAAAATCTTGCGTCTTTGTCCTTCATAACCAATAATTGTACCTCTATCGACTATTCGGCAAACTTTTGCCCAGTTTTGAGACTCTGCTACTTCTAAATCAAAGTAGAAAGTACTACCTTTGCCAAACTCACTTTCTAACTGAATTTGACTCCCCATCAACGCAATAATTTGTTGGCTGATGGCTAATCCTAAACCTGTACCTTCGGTTTGTCGCTTTTGATTACCTACTTGCTCAAAAGGCAGAAAGATTTTTGTGGCTTGTTCGGGGGTAATACCCGTACCCGTATCTACTATTTCAAAGCGAATTTTATAGATGATTTCTCCTTGTTTATTAGCTGTTTGATTCAGGACTTTCACTTTAAAGGTGACACTGCCTTGTTGGGTAAATTTAATAGCATTACCCAGCAAATTAATCAAGACTTGGCGCAAACGTTTTTCATCAGCGCGAATCCCTGTTGGTAAATCACTGTCAAGTTGCAGATTAAACTCAATGACTTTTTGTTCAGCCCGAATCCGACAAATTTCACTCACGCTATCGAGAAACGCCGGTAAGTAAAAATCTATCAGATTCAATTCCAGCTTTCGGGCTTCAATTTTGGAGAGATCCAACACATCATTAATTAGAGTTAATAAATGAGAAGCACATTGATAAATAATGGCAATTCCTTTAGTAGCTTTTTCACTTAAATTTTCTGTCCGTTGGAGAATTTGTGTATAGCCAAGAATACCGTTTAGAGGTGTGCGTAACTCATGACTCATATTGGCGAGAAATTCACTTTTGGCTTCGCTAGCATTTTTCGCTGTTTCCTCTGCTTGGCGTAACTCTTTCTCAATGCGCTTGCGCTCAACAATTTCTTTGAGCAGTGATTGATTAATTGTTTCTAATTGGGCAGGGCTAGGTAATGTGAGCGCTTGCGGCATGAGGTTAAATAACGCAAATGCTGTATATATAGAGATAATTGCCGTCAAAGCTTTCAGCGTCCCAGAAAACCAGTAATCTGGATGCCATAACGTCCAAATTTCCGTTAAATGTCCAGTACCGCAGGCAATAATAAAAGCACCAAATAACATAAACACGCCATTAAAAGGTACATCTTTGCGTTGTGAGATAAAGTAAATTAGTAACAGTGGAATAGAATAATAGGCGAGAGCGATGGTTGCATCAGAAATAATGTGAAGCCATACTAATCCGGTATTCCACAAATAACAATGTCCATGAGCCATAAAACCAATTGAGTAGAAACTAGAGGAAAAAAATGCCAACATAATGCTGCGCTTATAGGTGCGATATTGTGTCTATCAACTTAGTATTCCCAATTAATTAAGTCAGGAACATCAATCGATACTTTCCTCAAAAAACCCTTATTTCTACTCAAATTTCCCACATTTATATAATTCAATTTGCTGATTGAGGAGTTAGCGATCGCTTCCTCATCAGGGATATTTATTAGTATAGCTAATTACTTAAATATTCAGTAAATACGCTTGACTTAGACTCTGTAACAGACAAGATTACGAGAGCGATCGCTTTGTGCCCCATTAGTTAATCTTGCGGTTGCGAATTGCTGTATTTTATGAGACACCTGATTGGAGACATCAGTTACAGCATCTTCCTGTAAATCGACCACGCTGTAGGGGCACGGCATCAGTAAAATTATTGTATGTACCAAAAGATTGTCCGTGCCGTGCCCCTACGATAGATGTGGTTCAAATAGGGGAAAACTGCTGTAAGCTCCGTGAGAAGGTAATTTTTAGCAATATACATTTTGGCAATTTTTTGCCCTATTTCTCCTAGCTTGGCAAGAAATCCGCGATGAAGTGCTGAGTTTTTGCAAAATATTGCTATTGGTGGAAAAATTTGGCTATTTTGGATAGTATCAATTCTTTAGGCTACAAATAAATGTATTCCCAACCTCAGTATAGAAACTTATTCGAGCGAATAGCAAAAGTTGCTTCCCAAAAGCTCAAGGAGTTATTGCCTTCTTTCTTTGGCATTTGTATATTTTTGATAATCTGGCATTTATTAAGCTTGCGTCCTAATACGTCTTTACCTTCACCATTTGCAGTGGTAACTGAAACCTGGGATTTAATTAGAGATCCTTTTTTTCAGAAAGGAGGAAATAATAAAGGGTTCTTCTGGCTAATTCTCGCCAGTTTAAATAGGGTAATTGTAGGTTATTCCTTGGCGATAGTCATTGGTATTCCTATTGGTTTTTTTATTAGCTTAAATAGTTTTTGTAGAAAAGCAATAGATCCATTAATACAATTACTACGTCCCGTTGCACCGTTGGCTTGGCTACCTTTAGCCCAAGCAGTATTTCTCAAACCTAATCCTTCAGCTATTTTCGTAATTTGTATAACTGCGATTTGGCCGATTATTTTAAATACAGCTTTGGGTGTCAGTCTGGTACCGAAAGATTACATTAATGTTTCTAAAATAGCGGGTTTATCAGCATTAGAACATTTTTATAAAATCCTCTTACCAGCAACTTTACCTTATATATTTACAGGTTTGAGAATTGCTCTCGGTTTATCCTGGTTAGCAGTTGTCGCGGCGGAAATGTTGCTTTCTGATGATGGTATTGGCTTTTTTATTGTTGATGCTTACAACAATGCCAATATTCACGAAATTATTTTGGCAATTTTTTATCTAGGTGGCTGCGGTCTTATCCTCGATAAAATTATGGGCTATATTTCCGAAAAAGTCACGCCGCAAGAGTAATTAATATTAGGACTTACGCAGTGTCAGATATTTTTCCTGCTTTTTGTCAATTGTCAATAGTCCATAGTCCATAGTCCAAAAACCTGAATTTTGACCATTGACTTTTGACTTTTGACCACCCTTGTGAGGGTTTTTGTGTTCGGTGCGTAAGTCCTAAATATCAGTTAATCACTAGAAAATCTCACAACCAAACATTAAATTTTCTCTTCCCTAATCCCTAGCCCCTAGCCCCTATTTATTTAAGCCGAGAGTCAATACCATGCCTAGTTTTGTAGAAATCAGGGATATAAATAAGGAATTTGTGCAAGATGGTACTAAGAACATTGTTCTCAAAGAGATCAACTTAGAAATTGAACAGGGGGATTTTGTCTCCTTAATTGGTCACTCTGGTTGTGGTAAATCTACACTATTGAATATTGTCGCCGGTTTAGAAAAACCCACTCAAGGACAAGTTTATGTAGATGGGCAATTAGTTAAAAGACCATACCGCGATCGCATGGTAGTATTTCAGAATTATTCCCTGTTACCTTGGCTGACAGCTTGGGAAAATATCGCTCTGTTTGTTGATAAAGCTATGCCAGGGAAATCAAAAACCGAACGCCGGGAGATTATCGCCTCGCACCTAGAATTGGTAGGTTTGAAAAACGCAGCCCAGAAAAAACCCGCGCAACTCTCAGGGGGGATGAAACAACGAGTAGCTTTAGCCCGCGCTTTGGCGGTTCAGCCGAAATTACTTTTACTTGATGAACCATTTGGCGCTTTAGATGCCCTCACTCGCGGTTCATTGCAAGCCGAGTTAATGTGTATCTGCGATCGCTATCACATCACAACTATCATGGTAACTCATGATGTGGATGAAGCTTTATTACTGAGCGATCGCGTAGTCATGTTGAAAAATGGCCCTGCTGCTACCATCGGTCAAATTTTAGACATCCCCTTTGAACATCCCCGTTCTTTAGAAATTCGCGATACTGCCAAATATCATGACCTACGCCACGAATTAATGCAATTTCTACAATTTCAAGAACAAGCAAAAAGATTATAGATATAAATTTTCACTATTTTGACCGAATCAGGCAAAAGTAAAAAATTATCTTTTTACTTTTTACTTTTTACTTCTTAAAACCTCAGTACAAATTTTAAATTTTGAATTCCCCACATGGTGAAATTTAAGCGCAGACAATTTCTGACAACGGCTGGTGCAGCTGCGATCGCTCATAGCTTAAGCAACTGTAGTAATTTCAGTGCCGCGAAAACGCAATTAAATGCTGGCGTCTATGCAGGCGATCGCGATACGCCAGAAGTAACAAATGCTACACTAGGATTTGTGCCTGTGACTAGCAGTTGTCCGTTGATTATTGCCAAAGCTAAAGGCTTTTTTGCGAAACATGGTTTACCGGATATTCGCGTTGTGAAACAACCCTCATGGGCGGTGATGCGCGACAAACTCATGTTAGGTTCTGCAGATGAAGGCTTGGATGGCGGACATCTGCTATTTCCGATGGTTTACCTCATGTCTACCGGGGAAATTACTTATAGAAGAAAAATTCCTATGTATATTTTGGCAAGAATGAATGTCAACGGACAGGGGATATCTGTTGCCAACACATATAAGAATTTAAATTTAGGTACAGACAGTTCGCCCTTAAAATCAGCTTTCTTACAAAAAGCAAAAGCTGGTGAAACTGTACGTTGTGCCGTTCCCTATCGCCGGGTGACTGGTGATTTTTTCATGCGCTGGTGGTTGGCGCATGGCGGTATCGATCCCAATCGCGATTTATCAATTATTGTGATTGCACCGCCGCAGATGGTTGCAAGTATGCGGAGTGGCAGTATGGAAGCCTTCTGTGTAGTCGATCCTTGGCACCATCGCCTGATTAAACAAGGATTAGGTTATTCGGCGGTGACAACTGGGGAATTATGGCCGAATCATCCAGAAAAAGCCTTCACCATGCGCGCTGAGTGGGTTGATAAATATCCCAAAGCAGCCAAAGCCATGCTAGCGGCATTTTTAGAAGCGCAAATTTGGTGCGATCGCCCAGAAAATAAAGCCGAATTATTTGATATTGTCTCACAAAGACAATGGATTGGGGTCAAAAGTGAATTGATCCGCGATCGCCTTTTAGGTAAATTTGATTACGGAAATGGGCGGGTAGTAGAAAATAGTCCCCATGCGATTAAATACTGGCGAGAAAACGCCTCTTATCCCTTCAAAAGCCACGATTTATGGTTTTTAATTGAAGATATGCGCTGGGGTTATCGTTCTCCTGATTTTGCTACCAAACCCTTAATTGATGCAGTCAATCGTGAAGATTTATGGCGAGAAGCTGCTAAATTTATCGGTCAAGAATCAGCAATTCCCGCTACCACATCGCGGGGAATCGAAAAGTTCTTTAACGGGTTAGAATTTGACCCCGAAAATTCCCAAGCTTATCTCAATGCACCCAAAATCACGTTGACATAGTCAACAGTCAACAGTCAACAGTCAATAGTCAACAGTCAACAGTCAACAGTCAACAGTCAACGCTATTTTCAAGCTAGTCCCATGCCCCATGCCCATTTTCAATTAAACTTTTACCTTAGCTTTTGACCAAACACCGTTGTCATCTTCATCATATTGCTGACGGACTGCATCCCAAGCTGCTTGTTCGGCGGTGAACTCGTCACTGGTGTCTGCTAGGGTGACGTTATAGCGTTCCATGAAGGTGCGTTGTGCATCTGCTGACAGGTGAGAACGAACTTCAGGAGATAAATCTTCTGGTTTATTACAAGGGCCAGGACAAGGACGGGCGAAGATTTTATCAACTGTGTGAACTTCTTCAGCCCCAGCGCTTTCTAATAATAATTGAAATTCACCGGCGCGATCGCTCGGTACTTCTGCCATCAACACAAACTCGCCAGCTTGCAGACGGGTTTGGTAAACTGTAGCTTTATCTTCAGGCATTCCTAAAGTAGTTAAAACCGATACTAATCCTGCACCTGCACTAGCTGCGATCGCACCGCTTGCAGCTCCCAATAATACCGCACTAATAGGCCCGGCTGCCACAATTGGCCCTACAAAAGGTATAAACAATACACCTACCCCTGTAAGCAAGCTAAGAAATGAACCAAATAAAGAACCAAAAATTGCTCCTGTTCTCAAACCACCTAAAATCACATCTTTTTTCGTGATAAAACCAGCAATTCGCGTTTCTGATTGAAAGTTTCTCCCCAATACAGAAATATGATCTCTGGGTACACCTCTATCTAACAACCGCCGAATTACATCATCTACTTGCTTTTGTTCTTTAAATACAGATGAAATCGTCCGTTCTGCTGTGTATGTTCCTTGCACTGGAATCTCCTTAAATATGATGATGAAAAATTGCCGATTAAATAGGCAGCTGTGGATAAATTGCTTCTTTCCACAAACTGCCATTTAAAATAATTCGTAATTAAGCCGAATTAGTAATTATTTGAATTACACACCTACAGGAGTTTGAGTATCAGATGCAGCTGATGGTTTATTGCTAGGATCTAATGCTTGTCCTTCAATAAAGGAGCGCAACATCCAAGCCATCTCTTCATGTTCTTCCATCAATCCAGTTAAAAAGTCAGCAGTTCCTTGATCGTGAAACTCTTCACCAGACTGATCTACATGCTCCCTAAAATTACGAATTACCTGCTCGTGATCTTGCACTAAATTCGCTACCATCTCTGTAGCTGTAGGAACTTGTCCAGCATGTTCTTTTAGGGTAGCCATTTGCAGAAATCCTTCTAATGTTCCTACAGGATAACCACCCAAAGCCCGAATTCTTTCTGCTAAAGCATCAATATTTTCAGTTAGTTTTTCATAATGTTCTTCCCATAGCTGGTGCAGGGTACGAAACTGAGGCCCGACAACATCCCAATGATATTTTTTGGTTTTAACTAACAAAAGATAGGCGTCTGCTAAATCTTTATTTAACAAATCAATGACACCTTGACGTTGTTGTTCTGTTAAGCCGATATTAATTTTTGGCATAATTTTTCCTCTCTTGGAGAACTCATTTACTAAGTTCCCAAATTTCACCACTAATCTACATCAGTCTACAGAAAGATAATAAAAAATATTAAATTTACATTATTAATTTTATTTTTCTGCTAATAGATAGATGGTAGCCTTTTATCTCATCCTATCCTCCCAACAGATAGAATTTCCTATAAATAATTGACAGTCAACAGTCAACAGTCAACAAATAACAATGTATATATAGCAATCCGAGTTGATTTCTGAAAAATCTAAGTATATGTAGGGTGCGTTATCACGAAGTGTAACGCACCGTATTATGAGAGTTGCTGCGTTGCGCTGCGCGACAACACAACGCCAGTTCGCTCAAGTCGGGAAACCCGCCCATGCGACTGGCTCCCCTACGTATTGGTTCAAAAATCAAATATGAATCCTATAGCAAAAGACATCTTGAATATTATTTTTCATCAAGATGCCTATATTATATACAGTGGTGAAGCTAGTCATTAACCCTTTATCCAGACAAATGACTAATGACTAATGACAAACAACAAACAAAGGAGATTTACCGCTATTTCCTACAGATAATATCAATTCTGCTTACTTCTTACCTGTGACTTTTTCCAGAAGATTTTCTATTTCGTCTTCTACTGAAGTAGAACTAGTAGAATTGCTAGGACGCTTCATTTTATCGATATCTGCATCTCCTTGAACTTCATTCAAACCTTTATTAGATTCTCTTTGCACTCTCTCCAATCCAGGAGGATTTGATCTACCTACTTCATCGGTTTTACGCTGAGTTTCTAAAAGTTGTGTAGTGGCTTCTTCGGGATGACTTTGATAGCTTTCAATAGCAAAAGCTGGAAACGCATTCGACACAAATAACAATGTGCAGGTAAAGGCAATAACTAAAAAACGCACGGGACGGAGTAAGCTTGAAACCAAAGCAATAATTTTCATTTGTATTCCTCAATAACCGCGTCAAAAACGCATAACTTGTACTTCATGAAATCAGAGAGTATCTGTATTGATTGGCTAAATATTTGCAATCAATTTACAGTCATATCTCTGTCTCAACCTTATTTACCAATCAAGTGAAGAAATTAACTTCTTATTGACTAAGCTGAATAATGAATTACAATATAACTATTACCCAACAAATACATTAGCTGAGAAGCATTAAATTCTTCACCTGAAGTCGATAGTTTATTTTTATCCCGATTTTTTCATGCTTGCATCAATCCCAAGAATGAAGTTAAATTCGCCTTAATTGCAGATAAAATCACTCTCCAGACAGAGCAATATCAGCGTATTTAGTCAGTTAATTATTTCCATAGACCTTTTTAGTGGCGTTTAGATCCCCGACTTCTTGAAGAAGTCGGGGATCTAGTAACTCCCTGTAAAAATATTTTTGTTTCTTCCTAGGGACTTCCAAGAAATAAATTATCCAATCTTGTGGGGTGGGCAGCGTTCGACTGAGCGCTCACGCCGAAGTCTTGCCCGCCTTTGACTATGGGCGAGACGCCCACCCCACAATCAATAGTTGTATATTTTTTATTTGGAAGTCCCTTACTAGTTTACTGAATTCAGCATCTGAATTAATTTACATCAGCTTATTTAATGCTTAAAAACGCAAATTTCCCCTGATTCCCATTTGCTTCCATCTTCAGTTGAGCAACATAAAACTCTTTTTGAATAACATCACCTACTGGAGTAAAAGCAATTTCACCCAAAGGCGTTTGATAAGTTCCTTTGAGTAATTCTTGATTTAATTCCTTCCGTAATTGTGCTAATGAAAGTTGATTAATTTTCTGCTTTTTATCTAAAGATTGCAGCGCTTCGACATATACTTGTAACGCCGTAAAAGCTTGAGCGCTGACTTGTGGTGGTTCGCGCCGATACTGCTCAAAATAGGCTTTACGAAATGCTGTGTTAATTTCATTCTTGTATTCTGGGCTATAAGCTTGAGCAATAATCACCCCTTCACACAGCGCCTTACAGACAGAAAATATATGAGATGTATTAAAGCCATTACCACCAATAATAATGCCTTTATAACCAAGTTCTCGTAATTGTTTAACTAAGTTACCACCATCTACTGCCAAACCAGAAATAATCGCTAAATCTGGTTTTAAATTAATTGCACTACTAGCTTGAGTTTGAAAGTCAGTATCTGTAGTTTGAAATTTTTGGACTGTAACTAAATCTAATCCTAACTCTTTAACTGTTTTCTGAAATATTTCTGTTTCCGACTTATTAAAAGCATCATTCTGGGCATAAAATACAGCCACTCTTTTAATATTAGGATTTTGCTTGAGTGCGGCTTTTACCGCATAAGGCGCGACAACAGCCACAGAAGAAGAAACACGTGCTACATAATCGCCAATTTCGGGAATACCTTTAGCGGTATTTGATGCACCAATTACCGGAACTTGATTGCGTTCAGCGATAGGATTCGCACTAAAAGCTTGTTGTGATAAAGTCGGGCCGATAATTCCCACAACTTTATTTTGATTAATTAATGTTTGAAAAGCATTAACAGTACCAACTTCATCGCCGCCAGTATCTTGAAAAATTAATTTAATCGGTTTACCGTTAATACCACCTTTGGCATTAAAATATTTTTCGGCAATTTTTACGCCATCCGTTCCTTCTTGACCAAGTAATGCTACATTGCTAGTCTGAGCAAAAGCAATCCCAATGGGAATTACATTACCAGTCGCTGATGTTGCTGTCGGATTATTGGTGGAACTTGTATTATTACTGCTACTTTTACCACAACCTATCAGCAGTGCAGAACAGGTAAATAATAATACAGCTTGCCTAGCAATACCTCTAGTACGCCTAACGGCGATCGCACTTTTCATACGGGTGAATATATTATTTGTACAATAATACCGATGAATTATGCTCTATTGGTGGCTGTAGCCTCATCATAGCTACCAATTTTTTTTGCGATCGCATCTAGACGGGCAATTTATAATGTCCTGGATATCATCGTCAATCATAACCTGTCACGGCAGTTCATACTTCTTAATCTATCTGTTGGCTAGCAATCAGTCCTCGCTGAAGATTTTACCGTAACCTGATAAAGAGAGTAGTTGCGGCCATTTCGGCAAAAGCAACTCCGAAAACAAGTTGAGACAGGCAGGTTCAATTCATGGCTTATTCCTGGTTTAAAGCGTTTCATATTATTGGCTTCGTAGTCTGGTTTGCTGGTTTGTTCTACCTAGTACGTTTATTTATCTATCACGTAGAAGCTAACCAAGAACCAGAACCAGCACGCACGATACTGAAAAATCAGTATCAAATTATGGAAAAACGCCTCTACAATATCATCACAACTCCAGGAATGTTGGTGACAGTAGCAATGGCAATCGGACTTTTATCTACTGAACCAGATGTTTTAAAAGAGGGTTGGTTGCATATCAAACTGGTGTTTGTGACCTTATTAATCGGCTATCATCATTACTGCTCGCGACTCATAAAAAAATTAGCAGTAGATGAATGTCGGTGGAACAGTCAGCAGTTACGGGCTTTAAATGAAGCACCTACAGTTATGCTCATGGTAATTGTACTGCTAGCTGTATTCAAGAACAATCTGCCTACAGATACCACAGTTTGGGTAATTTTTGCATCAATTATTCTCATGGCAGTGACGATTCAGCTTTATGCTAAAAAACGCAAGCGCGATAAAGAAAAGCTGACAGCAGAACTCGCCCAGGTTGCCCAGGAACAAGGTTCCTAATTTTGTTAATTTTCGGCAGGTTTAGTCAGTTCTAGAGGTAATGAAGAAAGGGATAATAAATAATTGTAATTACGCTTTATTACCGGCTAACCTTGCCGAAACATCAACAGGAGGTAACCCCACGATGAAAAATCAGCAATTATTTAGTAATCGTGTGGCAATACTGGCGACAATGCATCAAAAACAGCAAGCGATCGCTCCCATCTTAGAGCCGGAGTTAGGCATTAAAATTATAGTACCGCCAAATTTTGATACTGACGTTTTCGGTACATTTACCAGAGAGATAGAACGTCCAGGTACGCAAATAGAAGCAGCCAGATTAAAAGCCACAAAAGCCTTAGAATTAACAGGTGCAAAATTAGCGATCGCTAGTGAAGGAAGCTTTGCCCCTCATCCATACATACCTTATATTTACTCCAATCGTGAAATCGTTATTTTCTTAGATCGAGAAAACGATTTAGAAATTATTGGCGAAGAATTATCATTAGAAACTAATTTTAACCATCAGGTAGTAGAAAATATCCAACAAGCCTATGATTTTGCTCAAAAAATTGGTTTCCCCGAACATGGGCTAGTGGTGAGTTATCAGCAAATAACCAAAGATAGCAGTCAAATTATTAAAGGTATTAATACCGAAGCAAAATTAATAGAAGCTTGGAATTGGGCATTTAATAACTCACCCGATGGCAAAGTATATCTAGAAACCGATATGCGTGCCCATCACAATCCCACCAGAATGAAAAATATTGCCAAAGCTACCTCTAATTTATTAAGCAAGCTGCAAAGCCATTGTCCCCAATGTCATCTACCAGGTTTTGATATAACTCAAATCCGCAAAGGATTACCCTGTGAAATATGCGGTATGCCTACCAACTTAGTTCATGCTGTAATTTATCAGTGCCAAAAATGTAGTTATACCCAAGAAAAATTATTCCCCGACGGCAAAGAGTTTGGCGATCCAGCACAATGTATGTACTGCAACCCCTGAGATAGAAGCGGGTAGGGGCATAAAAAAGTGTAGGGAGTGTGGGGAGTTTTCTTTCCCATCCCCCATGCCCAATGCCCAATGCCCAATGACAAATGACAAATAAAAAAAACCCTCTTGCCATTGACAAACGAGAGGGTTGTAGTATGGTGTGAGGAGCAAACTCAATGTTTGCTTCTTATCAGTGTAACAACTATATGTGGCAATTACATAAAAATGGTATGAAAATCATGTGTTTAATGTATGAATTACACCACACTAAATAGAATTTGACCTAAATTCAGTAGACCGAAAAGTTTTGCGATCGCGCACAGAGCAATACCTATAAAACCGACTATTGTCAAAAAAACCGTATTCTGAAATACATTTTTTAGAAAACTCCTTCAGCAACTATAAATAAATAAAACTAATTAATCACCGAAAAAGTTAAGGGTAACGCGCCCACCAAAAGATAGTTCTGGATATGTAGTATGCAATTTTTGTAAAGTATGGAGGTAAAGAAGCAAAATTGAGGATTATTTAGTTTGGCTATGAATGCAAGGGAGCCAGTTCTAACTGATAGTAAAACCTTAAACGAAGTAGTTAACTGTTTAACAGAACATATTCCAATTCAAACTCAAGGAAAGTGTGAACAAAAAAATATCTTTGAGATTTTAATTCGAGCAGCCACCCAAAGGGATAGTATCGAAAACACAACCAAAGTCTTAAAGAATGTTCCTACAAGCAACGATATTCGTTATCATTTAGATAAATATTCAGACATTAAATCTTTAGAATCAGACTTAAATACAGCAAATGCTTGAGTTTTTACTTCAAGCAGTAGACCGCAATTATGGAGTCGCCTGTGAAGTTTACTTGCCATCTGGCTGATTTTGGTTGATTTTTGGGGCTTATTCATAAATTAATCTGATCATTTAACCAAGCAATCAGCTTTTCTATATTCCCCCCCAAAACTGTATCGTAAACTACCATTTTTTGGCGATCCCAAAACTTTTCAGTCTACTGACCTTGGTATGCGGTTAAGGATCATTGTAGTGACTGTCTTGATTGTCAAGGGGCAGTAATAAATCTGACTATTGAGGCTGGGAAATTTCGTAATTGTAAAT
>NZ_CAWPNJ010000081.1:0-25080 GCF_963889195.1 Calothrix sp. FACHB-168
ATCGAGCAATTGCCACACGCTATGACAAGCGGGCAAGGAACTTTTTAGGTGCAATTTATCTTGCTGCTGCTGTTATCTGGCTTAATTGATGACACGCCCTAAAAGGAAAGCCTGTTGTTCAGCTGGCGGACAAGTCCATTGTCCATCTTGGTTTTTGACGTATCGGTTAGGTTGCAACAGAGATAATTTCTCTAATTTACCTTGAGGTTTCCACTCTTCAAAACCAGCCGATTGTTGTCTAATGACGAAAAAATCTGGTACATGTGTGACTGTGACCAACTGCCCTTTTTTGGTGAGACATTTTAGGGTTAATCGATAGGGTTGGTCATAAAATTCCAAGACATCTTCTGAATACTCATACTCTTCAATACCTGGAAGTTCGACTTTGTGCGACTCAAATTGAATTACTTTGCCCATTTTTTGGCTACAGTAATTGCCACTAACGTTACCGCCAAGGGCTTTTACAAGTCTTACTGGTTCTGTAGAACGGATTTGAGAAATGACTTTTCTTGCCTCCTCTGGTAATTTGAGGCGGCAACACCACTCTTCAAACTCAAGGGTGTTAAGCATATTAATCTCGCCTACCTAGAATGGACTTTTGGCAAGCTTTTACTTCCATTCTGGATTTTCGGCAATCTTACCATTTAATTACTTCGGTATCGAAACGATCGCACTCTTATAACAATTGGCAATTCCAACCATCGGTGGCAGCAAAGATAACCGTGTATAACTCTATTTAAACTATAATTTTGCCTTGAGTTCAAAATCATGGTGAAAGCTTGCCGTTTGTCCTGAATCCTTTGTAAGTAAATATGCTGAAAATAACAGCACTATATACGAATTGTTGTCGTTTTTATCTCTTAAAGTACCAGTCTGCTATTTCAAGTATAAAGTTGCTATAGCCAAATTAAAGAAAAAGCTTGCCATTCCGGCAAACAATTCCTTTAAGTCACACGTCGAACTGCGGAAATTATTGTATCTGAAATTGGCATCGATATGAGCCGTTTCCCAAGTGCCCAGCATTTGGCTGCTTGGGCTGGAGTTGCTCCTGGTAACTACGAAAGTGGTGGGAAAACGCTTTCAACTAGTACCCGTAAAGGCAATCGCTCCTTACGAACAATTCTGGTTCAAGCCGCTCACGCTCTAGCCCATACTAAAACTTACCTTGCTGCTCAGTTTCGTCGTATTAGTGGGCGAAGAGGCAAAAAACGCGCAGCTGTTGCTGTTGCACATTCTATTTTAACGATCGCTTACCATCTAATATCACATCAAGAACCTTATAAAGATTTAGGAGCTGATTATTTCGACAAACAACGACTCTCTCTAGTAAGTTTTGCCACGCTAGGTTTTACCTGTATTCTGTTTGTATCACTCTCTGGCGCTTTTGAGCCTACCTCTGGATGCTTCAAACTCCCAAAAAGTAGCCTTGGCTCAATTGTGTTAACATCAACCAAGAAAAGATGCAGAAATGGGCAGAACACGCTCCCATGAATTATCTACATAAATTTCATCTAGTCGAGGCAGAAAAAGCGCGAGTCTTAGGGCAATTTTTTGAGGCTGAAGAGTTTTACGAGCGAGCGATCGCTCTTGCTGCTGAAAATGAGTTTATCCAGGAAGAAGCACTCGCCTATGAATTAGCAGCAAAACATTATTTGGCGCGAGGTCGGTCAAAAATTGCCCAAACCTACATGAAAGAGGCGCACTATTGCTATGATCGCTGGGGCGCAACCGCTAAAGTTAAAGATTTAGAAAAACGCTATCCACAACTCCTCAACACCAACCTAGTTCGGCAATCACATTCAATCGTGACCGATGAAACGATCCGTCATCCGACTGCGGCGATTGATTTGGGTGCGGCGATGAAAGCGGCTCAAGCCATCTCAGAAATGATCCATCTCGATCAATTAACTGCAACGTTGATGCAGGTGGTGATAGAAAATGCAGGAGCCGAAACTGGCGCTCTGGTTCTCCTGGAAGATGATCGGCTCACTGTGGTGGCTCAGTGCAGTGGGAGTAAACAGTGTAACCTGGAAAAGATCGCTGTTGCTGGCTGTGCAACAATTCCTGTCTCCGTCATCCAATCAGTAGAACGCACATCTGAAACTCTGGTGTTTGATGATGCAATCAACGAATCGTCTTTTTTGACTGATCGGTATATTCAAAACCAACAAACGCGATCGCTCCTGTGTATGCCCATTCTCAAGCAAAATCAGCTGATTGGCATACTTTATCTGGAGAACAATCTCAGTACCGGAGTGTTTACTAGCGATCGCTTACAAGTCCTTAAACTGTTGATTGCTCAGGCAGCAATTTCACTGGAGAATGCTCGGTTATATGAACGGTTATCGGATTATTCCGAAACACTGGAACGAAAAGTAGAAGAGCAAACTCAAGCTTTGCAGCAGGAGATCGCGGAACGTCAACAAACCGAAGCTGCATTGAGACAAAGTGAAGCAAATTATCGCAACCTGCTACAAACCGCGAATTCCGTGATCATTCGCTATGATCCGCAAGGACGGATTCGCTACATCAATGATTATGGGGTAAAACTTCTTGGCTATGAAGAACATCAGATTTTAGGGCGAACCTTATTTGAAACAATCATTCCAGACATCGAAATCTCTGGACGCGATGTCAAACCCTTTGTCCATGATTTACTTCGTAATCCTCAATCGTACCCGCAAGGCGAGGGTGAAAACCTCTGTCGAGACGGTCGGCGAGTTTGGGTTGTTTGGTCAAATCAAGCCATCTTCAATGAACAGGGAGATGTCGTTGAAATCTTATCGGTTGGCAATGACACCACCCAGCGTAGACAAGCAGAAGAGGCATTACAACGCAGTGAAGCCAAGTTCCGAACTATTTTTGAAAACTCACAGGTTGGTATCTACCGAACCCGCACCTATGATGGCTTAATTCTCAATGCCAATCAACGCTTTGCCGATCTGTTTGGTTTTGATTCACCCCAAGAGATTATTGGAATTGAACACACTATAGGCTATTGGGTCAATCCCAGCGATCGCCAACAAGGCATTGAGGTGATGAAGCGGGATGGGGAAGTGCGAAGCTTTGAAGCACAGATGCGAAAACGAGATGGGACAGTGTTTTGGGGGCTTTTCTCTTCTTATCTGAATGCAGACGATGACTACATCGAAGGGGTGCTTGCGGATATTAGCGATCGCAAACAGGCAGAAGTAGCGTTGCAAGCCTCTGAAGCAGAGCTACGGGCGCTCTTTTCAGCCATTCCCGATCCGCTGTGTGTTTTCAATGCTAAAGGGCAAGTGATCGGCGCAATCAAAGGAAATCCGTCATATGGAGAGTTGCATAGGGAGGAGTATATTGGTAAAACACTGCATCAACTCTATGATACGGAACAAGCTGATGAATTCCTGAGTTACATTCAGCAGGTGCTGAGAACCCAACAAGTACTCACAGTTGAATACAGCCAGTGGATAGCTGAACGAGAAATCTGGTTTTCAGCGCGCATTGCACCGATTCGGCATGAACAGGTGATTTGGATAGCGCGAGACATTACGCTGCAAAAGCGAGCAGAAGCAGCCTCAATTTTGGAAGAACGCAACCGCATGGCGCGTGAAATTCACGACACACTCGCTCAGGCGTTTACAGGCATTCTGGCTCAGGTGGGAGCGGCAAAACAGGTGCTAACGGATGATGTAGAAGCAACTGAGGCACACCTAGACCTGATCAAAGAATTGGCGCGAACTGGACTGGTTGAAGCGCGGCGATCGGTAGTAGCGCTCCGTCCTCAGCTTTTGGAGGAAGGCAGTCTACAGAGCGCTCTACATCGTCTCGTTGCTCAACTCAGAACTGCCGCAATGGATACCACTTTATATTATGAGATTGAGGGTGCAGTATATTCTCTGCCGACTGAAGTCGAGAGTAATCTACTGCGGATTGGGCAGGAAGCCTTAACCAATGCGATTCGACACGCCAATGCTGATGAAATTCGAGTGGAGCTAATCTACGATCACGATCAGTTTTGCTTGCGCGTGAGAGACAATGGACAGGGCTTTGGAGTTGGGAGTATTCCAGCCTCTCTTGGTTTTGGCTTACTAGGCATGAGCGAACGGGCAGAGCGCATCGGCGCACAACTCACGATTCGGAGTCAACCTGGAGAAGGAACAGAGATGATTGTTACCGTCGATCGGGAGGCATCACAATGAGCCAAGCCATTCGGGTTCTCATTGCAGACGATCATGCTATTTTTCGGCAAGGATTAGCCACCATTATTAACCGTGATCCAGATATGCAGGTGATTGCCCAAGCCGAAAATGGGGAACAAGCGATCGCTTTATTTGGGGAACACCAACCGGATGTCACGCTCATGGATCTCCGAATGCCGGGCGTGGAAGGAGTTGCTGCTATCGGTGCAATTTGTGCTACTGCTAAATCTGCTCGGATTATTGTACTGACCACGTATGATAGTGACGAAGATATTTATCGAGGATTGCAGGCAGGCGCAAAAGGATATCTGTTGAAAGAAACTGAACCTGACGAGCTTCTGAATGCTATTCGTACCGTTCATCGGGGTCAGAAGTATATTCCGCCTGATGTAGGAGCAAAGTTGGTACAGCGCCTCAGCAATCCAGAACTGAGTGAAAGAGAACTAGAAGTACTCCGCTCACTGGCGCAGGGAATGAGCAATGCCGATATTGCAGCTACTTTGAGTATCGGTGAAGGCACTGTCAAATCTCATGTCAATCGGATTTTGAATAAATTGGATGTGAGCGATCGCACCCAAGCTGTAATTGTTGCCGTTAAACGCGGCATTGTTAATTTATAGGATGTACTTTCGATAGAATTGGGATTCTAACTTGAGTTAGAATCAGCCTTCTACTCCACGATGGCATGGTTGCTCTATCAATTTATACTGTAAAAATTTTAACTTGCTATAGACGACAGCTTGAAGGCGATATCCTATATTGAGTTTATGCAAATAGTGCATCCAATCAGGCAAATCATGCTCCTTGAGAGCGGTAAGAGGCTGTCTCTAAAGAAATGTAAAGGGGACGGAAGCGGGCGATCGCAAACGCTCAAATCCTGATTCATACGACCAATCTGGTGCCTTTACACGGTTGATATCCGAAGTTTTCCGCCGGGAAGAGTAGACGCTAAAAGGAAACCCATTAGCTTTCTCAGGAGTCAGGTGTCATCACACCTTGAAAGAATTTAAAGTCTTCAAAATTTCGGAAAAAAGGACGAGGCGGTAATGGAGCTACAAAATACCCCAAAGCTAATTGTCAATCCCAGCTTTTGAAATAAATAGAACTAGGAGAATCCAATCATGGTCAAACAGCAATCTGTAGACGAACAAGCAAATGGAAAGGCAACTAGCAACCTGACACCAGCCCAGGAGTTTTTGCAAGAACTCTGGGATGAGCATCTGCGGCTTGAGTTTGACGCTCACAACACTGAAGATACTCTCGCCACGATGGTTGAGGATGCTTACGTTAACGGCATTCCGGTAATGATTGGGGGAGTAGGGAAACCGGCACTGCGCGAGTTTTATTCCAAGTACTTCATTCCACAGATGCCGCCGGACATGGAGCTGACTCCGGTCTCGCGCACAATCGGAACCAATCAACTCGTCGATGAAATGCTACTTAAGTTCACTCATACCATCCAGATGGACTGGATGCTACCTGGTATTGCTCCGACTCTTAAACGGGTTGAAGTGGCATTGGTAGTAATTGTTCAGTTTCGTGACGACAAGCTAGCCCACGAACATCTCTACTGGGATCAGGCGAGTGTATTGGTTCAACTCGGTATGCTTGATCCGGGTACACTGCCCGTTGTAGGGGTTGACAGTGCGCGCAAGGTACTTGATCCGAGCTTGCCCTCAAACGCAGTGATCGATCGTGCCAGCGATCGCGACTAAGTGTAGGAGCCAGCAAATATCAATGCCTAAACCCACCATTTTGCAACCAGGATGAGTACGATCCTGGTTGTAGGAGGCGCTTCTTATTGCTAGTTAGATGTGAGCGATGCCTACGGCAACGTCAAGGACGAACGCACCCAAGCTGTAAGGGATTTGCAAGAAAATAAGATACCAATTAAACAGGGACAATGGTGATATCCCAATTGGGTAATGTTTCAGAACGCTGCCATTGGGTTTGGTACTGTTTTAACTCTTGTGAGAGAACCTTGATTCCTTTTTCATAGGTAGTTTCAACCAGATGTATAATAGGAGCAATTCCTTTCCAAGTCATATTGGCAGCCCATTGTGCGGCGGCAGCAACAGAATCTAAAATCGCACCATTCCAATAGTTCTCCAAGGCAGCCCAACACCCAATACTTGTCGGTTAAGGGCAAAAGGGTAAGGGGAAAAGGGGCAAGAAAAAACCTTTAACCCTTACCCTTTCACCTTTTCCCTAAACCAAATTCCAAGTTGAAAATCCTTAACCGAGCAGTATTGGCCCAACACCGCTCTATTGGATTGTACTTGCTATGGTAAGGAGGGTAATAAATCAGTCGAATTTTTAAATTAATTGCACAAGACAACTCAACCATGCGTTTGATAAATTGTGTGCGGTTGCTGCGAGTAGCGGCACCGCCATCAAGATCAATCACCCACTCATCGAGTTCCAGATAATTGTGTTGATTCTCATGCCACCAAGCGGTTAAACAATCAACGATAAAATCACTGGTTTCCGCCGACTGACCCAAGTAAATCGATAGCTGGTCATTATGTGTATTGAGAATGCCAAAGGGAACTAAGACTGATTGCCACTGTGTATCGTGGTCATCCGCAACTTTTGCCTCCAGTGTCCGAGCTTTACCGCCTCTGGAAAGGTTGCCAATCTTCACCTTAGCCTTAGTATCTATAGACACTCGCAACGATTTGGGATTTTCATCTGATGCCTGATTCTCTCGGAAGACATTCTCAAATATGGCATCAGTTTGCGGAATTTTTTTCAATGGCTTGGTTTTTTGTGTTTTTTTAGGCGATACCCCAAGCGATTGAGAATCTCTCCCAGGGTTTGACGAGATGGCAATTCGTTCTCGTTGTACCCCTTTTCATTCACTAATGCTTCTCTTACTGCTCTGGCACTAATGCGGGCATATAGAAAGGTTGATTGAAATTTTGGGTCAGCTTGGGCTTGAGCATCTACTAATGAACGAATATCCGATTCTAAATTGGGCAGCATCTCAACACTCTTGTGTCGTCCTCTTGACTGATAGTTATCTACACAGACTATCCCCGTCTGCCTTTCATGCAAGCCGAGTTGCACACTCTGGCGATTCCATCCCAACACTGTTTCTGCTTTGCGGGCTGAACTATTGAAGTAATCTTCGGTTACTTTTGCCATGAAGTCTCGTTTGCGATTGCCAGTCAGTTTCTGCGCTGCATCTTTAAAGGTAGATTTGATGGTCTCGGTGAGTATGAATCGGGGATTCCCATTCTAGAGATTTAGATCAGGCGCGGGCAGATCCGCGCTTCCTCCTCTTTTAGAATGGCTGGTATTTTATTTTTCTGCAAGTTCCTAATTGTTGCCGTTAAACGCGGCATTGTTAATTTATGAGGAGTACTTTCGATAGAATTGGGATTATAACTTGAGTTAGAACCAGCTTTCTACTCCACGATGGCATGGTTGCTCTATCAATTTATACTGTAAAAATTTTAACTTGCTATAGACGACAGATGGAAGGCGATCTCCTATATTGAATTTATGCAAACACTTACTAAATCCATTGATTGCGTAAGTAAATTGCCAGGTTCCATGCTTGATGCAAATGTATAAAAATGAACGACGATCTTAGCCACAGTTCCTTACTTGTAACCCCTTCAACCCAGGATTGGATGCGAGGTGTGCTGAGTGCTAAGGTCGTGCTGGTGATGTATGGAGACTATCAATGCTCTAAAAGTGCGGATGTTTACAAGCTGATTAAATTGCTCAAAGGAGAACTTAGTACTTCTTTTGGAGAAGATGATTTATGCTTTATCTTCCGTCATTTTCCGCAAGCACAGATTCATCCCCAAGCTCAACGGGCAGCCCAAGCAGCCGTTGCCGCCGCTGCTCAGGGACAGTTTTGGTCAATGCACGACACTTTGTTTGCCCATCAACAGAACTTAGAAAATGGTTATCTTGTAGAGTACGCCAATGATTTAGGGCTTGATATCCCTCAATTTCTCAAAGAGTTGTCTAAACATGTGCATGTCGATCGTGTCAATGAGGATATCGAAAGTGGATGCAAGAGTGGAATAACGGCTACTCCAGCCCTATTTATCAATAACATTCGATATACTGGGCGCTGGAAAATGGCAGAGTTGATGACAGCCATTGTTGCTGCAAGTCACTAAGCTCTATCATATCTGACTTGTTTGTTAGTGCTAGTAAGCTATCGAATGCGTGATGGCTAGCTTTTTCCTGTTTTGTTGAACTTAAGCGCCTCACTGGAATCACCCCAAAACAGGTTCGCTAACACGATACGAATTATTATGCTTTGAATCATAATGTGAGAAAAATTTTGATCCATAAATTAGAAAAGAGTTAACGAAAATTCAGGCTTTCGCGCTAATCACAAATTAAA
The DNA here is from genome assembly GCF_963889195.1 of Calothrix sp. FACHB-168. Classification (NCBI taxonomy): domain Bacteria; kingdom Bacillati; phylum Cyanobacteriota; class Cyanophyceae; order Nostocales; family Calotrichaceae; genus Calothrix; species Calothrix sp. FACHB-168. Next base: position 8,551 of record NZ_CAWPNJ010000081.1, read on the forward strand.
ACTTTGCATTCATACATGAGTGAGAGTTGAAATTCTGAATCATAAATAGAGAATGAGTTTAAAAAACATAATTGGACAAAACTTGCACAAAAAATCGCTGACAAAATTGTTCTAACTTAAACTTTCAATTCAAAATATGGTTCAAATACCCATGTTATGGTTCAAAACTTTTGTTTCAGTAGATATCTGAGTAAAAATAAAATATTTCATTGAACAAGCGATCGCCCAACAACAGAGCGATCGCCTACTCAAATCGTAGTTAAATAATAATGATAATCAAGCCGAAGGATTGATACAAACGTCTCTTTTATCAGTCTTTTTATCCCCTACACGATAATCATTATTATTAAAAAACTCGAATATTAAAAGTGAACTATAAACTGGATACTCATTTCTGAAGCATATCATGAGTTAAAATCTCATTTTTTAGTTCAAATCACAATTATTCATAGCGACAAACAGGAGAAATATGATGAAATTAACTACAACACGACGCTCAATTTCTAGAATCACTGGGATGCTTGCTAAAACCACTCTATCAATCATCGTTATAACGGGAGTAGGTGGGGTTTTGCGAATGCATCCGGCGATCGCTACCCCTCCACCTCAACAATCTCCTATTCTTGTTGCAACCGCCTACACGGATCTCACATTGCCAACCTTGAGACGGGGCGATCGCGGTAGAAGAGTGCAAATATTGCAGCAAATTCTCTTAGATAATGGGTTCTTAAATGCTGCTGGAGTCAGGTTGGGAAATCCGAGGGGTGCGGTTGTTGATAGTGCATTTGGCGCGATTACAGAATCTGCGGTAAGAGATTTACAACGACGCTACAACATCCCCGTTACAGGACAGGTTAACCCTGTGACTTGGGAAGTGCTGGATATGCGGGAGAATCCCTATCGATCGCCGCTCCCCTGGAAATCCGATTAATCACTCAGAAAAAACTCATAAGGAAACGTCCAATGAACAAGATTCTGTCCAGACTTCAACGATCTCCGCAAATTATCTCAGCAACAATCCTACTCAGCCTATTTTTGCTGTTCAGTGTTCCATCCCTGGCTCAAGTTAGTCCACAAGTGATTCCCAGAATTGAAGTAATTGAAAGTTCTGAAGGAATTCCACCCGCCTACCGTTTAGTCATTAGCCGACCTCAGGACATTGTGTATGCTTTCTGTCCTACGAACTTCGAGCCTGAGTTGAATTATCTACGAAATGTCAAAGCAATTCAGTGTAAACGTCCTCCCAGGTAACTGGTGGTCAGATCCAAGCACTACATCCACGCACAAATCAAGGAGACACAGATGAGGATTAAAGCAACCCAAGGACATCAGGGAAGCGGAACGGAAGTGAAAGACGCGACTTACGTGGATGCTGCTGGGTGGGGTAAGTATCGGGGGTGGCGGTATCCTCTGGGGCTGATGATCATCCTCTTTGCGTGGTTGGTTGTGGGTAGTGGTGCTAGCGTACTCGTCGCGTTCGCGCTCGGCGGACAGGCAGACCCCTCAGTGCTCGGTCCCGTGGAATACTACTTGTTTGTCATGGCGAGTTTCCTGTTCTTCCTCGCGGGAGTCCTGATCGCTGTCTCCCTGGTCCACCGCCGTCACCCCCGGACGCTCGTCACGGCGCGGGAGCGGATAGACTGGCACCGGGTCGGTCACGGATTCGTGGCGTGGTTCGTGCCGTACTGCCTGATCGGTGGGCTGGGGCAGTATCTGTTCTACCCGAATACCTTCTCCTTTAACTCCGACCTCTTAACGTTCGCTCTCTTCGTCCCGATCGCACTGGTTCTTACTGCGATCCAGACTACCACCGAGGAGCTTTTCTTTCGCGGATACATTGTGCAGGGGGCGAGCCTTGTTTGGTCTAACCGCGTCTTTCTGGCGCTCGTGCCAGCCGTAATATTTACGCTGCCGCACCTCCTCAACCCGGAGGTAAGCGTGGGCGGCTGGCTCACGATCTTTTCCAACTACTTCCTCGTTCCGGGTCTGGTGTGGACTGTGGTCTCGTTGATTGACGGAACCACTGAACTCGCCATCGGCGTACACTTCGCGAACAACATCAGCGGGGCAATCCTGTTCGACATCACTGGAAGTGCCTTGCCCTCACCTGCTCTGTTCACAATCAGTAAATACCACGCGACCTACGGGGCACTATCAATGCTGGTTGCAGTACCCGTGTTCCTGGCGATCGCCTACGGGGTGTTCAAGCAGGAGTCGCCCCAATCCTTTTCCCAGAGCCACCAGAAGGGTCATTGGTGACCCCGGCAAATCCCGAACCCATCAGCAACTGAAGTCAGCAACCCGATAAAAGGAGTCAATTATCATGCCTCGTGTTTCTTCAAATCACCTGAGGGAGTCGGGAAAGCCCCCTTCCGCGTCCTCGGTTCGGCCTAGCAATACCTCCCGTCCGGGCTGGTCCGAGATTATCGTCGGACTCATCGTCTATTTAATCATAGGGTTCGGCGGCGTTTCGCTGTTCAAGCAACTCGGTCTTGACCCCGTGGTCCACGGACTGATCTTGACTGCATGGACTGGCGTCGCCACCCTCATCGCGTTCACGGCAGCCGCGCGGCTGCGGATCCGTTCCCTGAGTGCCTTCGGTGTACGCCGAACCTCCAGTCGCTGGCTTCTGACCAGTGTTGGCGTAGGGCTGGTTGCCTTTGTAATCAAGGGTCTGGCGATCATGGTCTGGATCCAGATCACCGGGGACACGGACAATGTCCAGGATGTTTACGCAGAGGGTGGTCGTGGCGGGTTACTGTCTCTGGTTTTGTCTACGGTGTTCATCAGCGTCTTCTCACCCTTTGGCGAGGAACTGCTCTACCGGGGCATCGTCACCAACGCGCTGCTGCGCTACGGTTCGTTCGTTGGGGTCGTGGGCAGCACCTTGATCTTCGCCCTCATGCACGGTATCAATATCGTTTTTCCTGCGGCCATTGTGGCGGGTCTTGCTACCGCTGAGGTCTTCCGTCGCAGCGGATCGATCTGGCCCGGTCTCGTCGTTCATATTGTTTTCAACCTGCCCACAATTCCGGTGATGGTGTTCGTTGGCATGGGCTAATAGGACGGATCATCTGGAGGTTAAACCAATGGCAATTCTGAAACAATTCGGGATTTTATTTGTATTGGGCAGTGTGGGAATTGTCATGTTCACGATCACGTCTATTCCTTTAATCGAGCAACAGTTAGCGAAACAGTCTCCAGAAATACTGGAAAAAGTGCCAACATTGGGGATTTTAATGCTTCTGCAAGGACTACAGTATTCAATTCTACTGGCAATCAGCATTCTTATTGGAATTGGTTGTGCCTATCGTGTTGGATTAAGCTCCCATTTGATTGATCATTGGGTGTTTCACACCGCTAAGTCTCCATCTTTTACCGTTGAGATGAAGTGGAGCTTGGGTGTGGGTGCAGCGGCGGCGATCGTTCTCTTGTTGCTTGATCAGTTGATGCAACCTGTCCTACCGGAAGCGCTACGGGCAGCAAATAATACAGAGCCAAGTTGGTTGAATTTGCTCACAGCAAAGTTCTATGGCGGCATCACTGAAGAAATTTTGATGCGCTGGGGTTTAATGTCGCTGCTTGTTTGGATTGCATGGAAAGGGCTAAAACAAGGCGTTACGTTGCCAAGTCAAGGGATTTACCAGGGTGCGATCGTTCTAGCCGCTTTGGTATTTGGACTACTACACCTGCCAGCGACTGCTGCGATCGTTCCCCTCACTCCAGTTGTGATTATTCGGGCGTTGTTACTGAATGGGATTGCGGGGATTGCGTTTGGCTGGCTCTTTTGGCAATATTCACTTGAGGCTGCAATGTTAGCCCATATCAGCTTTCATGCCTTTTCCTTTGCTCTTAGCCTAATGCTTGCAAGATTTGTCTAAGCTTTTTTCTAAAGCGATTTCATGATTATTTCAAGAGAGAACAACCGGACTTGGATTTTAGGAGAAATAGAATGATACTTCAGGATAAAGTGGCGTTAGTCACTGGAGGCGCATCGGGAATTGGTCGAGCAACTGCGATCGCATTCGGTGCTGCTGGAGCAAAAGTTGTCTTCTCAGACATAAGCAGTGTAGAAAGTGAAGAAACTGCTGATTTGATTCGCGAGACTGGGGCAGAATGCTTGTTCGTCAAATCAGATGTATCGAGTGAAGCAGATGTTCGGGAATTGGTGCAGACAGCGATCGCAACCTACGGCAAACTCGACTGTGCCTTTAACAATGCTGGAATCGATCGGGTTGTTAAACCGCTGCATGAACAATTGATCGAGGATTTTGACAAGATTCTGTCGGTCAATGCGCGAGGGCTATTCCTCTGTATGAAATATGAAATTCAACAGATGCTAACTCAAGGCTCAGGCGCGATCGTGAACAATTCATCAACGAATGGTCTCGTTGCGCTTCCAGGGATCTCTCCTTACGTTGCCAGCAAACATGCGGTGATGGGGCTGACGCGATCGGCTGCCCTCGATTATGCCAAACAGGGCATTCGGATTAATGCCGTCAATCCTGGTCCCATTGCGACTGACCTAATGGCTCGTAGCGCTGACCAGATGGGCATAACGTTTGATGATCTCGGGTCTATGGTTCCGATGGGTCGTATCGGTCAGGCAGCAGAAATTGCTCAAGCGGTTGTGTTTCTCTGCTCTGATGCTGCTAGCTACATCACGGGACAATCCTTAGCGATCGATGGCGGATATACAGTGAGTTAATTCAAGGAGAGATTCTATGTCAACTTTTGTCTTAGTTCATGGCTCCTGGCATGATGGTTCTGCGTGGAAAGCGGTCATCGACCATCTAGAAACCAAAGGACATCACACTTTTGCTCCGACGATCGCTGGACAGTTGAAGAATTTGACAGCATGATGGCACCTAACCTACGGGGTGTGTTCTTGTACATGAAATATGAAATCCAACAGATGCTGACTCAAGGAGCAGGGGTCATCATCAACACCTGTTCATCAGCGGGATCGATGGTGGACTCACAGTGAATTGAGCCATCAACAAATCAAATCACAATGGTTCCTTGAAGTGAGGGTCAACTTTACAATTTTAAGTGGTAGATAAAATGATTAAGTGCAAAGATTTTGCGCCTCGGATTACTAAACAGGGACCTTTCGGCGGACCTTCTGAGTATGAATCCTTCTCTGAGGTTGTTAGTGCTGTCAATCAGTGGATCGAAAGTAAAACAATACAGGTAATCAATGTTGAAACTGTTGTTTTACCAGATCGGATAGAAGGCACAAGTGATGGTGTCTACGGAGTGACGGTCAGTAATGGTTTCTACCCAGTGATGATCAGCCAGGGCGTTACAGTCAATTGCTTTCAATGTGTGCGTGTGTGGTACAGAGAATAAGCTTCATTGGAGAAGAAGTAATGAAACGATTTACCTTGTTTACTTTTCTGTACCTCGCGCTCGGAGTTTGCCTGAGTGCGATCGCACTTGGATACCCAAACCTGTCTTCGGGTCTTCAAAGAAGCTTGTTCATCAGTGCAGGAACCTCCTACATTTTTTGTCTCCTCAGCACCTTCCCATTTTGGCGCGAGAGGACGATCCGCTTCTATCGCAGACGGAATTCATCGGTAATTCTACCCTGGTTGGTGATTGGATTCTATATTGTTTGGATGATCTGGGAGATTCAGAGTCAGAACTGGACGATGGAAGCCATTTTAGGAGCGTTTTGGCGGCTAATAGTTGTCTTACCGTTTGTAGAACTCATTGTGATTACATGGCAAGTGAATTCTGAACATTAGGGTCTAAATCGGATGGCACTAAGAAAAGTTGAAAGCTCGTCTGGGCAAGGTGTAGGGGGAAATTAAGAAAACCAAATATCGAGTACGAATGGCACTAAGTTAAGCTGAAGGGAATACAGGGTATAAGGATTGCAGAGGGGCAGGGGTGCTCTTGTGCAGGGGGGATTTCTATTTCTTGCGAACGCACAGCCTAATCGCTCTTTTTTCTCCCCTGCTGCCTCAACGATTTCCCCTTTTCTTAGTGCCATTCGCCTTTAGCCCTAATGGTCGTTTCCTAGCCAGTGGCAGTGACGACCAAACGATTCGGCTGTGGGATGTCCGAGACGACACCTGCCAAAAAGTACTGCAAGGGCACACCAGTCGGGTCTGTTCGGTTCACTTTAGTCCAATCGACTTTAGCCTGCCATCTGCTTCAGATGCACTTTTGGTCAGCAGTAGTCAGGATGAAACCATTAAGTTGTGGAATCCGACAACAGGTGAGTGTCTCAAAACGCTGAGAGCCAAGCGCTTGTATGAGGGCATGAATATTCAGGGTGCGACTGGGTTGACAGTAGCTCAAAAGTCTACCCTCAAAGCATTAGGGGCAATTGAGCATTAAGGCGGTCTCAGCTTGTTGCATATTTGAGAACTCTTTCCCATTCCCAGCGCCAAGCAGTCTCTACCGTTCAGGACTTACGCAACTGGCACAGGCGATCGCTAAAATATAGTGCTTTTGTACTATATGAGTGACGCAACAGGTAAAGGGCGATCGCTAGTTGATAGTACATAGGTATTAATTGAATCCGATTCCGAAAGCTTGATCAACGCATAAGAAGTCGCTGTATTAGAAACACTATTGAAATATTCATGAGAAAATAGGTAGAGGTTGTATTAGATAAATGTTGCTTAAGGTAATGAGATTTACTAAGCTTAATTACTGCCAATACTTATTAAGTAGTCAAATTAATTATACTATGACCAATTTGGCAGAGCATTTAGAGACTATAAGCCATGATGCAATTAACTACTATTTGAAGAGAGAAAAGTTAACACCTCGATTACTATGGGATAACGTGAAAGAGGTAGTTGAGCCTGATACCAATGGTTACATAATATTTGATGATAGCGTTTTAGATAAAAGGTATTCTGAAGAAATAGAAATAGTCAGGAGGCAATATAGTGGTAATGAGCATGGTGTCCTCAAAGGTATTGGTGTAGTTAGTTGCGTGTATGTCAACCCTAATATTCAAAGATTTTGGGTAATAGATTACCGTATTTTTAATCCTGATGTCGATGGTAAAACCAAGATAGACCATGTGAAAGACATGCTGCAAAACCTTGTATATCATAAACTTTTACCATTTGATACTGTTTTGATGGACACATGGTATGCCGTACATAGTTTAATGCTTTATATTGATAGTCTAGAAAAAATTTATTATTGCCCTTTAAAAAATAATCGGTTAGTTGATGATACATTTGCTAAAGAAAAATATAAACGTATTGAATTATTAGAATGGAGTAATGAAGAGTTAGAATGTGGTAAAATCATAAAAATTAAAGGGTTTCCGCAAGAGAAAAAAGTGAAGCTATTCCGGGTTACTGTTTCTACCAACAGAACGGATTTTATCGCCACTAACGATTTATCTCAAAGCTCCACGGATGTTGTACAAGAGGTGTGCAAAATCGGAGCGAAAATCGAGGAGTTTCACCGAGAAATTAAACAACTAACAGGCATTGAATCTTGTCAATGTCGTAAAGCTAGGCTTCAAAGAAATCATATTGCTTGTGCAATGTTGGTTTGGGTTAGATTAAAGAATTTAGCCTATAAAACTGGACAAACTGTTTATCAAATCAAGCATAATTTGCTTTCTAATTATTTAATTCAGCAACTAAAACGCCCAAGTATTCCTATGTGCTTGGTTTGATTTAAATTGTTGCGTGGCGGGGTGTAGCCCCGCCTGCTATTTGTGCCAGTTGCGTAAGTCATGTTCAGATTTTAGAGGTAATTTAATAGATAAGTAAATTAACTTCTCAAATATTTATCTTCATTTTTTAAGCCTTCTGGCTCCTGAATTCTGATCATATCTACAATCTATAGTTGGCTATTTGTATCAACTACCTTTGAAAGGGTGGTAGGTTCATTGCTGAATGGACGCTGGAGTATACAATGTATGCCACCTTCACGGTCACTTAGTGTTAGCTTAATTGTCTGTGTCGCCTCCACTAAACTAATAACTTTATGATAAAAAATCTAACCTTGCTTAGGTTTTTATTGCGAAATACCAGGTTCAGAAATAAAAATTCTAATTCCATACTCAGGAGCAGTTGCTAATATCCGTTCAATCACTTCTGGAGTTATCTGTAATGGTGGAACTGACGAATTCTCTACTTTAGTTCCGACTTGTGCAAAAAACTTTTCTCTTCCACCTGGAGTAGCCCAAATCAACATTTTTGCAGGTGTAAAACCAATATTTTTAAAACTATGGAGTTGACCTTTAGGAGAATGCAAGAATGTTCCGGGAGTGGCTAAAACCGTTTGTTTATCAAGATAAAACTCAACTGAACCTTCCTGAATGTAAAATGCTTCATCTTCTCGACTATGAATATGCGGTGGCGGGCCTAATTGGGGTGAAAGTACTACTTCAAACAATGCATACTTACCATCTGTTTGTTCACTCGTAGCTTTAATAGTGGTTATATCACCTGCTACTGAATAACTATCCCCCTCACCTGGTGGCGATAATATCCCATGATTAATTGTCATTGTTGTTATCTCCTGAGTGTTATCCCAAACAGACTGCACTGCTTGCACAAATCAAAAAAATATCCTAGCTATAATTAAGAAGTTTAGTAGTTAAGCTCTTATGCGCTCCTCAATATTGTTTGTGCGAAAAGTAGTTATGACACTTAGCCTTAAACCTAAAACTGATATTTTCGAGGTGCTTCTATCTAAAGAATTAGTTTTATTTGGATTTGAAATTTTTTATAAAAACGCTACGTAACTCTTAGATGCTTTTAAGCTAGGTTATGCTATTTGCTCAAAAAAACTTTCCTATCATATCAGCGAAAAATTATCGATTCTACTTAAATTTGCTGATTGAGTTGGGAAATTTAAATTAGCGATCGCCTAAAATTTCTGGTTGGTAATATTGATAAAATATTTACTGGAGCGAATTAAACATTTCTACGACAGTTGAGCAAGAGTTAGGCAGAATTTTCCTAAAAATTGATATGTTAGAAATATTTTCGGAGTTCCAGGATATGACACTAGTGATGCGTTATATTAGCAATATAATTGAAAAAAATTGAAATTATACAGTCTGGAATTTCGGTAATTTATCAAATCTAAAGATTGTGATTGGTCTACTTTTAGACAGGCGTTATAAAATTATTAGCTCTCTGTCTGCAGGGGGATTTGGACATACCTATCTAGCGGAAGATACGAAGCGTCCTGGTAATCCTATTTGTGTTGTTAAACAGCTTCGTCCCCCTACTCAAGACCCGAATACAATAAAAATTGCCCGTGACCTGTTTGCTAAAGAAGCAGAAACATTAGAAAAATTGGGTCTCTATGCACAAATTCCTAGATTATTTGCCTATTTTGAACAACAACAAGAGTTTTATTTAGTTCAAGAATTCATTCCTGGTTCTACTTTGGCAGCGGAAATTCAAGTTGGACATCCTTGGACTGAAGAAAAAGTCCGCCAACTCTTAATTGCAGTCTTGGAGATTTTAACTTTTGTTCACGGACAAGGAGTGATTCACCGAGATATTAAGCCTGCTAATTTAATCCGCAGCCAGTCCGATCGCAAGCTCTACTTAATTGATTTTGGAGCGGTAAAAGAACTGGCTACACAAACCGTCAATTCTCAAGGACAAGTGATTTCAACAGTGGTAATTGGCACTAGAGGGTATATGCCACTGGAACAGTTGAATGGTTATCCTCAATATAGTAGCGATATTTACGCTGTTGGGATCATAGGGATTCAAGCTCTGACAGGTTTAGGAATAAGTGACCTCTTAAGGCTGAAAGACCCCGATAATCTTAGTGCTGGTGAGATGATGTGGCGCGATCGCGCTCAGGTAAGTTCTGAGTTTGCTGCTATTGTTGATCGCATGGTGCGTGTAGATTACCGCCAGCGTTATCAAACTGCCACCGACGCACTAACAGTTTTGCGAGACACTGTAAAAATAGCAACCCGTCAACCTTCATCTTTAAGAGTAAAACAGTCGGTAAATGTCACTCACCGCTTGCGTCAGTTACCTCAGCGAGTTTGGTTAATGGTTGCTGGCGGAGTGACTGTTATTCTACTCAGTGGGTTGGGAATTGCATTTTGGCAGAATCATCAGCAAAATGCTCAAGCTTCAGTGCTTCTAGAACAAGCTAGAGCCAAAATTAACCGAGAAGACTATCAAGCCGCTAGCGCAGATTTGAACCAACTGCTGCGGATTCAACCCCAAAATGGTGAAGCCTACTTTTGGCGAGGGTATAGTCAGAGTAAATCTTTCGATGTAGATTCCAGCAAAAAAGCGATTGCAGACTATACGCAAGCTCTACGTTACCTCAAATCTCTGACACCGCAAGTAGGTATTCAATTTAGTATTGACCCCAATACCAAGCAGCCAATTATTACCGATGTTCCTTATAAATTACCTGCGGCTCAAGCAGGAATAAGGCAAAACGATCGCATTTTGGCGATAGACAATCAACCCACAGTCAATAAAACAGATATCCAATTACAGAAAATGCTCCAGGGTGAAGCTAATACACCCATCACTTTCAGACTTGCTCGCCAAGGAACGAGCGAATTTAAGGTGATATGCAAACGAGTTCTGGCTCCAAATCAGCAGTTAGCAATTATTTACGGACAAAGGAGCTTTGCTCGATGGCGAGATAAAGATTATGAAGGTGCGCTTCAGGATGCTCGGAAAGCGCAAGAAATTCTTCCTAATTCCAAATCCACAGGGTTGTTTCACTACTATGAGGGACTTGCTTTAGCTGGACAAGGTAAGAAACAGGATGCACTCTACGCATATAGAACAGCCATTACTCAAGACCCGAAACTGGAAAAGCCATACATTAAGCAAGGTGAAATTCTCCGCCAGTTAAATAAACCCAAAGAAGCAGTTGAAGTTTATAATCAAGCGATTCAAGTTAATCCCAATTTCGTAGAGGCTTATTCTGAGCGTGGTGAAACCCGTTTCAATTATTTAAGGCAAAAACAAGCGGCGATCGCAGATTTTACCAAGATAATTCAGATCCGTCCGCAAGTTCGTTCTATTCTGGAGCCGAATTATCTGGCAAATGCTTATTTTCAGAGAGGTAGAGCTTATCTTGACTTAGGAAAGCCGCAAAATGCGATCGCAGATTTTAATTGGCTACTAAGTCAAAATCCTTTACCAACTAAAGACCTTCCCTATATTTTCCGAGGAGTTGCAAAAGACAAACTCAAAGACTTTCAGGGAGCGATTGCGGATTTTACAAAAGTTATTGACGACAATTCCTATTCTAGATACAAGCAAGAAGCTTATCACTTTAGAGGACTAACTTACGTTCATATCAAAAATATTCCCGGTGCAATTCAGGATTTTACTAAGGCAATTGAAGTAACTGAAGATGCAATTGAAAAAGCTAAATTCTCACGTTTTCCTGAGCTTTTAGACGACTACGACCCTAAAGCTTATCTTCCTAGTTACTATATGAGCCGAGGGCGTGCTTATGCCAATTTAGGCTATAAGCCACAGGCAATAGAAGATTTACAAAAGGCTGCACAACTTGCTTTTGAGCAAAAACAACTTGACCGATATACTACGGCTAACACTGAGATTCAAAAGCTACGGTAGAAGCAGTGCCTAAATTTTTGGGGAGTTGAGAAAAAATCATGATTCCAGCATTCACAACTTACCAGAGATATGGCAACAACTTATACCTAACTTTTTGAATGTAACTATCTGTGATTTGAACTAAAAATTGAGATTTTAACTCATGATATGCTTCAGAAATGAGTATCCAGTTTATAGTTCACTTTTAATATTCGAGTTTTTTTACTAATAATGATATCGTGTAAGGGATAAAAAGACTGATAAAACCGACGTTTGTATCAATCCAACGGCAAGATTATCATTATTATTCAGCTACGATTTGAGTAGGCGATCGCCCAACAATAGAGCGATCGCATGTTCAATGAAATATTTTATTTTTACTCAGATATCTAATAAAACAAAAATTTTGAACCATAACATGGGTATTTGAACCATATTTTGAATTGAAAGTTTAAGTTAGAACAATTTTGTCAGGGATTTTTTGTGCAAGTTTTGTCTCTTTGTGTTTTTTCAACTCATTCTTTAGTTATGATTCAGAATTTCAACTCTCACTCATAATTTGATTCAAAGTTTTAATTTGTGATTAGCGCGAAAGCCTGAATTTTCGTTAACTCTTTTCTAATTTATGGATCAAAATTTTTCTCACATTATGATTCAGAGCATACTATCGTAGCCTTGGAGTTCTTGCCGCAAAAATTGCTCCTCAAATTGAATTCGGATGACCAGGATGATAGTAGGAGCGATCGCTAGTAGGGCAGCCCCATAGGATTCTAACCACAAAGACATACCAACCATCGTCAGAACTGCACCTGCATACATGGGATGTCGGACAACGCTGTAAACTCCCCGATCAATCACTATTTGTTGCCGATCTGCTTGATGTTTGACCGCAGTTGCTGCAAAGGTATTAACTTTAAAGGAAAGAGAGATAATTCCCCAACCAATAATAAATAGGAGTAACCCCAACAGTGAAGCGAACGCCTTTGGTGGAGAAAATAAGTGAAATCGGAAGACATCTAGGGGAATGAAGGCAATCAAACCCAGAAATGAGACAATTAGTAGATTGGCAAGAATTTTGTCAGCTAGGGGTTGTTCTTCTTGAATGGGTGGTTTGAGGCGTTCTTGTAATAAAGCATCATCATCTCGGAAAACACCAATCATCGTCGCCACAGTTCCCACAACAACAACACCGAGCAACACCCAGCCACGCCACCAGTTTAACGTCCCAGCTGGCAAGAATAGTAAACCACCGAAGATGACTATATTCCAAATCAGCGCGCTCAAAATCTTGAAAATGAACATGATTGCTTCACCTCTATATTGTCAGTCTCAGGTTGAGTTTTTATGTCCAGGTGAATCATCCAGAACAGATATCACGATTGTACTCAAACCAGCTAAACTCAAACCAAAGTTGGTAGCATGAGCGTATTCCCATTGATTCCTAAGCTGTTGCCAATTGCTGGGAAGTGAACCTGTATTAGCTTGTTCAATTACTGCATTAACAGGCTCAATCCTCAGAAAATAGATCAGGGGAAAAGGGATTAAAAGACATACTGTACCTGCTAATGTCCACCAAAAAGCAGATTGGCGTTTTCGTACCAGAACCGTAAGTGCGATCGCCCACAGAACTGCACCCACAGTAATAAATGCTCCTGGCCCTGGCGCACCAAAATAACGATACAGGCTATTCTGAATCGTCACATACAGCGCCCCATCGTACTGCATTTTGGCAGGAAATTCTAAAGTATGGGCGAACTCCAATCCTGTAAATAACGCCACAAGGATGAGTGTTAACAATCGCCAGATTCTTAGAAACATGATGACCTCTTAAAGGCAATACAAGCAATGCTGGTGAAGCGAGCTAGCCCAACGGGAAACGGAATCAACTGAAGCTGAGTTAGCCCGGCTTCGTGTATAAGCGTTGACAGTTCTTCCTGGTTGAAACATCGATTTCCCCAATGCCACTGAATTAACCAACCCAATAATCCAGACTGAGTGGCTACGAGAATCAAGGGCGCGCCTGGACGCATTACCCTGACTATTTCCCGTAATCCTTGTAGCGGATTGGGTAAGTGTTCGATTGTGTGGGCACAGATGACAGCATCAAAAGCACAATCTGCAAAAGGCAAAGTATTGACATCACTTTGATAAACTTGATGAGGAACCTTTGCCAAAGAAAGTTTTTGATCTGCTTTGTTCAACATTTGGGGTGAAATATCAACTCCAGTGATATGTGCTTTGGAGTTAATAATTTGAGCAAATGCCAGACAGAAGGCTGCTGTGCCAACACCACAATCACAAATGGTTAAGTTTTCTTGACTGTAAGCTAACATATCAGCATTTTTCAGCGATCGCCATAACTCTCTGTAAGCATGGCTATAACCTAAAACCTGAAGATGTTGATGCCAGCAGGAAGCCGCTTGATTATAGGTTTGAGACAGTTGCGCGTTTGTAGGATAAACTCGTTGAACAGAGATTTGCCACCATCCGATTGTCCATTCCATTGTCAAACCTCATTGATGCATGACTGTACTTTCACAGTCGCTTTGAAGCTGGCATTTATCCCTCACCGAATGGATAGTTGAAAGGATAGTTTTGGAAGTAGTTCAAGCTGCAAAACTACTGATTCAGAATTTGTTGAATATCTTCTGGGATAGACATTATTGCTGAGTCATCAACATTGGCTTTACCTCCTCTGAGGTATCTTTTTTTTCCATACAAGAGTGTTAAGGGAATTGCCAGAACTGTTGATAGTAGTTGCATAGAAATCTCCTGAAAGTCTTTTTGTTTCCAGGCGAGTTTCAGCATATTCCAATGGGCAATTGTATGAGCGATCGCATAATTCTGTCCGAGAATGTGAGCGCGTTGTAAGGCTATCCATGCTGATTCAAAGTCTTGCTCTGCAATCAATGTTTTCGCTTTGCTAAGTTCTGCTTGGAAATTTTCGTATACAATCGCTTTCATCTGATTATCCTCAAAATATTAAGTTGATGAGCTTGTCAATTTTTGCAAGGTTAAATAATATGAGGCATCACCCGTCTTGAAAAGTCCATACCAGGCTTCGAGAATTTGGGCATCGTAAATATCAAGCTTTTGGAAAATGTGGTAAGCAAACTCAAGAGGAGCAGTAGAATTTGCAGTAATAACATCACCAGATGTCACCGTCGGTTGATTTTGATAAAAAGCTGCTCCGCCATAGTTTGTTGCTTGCAAATACTCTGCGGCATTGCTGGTGTGGGGTTTATCATCCAAGATGCCGACACGCGCTAACCCTGCGGTTGCACCACAAATCGCCGCAATTGGGATACCTCCTGCCAGTAAGGCTTTTGCTGTTGCCAAAATTTCAGTATTTGAGCCTGCATCCCATGCCTCACCTCCTGGCAAAATCAACATAGCGCTTGAGTTTAGTTCGTCGATGGTGACATCCGGCAGAATTGTCACTCCCCCAATGGTTGTTACAG
This sequence comes from Calothrix sp. FACHB-168, assembly GCF_963889195.1. Taxonomy (NCBI): domain Bacteria; kingdom Bacillati; phylum Cyanobacteriota; class Cyanophyceae; order Nostocales; family Calotrichaceae; genus Calothrix; species Calothrix sp. FACHB-168. Next base: position 23,567 of record NZ_CAWPNJ010000081.1, read on the forward strand.
GTTCTGCATCTAAGCCAACAGTTTGCACGCGATAGCGTCCAGGGTGTTTTTGAAATGCCGGGTTGTTGATTCCCGCAACGGTAAAACCAATTTCCCAATCAGCAAGGGTATTAAATACGAATAGATGGACGATTTGCTTTTCCATACAATACAAGTGGGGAAGTAGATTTGTTTGTTACCAAAAAAAGTTTTTATCTTCCCCAGATCCCTCAGCTTATCTAAATGCTATTACTCGTTCACTAGCCAAAAGGATAGGTGTTGGAGTTAGACTTTCTCCTAGAATAAAAGCCCCAATTCTCTGGCTTTCGCTACAGCTTGAGTGCGATTGTTGACTTCCAACTTGCCGTAGATATTTCGCGCGTGCCATTTGACAGCAGCCAGACTGACAAAAAGTCGCTCGGAGATCGCCTGATTTGGCATTCCAGTTGCTAGATAATTTAGCACTTCCAGTTCGCGCTCAGTTAATGGCTCAATCAATGCTGAGACTGAAGTAGATTTATTCTCCTCCACTGAACCAGATACAGCTAATAAAAGCTGCACTTGTGAGGTATGAATATTCTTTGAGACAGCGTGTTGCAATAACTCTGTCATTGGTTTTCCTTCATCTAAAAACAGACGAATGTAATTGCCTTGGCGAGGAATATTCAAGGCTTGATTGAGATAATTTAGAGATTCTTTTCTATCTCCTTGAGCTTGCAAAACCAACGCCTGTAAAAGCAAAGTTTCCATAACACGGATAGTTCGTCCACCTATTTGAGCAAATTCATGCAATCGCTTGAGCAATCGCAGGGCATCTCGGAAATGAGATGAAGATGACTTATGTTGACCGTAAGCTAGTAGTACTCTGGCATAAGTTAAGTAATCGAGTTCGGAACCTGTGGGATACTGTTCGGTTCGACTATAGTGGAGTTCACCCTCTACACTCAGATTACTGTTCTCTGCCCAGGCGATCGCCGCATCTAAATTTCCCTCTGCCAAATGCAATCTCACCTTACAGGTTTCAACTGCCAGGATGGTCGGCCAGAGCCAAATTTGACAGCGTTCAGCCCCAAGAATGGCAGCCCACGCTGCTTTTAAGTCTCCTTGAGACAGGCGTACTCGTGCCAGTGTAATATAGCCCATCATCAATCCAGGCTGCTGATTCTCAATAGCGCGCTCAATGCTTTGAGTAAGATGTTGTGCAGCTGCTTCTAACTGGTTTTTTTCTCTTAATACATCAGCTAACGCTACCTGCACCAAAACACCTGCATAAGTTGCTAACCAACGTCGTTGCGTTGCTAGTTCCAAGCCTTGCTGACACAGAGAAGTTGCTAACTCCAGTTTTCCTCGCAATGCCAGAAACTGTGCTTGTAAATAAAGCCCTGCGATCGCGGGATCGGCTGTGCCTTGTGCCTTACCAATGGAGCTAACTTCCTGGAGTTTAGACTAAATGGAAGCAAACAGAAAATAACAGCAACAGATTTACTGAACTAAAAAAATACACCATAAACGGGTAGGGGAAGCGCCCCAAAAAA
>NZ_CAWPNJ010000082.1:0-22363 GCF_963889195.1 Calothrix sp. FACHB-168
TTGATTTCTCGAAAGATAATCAGCGCTTCTTGGAAAGACTGCATTGCAGCTTTAAATTGACTGGTTTTATACTGCTCACGACCTTGCTGCAACACTCTCTCTGCTTCCGCCTTCCGCCCCTCTGGCGTTTGCGCCAGAACTCGTAACTCCCCTGGTGCTGCGGAAAGGCTGAAACTTATCGGCGTGGAAGCAGTGGCGATAACTAGGGCGAGGAAACTTAGACCAAGGTGGGAAACGCGCATACCGGGATGAATTATAAAGTTAAGGCTGGGCAGGAGAATCATGGGCTTAAGTAATTAAATTAAGCCTTTTGAACCATCAAAATCCTAAATTTTTGGTGAATGAGGCTAAATTTTGGGATAACTTAACCGCAAGCCCACCACTTTTTGATGGCTTATTGCTATATAGCTCTGAGCGGGGTGGGGGTTATGCAGTTTTTGTTGTCGCCACCAATTCTGCATTGGTTACCAACGCTTAAAAATTTTGAATAATTCCTAATTAATTAGTTGCAGCTATTGGCAGTGCGTAATCGGTGTTGTGCCAATATCTGACCAAAACCTGCACGTCGAGCTTGAAAAGGCTTGACTAAACTTGATAACTCTACCGCGTTTTTGAGTTTGATGTAGCAAATTTTCATCGCCACGTTAGATAAGGATTTTCAAACTATCTTGCTGAGAATTACGACATAAAGGCTCAACACCTGATTTATGTTTTTTTGAGTAGATGTCTATCCCCAACTTATCGCTTTTATTATGAAGAGACAATCTAGAGAATTGCTTGATTAGCTAAAATATTATTCGCCAACTGCTACTCCTACATCTTCATTCACAGATAGAGGAAGTTTCTTCTTGGATTTGACTAATTTAGGGGTGGCAGGTTTCTGAGATTTAGACTTTGGTGGACGACAGCGCTCGCAATACTGTGGTAGGGATGGATAGCAGATGCGTTCTACTACCTGTTTGCATTCTTTACATACGAAGCGATAGGCTCTTTGCTTAATGACACGAGTATGAGCCTTAACATAAACTTCCTTACTTTCCACCAGTTTGTTCCCTTTTTTGACAATTAACAATTCCTATGACTGAATATTCATCAATCATCTCTTTATTAGAAACCGAGCGTGAACGCTACATCATTGAGGCGGCTGAATTAGAACGTCGCCTCAAGTTTATCCATAACCAGATTAGCGCTATAGAAGCTCTAATTTCAGGATACGCAACTGAAGAGCAGATGTATTCTAGCTCTAGACGCTTATCTAATTTCAACTCTACAAGGGCTTTTCTTCAGGATAGTGAGACGGATATTGATGAGTCAGATAAAGCTGATGATTATACTATGCAGGAGACCCTGATTGAAGAGAATGCACCGAAAAATCATCAAGCAATCACTGAAATTTCTTCACCAACCACTAATCTCCCATCCCCAATCTCAAAAAATGAATCTGAGGATTCTTCTGCACATGAAGTAGATATCTCTGATATCCCGAAAATCACTACCAAAAGGAACCCTAGCACTGTACCGATGCTTGATGAATTCCTTGAATATTCTGTACAGAATGCGATTCTCATTTTGATGCGCCGTCGGCCAGACTTACACATGCATATTGATGCAATTATCCGCGACCTCTATGGGGATTTACCGCCAGAGAAACTAAAGAAGGCAAAATCGAGCGTTACTTCCGCGCTTTCAGCAGGGTCAATCCAGGGCTTATGGTATCGAGTATTGCGTACTAATGGGGTCTACACTTTGCACTATGAAAAAGGTGTTACTGCCAAGCCACAGCAGCGTAAATAGGGCTGGCTGGTCATCTACCATCACCCACCATCCAATCGGGGGGAGATTGTTTGTAACCGTAACCTTTTCTGTAACTGTGAGTTCTGATTTGGCGGTTACAGCCCCAAAGCCTTGTAAAACCTGTACCTCTGGGCTTTCTGTAACCGTGTAACCACTGTAACCGGAATTTTCAGCTTCAGAATTTTCATCACTGGTGGATGTAAGTTCTTCGATGTTAATGCTTAACTGTAAACTTTCTGTTTTTTCTTTTGATTCATTTTTTTCAGTTACACGGTTACACTCACTATTTTGAGAAGAGGAAACCTTTAATCCATCAGGGTTTGAGCCTGTAACCGAATCTTGGTTACACTCAGTTACGCCAGTTACAGGGTTCTCCATTCCCCCAAACAGGTGGGCTGAGATTAACCAAGCTTATCCACTGTACGTTCGCCTGCTACTCACGCCCTAATTAGTTACCAGCTTCCATCCATTCTCCCCCCAGGCGATCGCAATTTATGTGGCGCAGATAAGATACTTCAAGCTTCTCCAATGCTTACTCCGTAAGGCACATATCGATTTTTGTAGCCATAAAAACTCATGTTAATTTTTAGGACTACAAAATCACAAGAAATAACGAGAGCCATTCCCAACCTTGGGAATGGGGCATTAATATATTGACGGGTGTGGCCACCGCAACTCCACTCCGATAGCTTGCACATTTTCCCAGTCCTCTATGGGGAACGTGAATCAACCCTTGGGCTTCAGTTGCTTAACAGCCCTACGTTCTTCTAGTGTTAACTCCGCCCACACTGCTGATTTAAATTCATCAGTCCATTCCTCTAAGAGCGAATCAATCATCTCCCAAGACTTCTCGACAATACACTCCTTAATCAATTCCGCATTTGCCGACACATTGCTAACAGCATCATTGTCTGTAACCACCAACTCCGACTCATTTGTCTCAAAGAGTGGTTCTTGAGCAGATAATTGATGTTCTTCATTTTGTCGGCAGTTGTCGGCGACAGCAGCAGCAGAATTGGGAATGCAGTTGTCGCCAGTGTTAGGAGGCATCTGGGGCAAGTTCTGTCGGCAGTTGTCGGCGACTGTCGGCAACATTGTCGGCAATGTGTCGGCAATCTCAACAGCAGTATTGGTAAAGGTTTCAGCCACTTTATCTAAATTTGTCGGCGTTGTCGGCGTAATTATAGATAAATTTTCATCTTCATTAACCAGTGCTGGGGGGGACAGATTTCTATCGCCGACAATCAACTCGCCGACATTTAACTCGCCGACAATCACATCACGAAAATCGCCGACATTTAAATCCCCGACATTCACAGCAGAAAAATCGCCGACATTTAAATCCCCGACATTCACATCACGAAAATCGCCGACATTTAATTCGCCGACATTCAACCCACCGCCAAAAACATCCTCAAAATCGCCGACATCGCCGACATTTTGGATATTGGTTGAGTCAAACCCATTATTTACAAGGGTTTCACTTATTTTATCCATCGCCGACAAATCGCCGACAACCGCCGACATTTTTTGAGCATCATTATTCAAAACCATTGATATATTTGGCATTGCACCTTTTTTACTCATCGCCGACAAATCGCCGACATTTTTATGGGCGCGAAATTCTAACTTGGTTCCACTCCCCTTTAACTCGCCATAGCCCATATCTTTGGCTTTAACCATTAGCTCCCTAATCTCCAGTGACTTCATCCGCCCCTTAGCAGTTTGGTGGCGGCTAATCTCCCTGGCGTTTAACCAACCTTCTTCCCCGATTAACTGCCGTTTTGCCGACAAGTTGAGCATGGCTAGGATTGCTGATTGTGTAGTTTCCCCAGCAATCTGTAAATGCACCGCCTGAATCTGCTTTAATAAATGTTCAATTATGTCGGCAGCTTGTTTAACCCGGATTAAGGGAATAACTGTCTGCGGCGTGCCACAATTCGGGTCAGAGAGTTCATGGATGAGATGCAGGTTAAGTGACAATCTGCCTAACAACCCTTTGCATTTTTTCAGGAATTCTTTTAAAGCCCCATTTGGTAACCTGGCTGCTTCATACTGCCATTTAGTATCTACTTCCCGGAAATATTTGTAAGCTTCACCCGTAATGTGATATGTCTGGGCTTGGCAATCCAATATGGCTTTGTAGAGTCCTTGGAGTATTTCGGTGATGTCCACGCTCAAGGCGTTTTCGTCGGGTAATAGGCGAATGGTTTCCTGCAAGATAGAGAATGTAAACCTGGGCAGTAGTCCATCACTCGCCCCTAGCTGAAAATATTGGTGCAGTATCGAAGGTTGTAATCCCCCCAGCCAAGCGGTGTTAGTTTTTTCGACAAAAGTCTTTTTTGAAACTTTAGCTTCGCTAAAACCATCGCCGTCATATAAGCTTAAAAATTCTTGGCGGTCATTACCCTGCCCCCGTTTATATTGGTTAAATCCCCCAAATAAACCTGACAATTCGTCAACCACATTCAAGATGGAATAATCAGGGGCGCTGGCAATGTAATCTTTCAACCCTTCCAGGGTAGCCCCGGTTAAATACATTTTGTTGATTGGCTTGGGTGGTTCTGGTGCGGGAGTTGATTGTTTTGATTTCTGCCACTCGGCAAATTCTCTGTCGTACTGTTGTGATTCTTCTAGAAATCTTTTACTTTCGGCTTTTCTTAATGCATTGAGTGGTTTTTTGACTAGGGAGCGAAAGATAATTGATTTACCAGAACCACTATCACCGACTAAGGCATGATTGATGGCGGGGTTTTGATAAAATTCATTGTGCTTATTGCCAATCAAAACTTGAGTACCAATCAGGTGCGAGGCGCTGATTAAGCTGATGAGCGACATTAATAATGATGTTTGTGGCAGGGATTGGTTGATGCCAAATAACATCAATGCTGTGGCTAATTTTTCGGGGAGGAACTTTCTAACATCTAGTTCTAGGTTGGCAGTATCGAGAAAAACTTGAATATCTTCTTTGATGACTTGGTCATCTTCTGATGTGTGATATTCGGTTTCTACATCGTCCAGGAATCGGTCTATTTTTACTGGATAATATTTTTTGCCTACCTCTGCCCTAAAGCAGCTTAATTCTGATTTTGATACGTCTGACTCCAGTAATTTGATGTACTCAGTTTTGAGGGCATCGTAGTTAATACTAGTCGGGTGAAGAATAAATTTATTTTCATTGGTTGCATTGGCGCTCTGCTCCTTGGGTGACGCGATCGCATTTTTTGTCTGTTGTGGTTTAATGTAAATGCTCTGGGTTCTCTGCCATGCTTTAATGCAATTAATCAGCGCTTCATCGGTGAGGCTGGCAGATGGATTGCTGTTTGAAGCTGATTTCCAAATCCGCTCTGCGTCTTTAGTTGACAGTGGCGGAGAACATCGAGAACAATAATCATCCAAAAGTTGTCTGGGGTCGCCAGCAAACCTTTCACCAAGGTAATTTAATCTGGCAGCTGTACCAATCAAGTTTCGGGCAAGTTTGGCTCCGTTATCATCCCGGCTCCCCTCCCCGACACCGTTATCTATTAAATTCCTGTCATCTAAGGTTAAGCATTGGTACAAAGGTACATCGTCAACTAGTAATGTTGGGGGTGTGGTGGTGGTAGTATTAGTGGATTCATTTAAGAAATACTCGATTACCCAGGTGGGGCATTGGGCAATCTCGCAATCATCAGGAGAATTCACCCATTTATATGAGCCTGTTTGCGGGTGGACTGATGGGGGGAGAACGCTTTGGCATCCTTCCCAGCGAAGTTCTAGAAGCTGGTCTTTATCGTCATCACCTTTTACCCCAGTGTTAATTTTTTTGGTTTCCACAACTGACCAATATTCTTCGGGTACTTGGACAAGGTATTGGCAGCGCCCTGGTTTACCTGATGTAAAGCTGACGGTTTTAGGTAGTCCCCCTAGCTGGTTTAATTTTTCATGGGCTGCACTTCCATCTGCGTCTATGGCTAAAATTCCGCCCGACCATTTCCCGGTTCTTAGCCCGTAACCTTGGGGATAGCATTTACGCCGTTTTCCATTCTTGTAACTGACTGTGTCGCCATCAGAGATAATCTTTGTTAATTCTTGGCGACTAATGGGGGAGGCGTGATTCCAATCTGCGCGGTATGGATTTTTATTACCTAGAACGGGCGTTAGCGCCCATGAGCGGGGTATCAGTGTTAAACCCTGGAGTAGTTGGGAAGCTAAGTCTAGGGAGGGATTGGCGAATTCAGCAACCATTACGCGATACCTCCCTGAACGGTATTTAAATGTTGATTATTGTTAACTAAAATTGGTGATTTTTGACTTTGAGCCTTGTGCTGTAGAGTCAGTTGAGTCGGTGGAAGTTTTAAGTTGGTAGGCATCACAGATTTTCCCCATAATACTGATTTTTCGAGTATTGGAGGGGGTTATTGCGCTGCTACACTTTTTATCTATGAGTTCTACTGGATTGCTTTTTTAGGCTTGCTTTTTTGGGCATCCAAAAATTTTGTATTTTTTTTTGACCAAAATCACTTGTGAAAATTTCAATATTTCCACGGCAGCTCATATAATATGAGTAAGCAGCGCGGACTACTCTCTGTTGCCAATCGGTGGTAGACAGCTTCCAACTAATCAGCCACTTTTTTGGTTCTTAAGAGATAAACCCCGCTTCCCAAAATTTTGAATATTTAATTTTCTCTATCGGGCAAAGCGTTCACTACTAAGTAACTCTTTGTCCTTTTAATTTTTGTGTGTTTTTTATATCCACCTCCGTTTTACGTTTTATTTCACTACTTGCTGATTGTACAGAACTTCTGACTGTCTATTATCAAACAAGACTGTAATTTTTTGCTTGAGCTTACTTAATAAAACTTGATGATTGCTCAAGTCAGATGATTGTGCTTGTCTACTCGCCCTTTACTCACCCCGCCGTTATTGCCTTGTTGCCGTAGTAGGTAGTCAAAAACTCGGTCAATTCGTTCCAAAGCAAACCCGATGGTGCATTGGGACTCCTGAAACCGTGAGTCCGATTCCCTAAGTGCTTGTTGATGCAATCTGGCAATGTCAACCAGAGTGTTTACTGTCCTTTCCAGTCGGGCTAGCGCTTGGCTGTTGGTGCGAGTTTCTCGCCTTCCCCGTCTTAGATGGTGCGGATCAGGTCTATTTCATCCCCCCAATTGGTCTAATCGTTGGTCGATGTCATCCAACCTTGCTCAGGATGAGAATTAGTCATTTTGTTTGGTTTGATTTGCTTGTGAAGAGCAATTTATATCAGGCTGGTTTTCTTCTACTATTCTGCTCCTTTACTTTTTTTCCCCTTGGGTGTGGAAGAAGGTTGCTCATGCTTCTCTAGCCAAAGGCTAATTGCTTCATCTAGTGCATCGCTCTGGGTAATTTGCAACGCAGTGCAAGCGATTTTAAAGCTTAAAGCTTTGTCCTTTGGTATGTATCCGCTAACTTGAGCAAAATTTGGATCATCTCGTCTTGTTGCCACATTACTGTTTTCTATTTGTTCTGAAAACATTTTGGCATTACCTCAAGCTAATTAGTAATTCATTACTTCATTACAGCATTACTTCATGAAGTAATGCTATCATAGCACTAGCAAGCCAAAAAACGACGCAAAACAAAGGTGCTAGAGCCGGAAAGCAATGCTTTGGCAAGCAAAAAACTGGATGTGTGAATTTAAAGCGTTTCAGTCTCTAAATTCTCCAAACCCAGAGATATTAAGACTTTTACCGATTATCTGAACCATGACAACCACATACAGCAATGCCAAAAATTGGCTCAGTCAAGCTTCATCGCTTGCCAATTCTGGGCTAAATGCTCTCATCGCGGGTAAAGACCCCGGTGCTGGGTATGGGAAGGCAACTTATGGTGATATTTCTATCATGATGCCTGCTGCATACTCGCTAGTTCGTAACCGGAACATCCAACTTCACGAAACCATTTCCAAAGATGGGTGCTGGGTTCGCTACGTAGAAGGTTCGCGCCTGGACTTAAAAGATGTTCAATTCTTTTGGGGCAGTGCCGCGCTTTCCCAAGCTGACCACACCCTACTGCACGACGACAAAGCCAAAAAAGCAGAACTCGCACTTGAAAGCATCCTGGCAGACTTAGCAGTTCTTTCTATTCCCGACGACATGAAACTGTCAATTAGCTTAAGTAACCACAACCCAGAACGCTGGGGCGAGGAAATTAAGCGCAGAGTTGAGGGCGTTCATGTTTTTGAGCATAAGCACCCAGTGTCTCGTGACCTCATTACCAAGAAAGTTGAAATTAATATTACTGGCATTTACCCCGAAGGGTTTGGCAGCATCGCTCATTGTCTATTCGGTGAACCAACCCTAGCCCTAGAAGAATCAGAAATTGCCATTGCCCTTGATATCGGTTCATCCACTTGGTTGATTACCGTATTTAACGGCAATGGTGCAGTCATAGACCGCCATCTAATTGAAGGTGGATGTGGTGAGTTGCACTCAATGATTGCAGAAGCATTAGACAAGCGAAACGACAAAGTAAGTCTGCTGTCCAAAGATGTCAAGCATTCACCCAGCTTAGTTAACCGGGGAATTTTAGAAGGGACTTTCAGTTATGGCGGTAATCATCTCACGGGCAAAAAATTTGAGACAGAGTATAGCCAATGTCTTGATGAATGGTGGTCAACCAGAATTGAGAAATTCGCCAACTTTGTCACAGCAGGAAACTACCTGGATAGAGCTAAATACCTTGTCGCTTGGGGGGGTGGTGTAGGAATGCCAGTTGTGGATCAGAATCTCGCTGACTTGGGATTTGTAGTCTTAGAAAATCCCCAATTTATTAATGCGCTGGGATTGAAATTGTTAACAGAAATTGCGACAGGAGTTTAAAAAATGTCAGAGAAAACTTCCTATGAATCTCGGCGTGTAACCATCTCGTACCTAGCGGTTGAGGAACTGTGTTTGATGTTTGGTATCCCCAACGATGCGCCAACAATTGCATTATCAGCCGCAGTAGAGAAGTTGATTTTCTCCGGTGGGTGCAGTGTGCAAACATTCCCAAAAAATCAAATCACTGCATCTGCACCAATTCAACCAAATAAAGCCGGACTAGCATCTATGGCTTCTCAGTTTAAGGGAGTAGCTTCATGAACAAATTTAATTCAACATTGTCGATTTTTTGAGGTGAATTATGAACACTCAACCACTGCCAGAATTGGTTGCCAAAGCCCAAGAAGTACTTGAAACAATTCGGCAGCATCCACAATACCAAAAATTAAATATGGATTGCGATGTAACTCTGGGCGATGTCAATCAGTTTTTCAATACTCTGCAACAGACCACAGCTTCAAATGTGGACACAACTCCTGAAGAATTTTTTCAGTAATGGGGGGAGCGATTGCCCAGCCGACCAAAGCAAGCAATCGCCCACCAATGTGTCTACCGCCGCAAAACGATAAACGACATAAGGATTGTAAATCATGACTCAACCACTAGGCTATTACTGCGCTCTAACCCCAGGTGATGGAACCTATCTCGACTGGTTGCAAGATACTTATGGTTCTTGCCTTGAGGGGATTAATCGCATCGAGAAACTGCATTTTTTAAAAGCGATAACTGAAAACTTAATCGCATCTGAAATCGCCACCCACGGACAATATTTACTAGAAGAATCAGCCCAAACAATTCAGAAGCTTCAAGAGGATTTGTATCAGTACACCCCAATAGGCGACCACTTGGGGCTAGCAGAAGCAATCATCAACCAATTAAAAACTCAGCAATGAAATATCAAAAACCAGCCATGCTGGGGCTATTGGGTTTGGGCTTGATTGCTTCACCTCTGTTCATTAAATTGCCGCAGCAGTTCCACACTTTCGCTGCTATATCAAACTTAGAAGCGCAGGAATCTGTTGAACGTTCGCGCATCGAACAACGCAAACTGACCAGCGACAAACTCAACGCTACTGGCATATTACCGACCAGTTTAAAACTCAGAATTCGCGGCTATTTAGACAACCCAAAACGCAACCCAAGACCTGACACCAGCTATTACCAAGAGTCTGAACTAGTTTATGTTTATGACTCAGGAGGTCGTTGCATAGGGCAGATAGCAGAACGCCGTTGGCTGTGGAAATATCACTACAAAAATGTCTGCAATCTCTCACCCCAATTGGAGGAAAGTAAGCAATGAAAAGTGCCGAATATAAACCGCCCTCTGATTCACCAAAAACTTCCCCAACAACTAACAACAAATCTATCAATAATTACATTGAAATTTTAGCGCAATGGATTGTTGATATCATCGCCCTGCCCGTCACCTTCATTACTCACATCGTCGCCCAATTCGTCACGCCAGGGTCATCCGGCACAAAGATACTCGGCGCAATGGGGTTCTTTCTTGGCACACTCCTCAGTTCTGATGGAATTTGGCAAACGCTCTTTCAAGGCGTTCCGATGTTCTCCTGGTTTGAAAAAACCTGGATTGGTTGGTTTGGCTGGCTGAAGCTACCGTTTAATTTATTTTTTTGGCTTTCACTTGGCATATCGGCTTTAGTTCAAGTTATGGAGGCTCGAAGCCTAAGGGGTAAACGCCCAGACCTAGCTAGAGCCGAGTTTGAAGAATCCAAACAGTACACTCTTGGCAGCAAGCCGACTGCAAACATCGACCTGACTACCGCATTGTGGCGTGATTATAAGGTGGCAGGTATGAAAGAACGCCATGCAGGTGGAGCAATCGCACTGTTTTTCTGGCTATTCGACTTAACCACAACATTCGTAGGTCGCAATCCCTTCGCCTACACCGACCCCGGACAAATCTTGGGGTGTTTGGTTTATAACTTCACCACCATGATGGCAGGGGAGATTGGGTACACAATCTGGCGACTAACTAAATAACTAAGCAATTTATAGCCCTCTGCCTGCAAGGGTGGAGGGTTATTTACTTGAGGGATAAACTATGGAATTTTCACCCGATATTCATCAACCAATACCGCAACTCGCCACAAAAGAAACTGCCGCACTTCGCGCTGACTATCCCTGCATCGAACATTTGGAAGCGGGTAACATCGCCCCTTGGTTAGTCGAAAGACTCGACCAATTATTAGTTCGCGCCAAGACTGAAAGGGCGGGGATGAACCTAGCTAAATGCATCACTTTGACAACGGCATCAATCGGCGCGGTTTGTTATGCTACCTCCCCACTCGCCCCCATCGGTGCGCTAGTTGCGGGGCTGGGTTACGCTTGGTCGGTGGTGCAAGATATGACCGATTCCCATTGCTTCGCCCCCATCCCCTTTGTGCGGGGTAACTTTCTCGAATTTTTATCAGCAATGGGGGACAGTGAAGCCAGAGAGGAATGGTTCGCAGGCTCCAATGAAATTGTGGATTTGATGAACCACCTCGCCCCCCTGGAGCGGAGTGAATTTGTCATGCTGCGGCAGTATACCAGCACCCTCACTGAATTTCTAATTGGTGTGGAAGCTGGCAAGAAGTTTTATGCGTATAGGTGGCTGCTGGATAATTTTACAAACTATCGAGGTGCGTTTCCAACTGTTGAGCAATTGGACAAACATTTGGCGCAGGTAGCCCCCGACCCCAGAATTGACAATGCACAAGTAACTCTAATTCAGCAACAATCCCAAATAGCCCAACTACCACAGCAGAAAATACCTGCACCAAAATTCATTGAAACTCCACAACCCCAATTTATAGAGTTACCCAGTTCCCCACAAATTCAAACAATTGACTTTCCCAAGGTTGGGAATCAATCGAATGAAATTCAAGCACCAGAAATTCAATCAATGTTAGCGCTGCCACTTCACAACCGCGCGATCGCAATTATCGACGCATTAACTAATAGTGGTTTTGACATCGCCAAATGCATCCGTGACCAAATCACCGTAATTGCAGGAAATCAGCGCGGGGGTAAAGGTACGCTCATGGCGATTTTAGCCATCCTCAGTAAAGCATTGGAGCCAAACACCAAGATTCATTATTTCACCGCCGGGGATGATATATACCCGTTTCAATGCCATTACTTAGTATGCAGACTGAGTTACCCAAAACTAGACGGTGCAAAGGCTGATGCTAAGGTTGCAGGCGATTTGTACCAATATTTAAGGGAGATGGACAACGCTACTCAAAATAGTTACACAGACATTATTTTGGTAATTGATGAAGCGGTGGCGTTATCTGACTATCTCAGCGATGACCAGAAGCAATGGATCATTCGCTTCCTGTTCACTCGCGCTAGCAAGAAGGGGTCTCAGATTTTCGTGGTGTTGCATGGTAAGAATCTGACATCTTGGGTGGGAACTAAAAACACCGCCGGGTTTGGGGATACCTTTAAAACTGGTGCAACATTTATCGGATGTGAAGCCACGAGTAAAAAATTATCCCCACTCAAATCCATTTCTGTTGCCACTGGTAAATATTTTTTAGCCGACCCAGACAGTTTTGAAAAATCAATCTCCGGTGGTGAAATTGGGGTGATTCCAGATTGGTTAAAAACTGAGATTAATCCAACGACATCTCAACCCGACCCAGCCCGAACACTTCTAAAATATTTTCCTGAGTTAGTTGAGAATAGTCCCAATTTTGACAACATACCAACCCCAACATCACCGAAAAATAATCTGGCTGAAACCGTGGAGCAATTGGAGTCAATGCTTCTATTAGAAGTGGCAGAATCTGAGCCATCAGTTGAGCCAGAACATGAAATCGACAGCACTTTTTTAGACCACATTGTTGAACTCGTGGGTAAAAGTCAATCACCCGTTTCGTTTGAAGCAATCCGCAAACATAAATCATGGCTGCGCGATTGTCATGTGAATAATCCGGGCAGACCAAAACTGAGAACTGCTCTTAAATTATTAACGCAGTCAGGAAGAATATCTGGGGATGAAATTACAGGATACTTTCTCCCCCCAAAAAACTAAAGCGTTCCCGTTCCCAGGAACCGAAGGAGTCCGTTCCCAAATCTTGTAACCCCTATGGGTACTTGGGAACGGGGATTGGGTACGTCCTTGGGAACGGGGTTGGGAACGTTAAGCGAACGCAAGTCTATTCGCTTAAACCTAGCAGTAAAAAAATTTTACTTAGATTGATTTCTTCGGGTGTAACAATGTCAAAATTCCGCCTCAAAAATAACTTCAGCTTAGGAGACTTAGAAAAGTTTGTAGATGATTTGCTTGATAACCCACCTTTGTTTTTTGATTTGTTCAACCCAGGATTTGCGCCTCCACTATCGATAAAAGAGCTTCCCTGCCTCCCAGACTTACCCGGAATTTATCTTTTGGCGATTACTCATGAAAAAGCGTTGGAGGAGATTAGCCAAATAGTCTATATCGGCTCAAGTGTTGTAAGTATCAAAAAAAGGTTCAAGGAGAAACATCATAAAATGCAGGTTTTTTACCTCCTAGAAAAGTTGCTGCTTGATGCTCACAAAACTCATTTCGTAGATTTTGATAATTATGGACGGTTTTGTCTGGGGATTTTTTGCTGGCCAAATCCATTTATCGAACCAAAATTTCTCCGCAGATTCGAGGAGTTGTTGATTGATAAAATCAACCCCCCCTGCAATTATTTGAAGGTGGGAAAAAATCGAGATAGCGAGATAGAAGAAACTTTTCTGAGTCTGGATAATTTTTAAAGAATCAAAGTTATACCATTTCTCTAAATTCAGCCTACAGATAATTCTCCCACTGCCCCCTTGCTGCCTATGTGTAGCCATATTTTTGAGATTTGGTATTAGCTCTCGGCACATCAAAAGAGGGCTTTATCGGGAAAGGCAGAGGGCAGGAGGCAGAAGGCAGAAGGGAATTCTGCTTCCTACCCTCTACCCGTGACCGGAGGGAACAAGGGTTTAAGACCCCCACTGAACAAGAGTTCAGTGGCTCCAAGTCAGGAGGGGATTCAAACCCCTTCTGACTTGATCCTTCTGCCCTCTGCCCTCTGCCTTCTGCCTTCTTCAATTTTTCTGGGCTGTCGGGCTGTCGGTCGCATGAACAACCTTGGGAATGGGGCACTTATTCCAAGTAATTTTGTAGTCATAACAACTAGGTCTAATTGTTATGACTACAAAAAATCGGCTTAAGTCTTACGGGGCAATCATCACACCCCCTATAATCGCTCACCACTTCATTCCCAAGCTTGGGAATGGAATGCCCTATGATGTTTTGAGATAAAACGGGTTAAAAAGCTTTAGCCGGGGGACGGATTTTTGTAGTGACAAAAACTTGTACAAAAATTTGTCACTACAAAAAATCGGCGTAAGTCTTGCGGGGCACTCATCACAACCCCTATAATCGCTCACCACTTCATTCCCAACCTTGGGAATGGAATTAACTGCAAAAATTTTCTCATCCAAACTCATAAACCGAACGCCTCCTTAATTGCTAATTCATTGAGAATGTCAAAATCCCGCCCACTGGCTTTCTTGCCCTGACTGGCTACGCGGTTCGACAGCATTTCCTTCACCAAAAGAGGATTCTCAAGCACCGCCTGCCACTCGCTCACCCAAGTCTGCAACATTGGCCAATTTTCTGGCTGCTTTTCAAATTTCAGGATGCAAGCTTGCACATAAGCCACATTCGGGTCTCCATTAAATGAGTACCACTGCACAAATTTTACAAAGTCACCACTGATATCCCCCGGCGCTGGATGAAAAATCTCTCCAGAATGCCGATAAAGCCGGACTGAATCCCCCAAACGATAATTCGCTAGGGCGATTAATTTATCGCGCTGTAAAGGCTTTCCCTGCCGCACCTTCTCCTCTATTTCCTCCACCCAGTCCGGCGTTTTTTCAAAATCTGGCGCGGCGGCGGCGGAAAATTTGCCTTCATGAGGGTCTTTCGGCTTTGCCCGATATCCTTCTTCTGGCCTTGGGTTTTTTTGCGTTTCTTTCGGTAGCTCTATTCCTCGTTCTGGGCGTAGAGGTGTTAACTCTGGTTCTTCTTGAAAATTTTTTAAGGGGGGGACACCCGAAATAGAGATGCCCGGACGCATATTTTTTGCAGTAGTCTCCCCTGCAGTAATTTTTGAAGAAATCTCTGCTGTATTTTCTGCTGTACTCTCTGAGGGAGCCTGGAAAGCTTGCACATCAATGATTACAGACTCCGGCAAATCCGAGTTACTCGCAACCAAGTCTCCCACTTCGTCATAACCAAGTCTGTCAGGTTCTTGGATGCCTGTCTCGAAGGAACTCGGAACCTTGTCTCCCATGAACTCGGACTCAAGCCTCCCAGTTTCTTGGATGCCTGTCTCGAAGGAACTCGGAACCTTGTTTCTCAGTTTCTTGGATGCCATAATCCTAGTTTGTGAGATTATGGATTTTTCAAGGGTTTCAGCCACTTTTTTTAATCTCTGCTCAAATTCATTAAGTTTTGTAATGGGATTGACCGCAGATTTTCTGCATTGCTTAAAAAATTGTTGTGCTACCTGCCGGCATTTATGGAAACAGGAGCGATAATTTTCGAGTTTGAGCTTGATTTCCTCTGCCCCAAAGCCTCGGCTGATAAGATTTCCGAACTGGTCGTTGAGGTCTTTGAATTCCTTTTTGATTTTGCAAGCTACCTGCCAGCAGTCCCAGAGTTTGTTGAGGGCATTTTCTTTAAGTCGATATTCAAGCCGCCGGGGAATTCCGGCGTAGCGTTCCTGAAGCAACCCGCGACTTACCAAAGACATACGCGCATTTCTTTGTTCGTAATCTGATAATTCAGTTTCTAACCGCCACTCTTCTTGAGTTTTATAAATCCACCCTGCGGGGTTTGACTGCTTTCCATGCCAATAAGTTAGTTGGCATAAAAATATGGCAGCGTGATGCGAACCGGTGAGGGGAACTAGGTCGGGATAAAAGGCGATGGGACTGCCGATTCCTTGCAGTAACTCAGAAATTTTCATTATTTAATGTTCCTTAATTAATTTCTGTAAATAGTACATTATGCATCTGAGATTCATATAGTTTTCTGCTAAGATTTTTTTCCTCTTGAAATGCGATTTTGTTCGCCAGATATTATACTAATAGTTAACCAATAATTCTAGATTGCTCATCAGAAGATGATAAGGATTTTTTAGGGAAAGCTTAAATAGATATAATTAGATTTTTTGGAAAAATCGCGCTCCTAATATTAGGGGGATTTCCAAATTGATTGTTGCTAGTTTTGATTGTCTATATTTTGATTTGACTCAGTGATTCCAGAACAACCCCAGGTGGAGCGTCAAATCGATATCTAGGAAGTGTTCAATGGAATCTTCTATATCCTGATAGAAGAAGTGAGATGGCGAGGGTTGCCATTTTCTATTGGTCTACTTTTCAAGCTCATGAGTATCATAAATATGCTGGGCAAAACAACTCTTGACTAGAGCGACCATTATCAAGAATGTTCAATCTGCGCGATTACCAACAGGATTTAGTTTCAAAAACCTTCGCCACTTGGTCTCAAGGAACTCAGAAAGTACTCCTACAACTAAGCACGGGCGGTGGTAAGACTATAATCTTTGCCGCAGTGGCATCTAAATTTACCGCCACTGGCTCAAGCGTTTTGGTCGTCGCTCACAGAGAAGAGTTGATTAACCAAGCAGCAGAGAAACTGGCTGCGGTCACAAAAGTTCAACCAGGAATCATCAAAGCCGGATATAAGCCAACTGACTCGTTAATTCAAGTAGCCAGTATCCAAACTCTTTCTCGTCGCAAAACTTACCCGACTGCTCAGGTTGTCATCATTGACGAAGCTCACCATGCTTCAGCTAATAGTTACCGCAAATTGCTCGATGCTTATCCAGATGCTCTTACTCTGGGAGTGACAGCCACACCCAGGCGAGAAGATGGTTATGGATTGCGAGATATTTTCGACCACCTGATTTGCTCAATTACCACCAAAGAATTAATCGCCTCTGGATACTTAACTGATTATAAATTGATAGCAGGCTTTAAATATTCCCAGCACAAAGTCCCTCAAAAACGCGACTTCACCAAAAAAGAATTAGAAGCAGTTGCTTCTGACTACAAACCGTCCGAAGTATTAAAGCAATGGAAAAATTTTTGTGCTGGTAAGAAGACAATTATTTTTGCAGTTAACGTCATGCATTCAAAACAAATCGCCGCAGCGTTTTGTGCAGATGGTATCAAGAGCGAACACCTGGATGGAGATACACCCAATAATGAGCGTAAAGCAATTTTAGATAGATTTCGTAGCGGTCAGACCCTGGTCATTAGCAATTGTGCAATTCTGACTGAGGGATTTGATTGCCCTGACTCGCTGGCGGCAGTGATAGCTCGACCCACTAGTAGTGTGACGCTCTGGCTGCAAATGATTGGTCGAATATTGCGTCCGGCACCAGGAAAAGATTATGCAACTATTCTAGACATGACTGATAACTGGTTTAGGTTAGGTCGTCCCTGTGACCACAGAAAATGGAGCCTAGACCCAGTATCCTGCGACCCGGATACCCAAGGTGTGAGATGCTGTCCGCACTGTCACCATGTTTTCAAACCAATGGCAGCTTTAATTCGTACCAAAGAATGCTTTCATTCTAAAACAGCAGACTTTGTTACTCAATATGAAGCGGATTGTCCTAATTGCGGTAAATCTTTTAAGTGGGTATTAGAAGAATCTTCTCTGGACGAAAATAGTAGAGTGCCAGTAATTGTTTCTAGCTTTGATATTGAGTTTAAAGAAGTTCCTCCAGAGGTTCGTTCCCTATTACTGCGCCCAATTATTGAAGCCAAAAAGCGCAAGTTTAGGAGCGAAGGCAAAAAATTATTTTTTTATAATTCCACAATTAGAAGCTGGTTTTTAGATTGTCAAGAACTAACTCTCACCGAACTACTTTACGCTATTCAACTACTTGGTTGCCCAGAAGAAACTTTTGAATCTAGCATAGAATGTCTAGCCTTTAAAGTTCGCAACGCAAAAGAATGGTCAGATGTCACCCAAATTATGTCTCGTCGTCCAGACAGTGTGAAGAAAGTTATTTGGAGCAATTTGTCTGTAAGCGAAAGAAACCGACTCAACCAAATGAAAGCAGAGTATGAAAATGAAATTCAAAAATGGTTGACCGAAGAAAATCTGGCAGTAATAGCGGCTGACCTGGAAATCTGTGAAGATATGGGGATGATTTCTGATTTATGGCAAATCTATAAAAAACAAGCTATCTATGCAGCAATTGAGCGACTAAGTGCTGATAAACGCGACAAAATCAATCAGTGGATTACTCAGCTTGACACAGCCAGTTAGTTATTTTGGTATTGTAAGAAAGCATCGCCTGTGATTCGACAATGAAAGAACCCTTAAAATAAAGATAATTGTCCCGGCGACACATTCCCCCTGCGTCTTGTATGAAAACTAAGATGACATGCACTACATAATGCGCACAAGTTGTCTCGACGATTATCCTCTGGCATGAAATTTTTATGATGCACCGTTAATGTTAGTGCCATTCTTTGGGAGCGAGAAAGTTTGGATGTATCATCACCGGGGCGAATGCATTGCAACCCACATTTAGTACATCGCCAGTCCACTCCTTGTTTCACAACACTAGCGATATCTGACCAATTTTTTGGATAACGTTCTCGTGATTTTTTAGGCATTTTCAGGTTCTAAAAATTGTGGAACGCGATTTAATTTACTGTCTGTTGATAAGAGTAATTTACTATAGTTACTCTTCTGATTGCTCAGTAGAGTAATCAGAAAATGATTCTAATAGAATTTTTTTCGATTCCCATTCCCAACCTTGGGAATGTCTTTTATTAAGAACGCCGTTCTTTGCGCTCACCCACGGTGATGCCTTTAAAGCAATTTTGATATCACTCTCAAGCTAGGATTTATCAACCCAGAGTATAGAAGCCAGTATAGACACTTGGAAAGCCCCAACATGAGCGAATCCTATCGCTGTGAATTATATCAGCAAGTGGTCATCCCCCCGCTTGGATAAGCAAGTCAAATCACTCAACGAGATAATGCGGGTTGTGGCGTTCGCTGTGTCGGGCTGATTGATAAGTCTGGTTTAATCGGGTGTCATCGCTCACGAGAGAATAGGCTTTTTGGTCACTTACATTGTGTTTCTACTATTAAACAATGTAGGCTAGACCCTATGAAAATAAATCGTTTCGGCAGGGCAGAAATCCTTACCCCCGACCAAATTAATCTCCTATTTACTGAAGGGTTTGTCAACCCGCGCGATCGCGCTTTGTTCGGCGTGTGCCTTTATGCTGCTTGCCGAATCAATGAAGCTTGCACGTTGGCAGTGAAAGATGTTTTTGGCAGCAATGGGGTTAGGGGGGTGTTGGTGTTACGGAGCGTTAACACTAAGGGGAAGCGGGACACTAGGGAAATTCAAGTGCATCCGAAGCTGAAGCAGTATTTGGAAGAGTACAACCCCAACCGCCGCAAGGAGTTTTTGTTTCCGGGGCGGCATGGGTTGGGGCATATTCATAAGGTGAGTGCTGATAAAATTCTCAGAGATACCTGTACGCGGTTGGGGATTGAGGGGGTGAGTACGCACAGTTTCCGCAGGACTGCGTTAACTAGGATGAGCGATGCGGGGATACCGTTGCGCCATATTCAGGAGATATCGGGGCATCGAACGCTAGCGGCTTTAGAGCGATACCTGGGGGTAACTGAGAAGCAGAAGCAGAACGCTATCTCTGCTTTGGATTTTTGAAATTTCTATACCAGATTCTACATGGGAGGAATCAGCACAGGTTTAGTGATGGCATAAATGTTTATCCTAAAAATAAACTCCCATGCCCCGTCAACCTCGTCAAATTAAACCCGATTACTGTTATCACATTACGACTCGTTGTAATAACCGCGAATTTAAATTGAGTCGTCGGGAATGCCGGGAGGTGTTTCTCTACGCTATCAAAAAAGCTTTCGATAAATTCAATTTTAAACTTTATGCTCTGTGCATAATGTCGAATCATGTTCACTATTTAATTGAGCCTAGTCAACCAGAAGACCTGCCCAAAATTATGCACTGGCTTAACTGGTACACCGCCATGTGCTTTAATCGAATGCTCAAAAGAACTGGTCACTTTTGGGAAAAAAGATATCACAGTTCAGGTTTTGAAAAGAGCGATTATCAAAGGGCATTAAATACGCTGCGGTACATTCACGCTAACCCGAAAGCCACCGGAATGCAGCAGGGATTTTTCTATGATTTTAGTAATTATGGAACTTACGATAGGTTGACCGATGATGGGCTAACTCAATGGCATCCAGCATTTTTATCTTTGGGACGAACATTGGAAGAATGCGCTGCTAAATATCGGGGGTTTTGTAAAAGGTACAAGCCACAGCCGAAACCAGATAAAAGCTATCACTGGGGAAGTAAATTGCTGCCCAAAGTTGTCAAGCCTAAAAGTAAAAAGACATCGCCAGGGCAGATGCGATTACCTTGGGTGGAATGGGAATTTGAGGATTCGCCAGTCCGGGAGGTGGCTGAACAATTTGTAGTTGCTAACTGTTATGACCCGAAGATAGCGATGCGGTTGTTTTGATGGCGGTGCCAGGTATCGGAATTACTGGAAATGGTTATGAAGTCGTAGAAAGTGGTTTTGATAACAAATATTTAGACAAGGCTGGAACGTTTATATGTTACAGTTGGGAATTCTTCCACTCATCTAAATTATCTAGGTTTTCATTAAACATCTTATAACTCACAATCAAAATAAAACCACACACCAAAATCCAAAACAACCCAAAAACCAACACAACCCCAACCCACCCAACCCACCCACCACCCAACATAAAACCACCAATCAACCACCCACAACCCAACATAAAACCACCAATCAAACAAAAACAACAACACAAAATCAAAAAAAATCGAATGAAATTTAATTTATTTTTTCCCTCTAAAGTTTTTGTTAAAATAATAAAGACTAAAATAAAAATAGATATAAAAAAAATAGATATAAAATTAAAATTAAAAAGATTTTTATCAGAAAATATTAGAAAACTAAACTTAAAACAAAACTTTAAAAGATTTGGTTCTCTTAATCTTACTAGATTTTTTGAATTCAATTGACAATACCAAAAAATGGTTTCCTGGTTTGCCTGAAAATTAACAACTATTAATCTTTTAATATAATCTTCACTCCGGTTAGTTTGATTAATTTGACATGCTGCCAAATATTCTTGAAAACTGAGGTGAGCAAATTGATATACTTTTTGCCCTTTATGCTGATTTTGTACTAACAACCCCTTGTAAGTAATTTTATCAATAAATTCTTGTGTTAATAATTCTCTTAATGAATCATTCAGATTAAATAATTCTCTTAATGAATCATTCAGATTAAATTCAGTTTTTTTCTGCTCCATTAGGTAAAGTGCTAATCTTTGTAAGACACTTAATCTTTCCTCATATTTACAATCGTTCACAGCTATGTCTCGACGCTGAAGTACAATCTCTAATATATCCTTATAAAGGGTTACCCGGTTCCACCGCAGGGATTGACTACCAAAATCATAATGAACTTTACACATTATTGTTAACAGCAATGGATTCTCTGCGATTTTTTTCAATGAAGAGCTATCCAATATCTGATTCTTCAAATCGTCTGAATTTACTAAAGTATTAATGTTTTTCCCATCCATTTCATGCATTTCTTTGTAATTTCTATCTATAAAGCTTTTAATATCCTCATGATTAAATGGTTGCAATTCTAGCATTATATAGTTAATCTCTTGGAGAATTTCATTTATTTTTTGGGGATTGCTTTCAAATATGGGTCGTGAGGTTAAGATAAAAGTAGTTTTATTGTATGTTTTCATTTGTTGATTAACCCACTGCCCAACTTTCTTTAAGTCATCACATTCATCCAAGCCATCCAGCATTACTAAACAATGACCATGAAATAATTTTCTCTCAAATTCTTTAGATAATTTATTCAATTCAACTATGGTTATGGAATTTGCTTGTTTAGCAATTAAATTTGCTAAACTTTCATTTTTGATTATATCTTCGTATACTTCTCTTATTAATAATAGCGATGGAACTAGTTCAGTCGCTTGTGGAAAATATTCTTGTTTTTTTTGTGTTGCAAATATCAACGCTAAATCTTTTAAGAGAGTACTTTTTCCCGTTCCTGCTGCGCCATAAACTACTATACACTGTCTGCGCTCATTACTAAGGTAATTTGATAAAGAGGGATAGAATGAATTTATATTATTATTATTTCTTACTGTATTTCCTTTATAAACAACAACAGTCCGTGGTATGAATATATTCGATAATAATAGGCTAGCAGATTGAATCAAGCCTTCTGTTTGATGATTTTGGCATCGATTCTTTAAGCATTCGTAGTATTTGTCTAATAGTGAAAGCTGAGTAGTTGTGTCCGTATCCTCCGTGTCCGTATAAAGGTTTAGTTTTTTGGCAAAAGCCTTCAATCGTGGGTTACGAACTGAATTACACGCACCACGAACTAAATCTTCAATCCATCCCTGAGATTCTGCTGTTTGTATTAATTTAAAGACAACATCTTGTAAACTCCCTTCACCAGCAATCGCTCTTAGATTTTTATCTAATTCAAATGCCAACATTTGCTCTAAGGATGCCATATTAGGAAAAGCATCAATCAAAGCCAATTGTAGTTCTTTACGTTTTTGACCTGATAAA
>NZ_CAWPNJ010000083.1:0-19857 GCF_963889195.1 Calothrix sp. FACHB-168
CTCTTTTGACTGACTTAAACCTCAGTCTGGTTATTTTCTTTACTTGACGCAGTTATTTGTTATATACTGGCTTTCAAACTATAATATTTTCAAGGTTCGGCTTCCTGTTCGCGTCGCTTTTTGCGCTCCGCTCTCAGGCACTTATCCAATATATCGAGCCTCTTTTGGTTTGTCAACATCTTTGGCAAAAAAATTTTTTGACTCTGCTTTCTGCTCTTCTCATCCTTGCCCTGTAAGGGTTTTACGCTATAGTATCCGGAGGAAGTTGAGAAGGAAGTAATAAATTTGTGAGCAAGTTTGGTGTGTTGCCACCTTGGCTGGTGTTAGATCCATTATTAAATAGTTGGTTGTTGGAAGATATTGGTCGAGGCGATCGCACAACGAACAGCCTATTAGCTAAGAATGTGACGCCAGGAACCGCTAAATGGATAGCGAAAGCTCCAGGAATTATTGCAGGGTTACCTGTTGCAGCTAGGGTATTTCAGCTTTTGAATGAGAAAGTTAGCTTTGCACCGATGACAGATGAAGGTGTATGGTGCGAACCAGGAGAAGTAGTAGCAGAAATTCATGGTGCGTTGGATGCGCTGTTGATGGGGGAAAGGGTGGCGCTGAATTTGGCTATGCGGTTGAGTGGAATTGCAACTCTCACTAATAAATATGTAGAACAAATTGCGGATTTACCTGCGCAGTTGGTGGATACGCGCAAAACCATACCAGGGCTGAGGTTGTTGGAAAAATACGCAACGGCTGTGGGAGGGGCGATTAATCATCGCATGGGACTGGATGATGCGGTGATGATTAAGGATAATCACATTGCGGCGGCTGGGGGAATTGGCAAAGCTATTACGGGCATCCGTTCGCAGATACCTTATCCGCTCACAATAGAGGTAGAGACGGAAACTTTAGAGCAGGTGAAGGAAGCGCTAGAGTATAAAGCTGACATTATTATGTTGGATAACATGTCTTTAGAAATGATGTCTGTTGCGGTGGAGTTGATTCGCCAAGAATATAGTCATATTAAAATTGAAGCTTCGGGTAATGTGACTGTGGAAACGATTCGATCTGTGGCACAAACGGGTGTGGATTATATTTCTAGTAGCGCACCGATTACACAGTCCAAGTGGTTGGATTTGAGTATGAAAATTGTGGTTTAGCAGTTAATTATATAGATGTTTCTGATTTATGAGATCAATTTAGATAGACACAATTTCTACTCCACAATTGATTGATTAAATTTATATCTATAGGAAGCAGCTTATCAAAAATTTAAGGTTTGTTACGCCTTTGGTATAACATAGCTTAATATATTGCACCTTTTCCGTTGAATGCTAATTCCTTGACTAACTGCCAAATTTCTCAGGAGTTGAATGTCTAGTGAAATCCTCTAAACTACGCATTTAGTTTGTCATTAGTTGCAGATATTTTCACTCTACCCTTAGCTTGAGTGTTACAAATTCCAGCAGGAAAGGTATATGAGTAAAAGTAAACCATTGCTCAAGAATAGAGAGATTCTCGAACTCTACGCCGATGGTGTTAGAGATTTTACTATGTATGATTTGTACATTAGTGATGAAATTATCGGAGCTAATCTTAGAGATGTGAATTTCAGTCGGCTGGAATTGTCCGACTCCTATATGGAAAATATTAACTTCAGTGGAGCTAATTTTAATGGCACTATTCTCAATTCGGTTTGTTTGGATGGAGCTAATTTGAGCGGGGCTAAATTGAGTAATGCCATCTTGGTTAGAGCTACTCTCTATGGAGTTGATCTAACTGAAGCCGATATGACGAATGCCAATTTGAGAGGTGCCGATATCGTCAACAGCAACTTGACCAACACTAATATGACTGGAGCTAATGTTGAACGAACTTTGCTCAAAAACAACATCTATCGCAATACTATTATGTCTGATTACAGTATTCGCAGTGATTAATTCAAATTGTTCGGAATGAGGTTTAGATACATCGGTAAGATATTATATGCTTTTTGTTACGAAATGATTTGCAAAATGCCAATGATATGTATGATTAGTCTGGGATTTTAAATTATGCCAACAAATATCAATATTTAATACTTGATACCTGAAAAAATAGGAGATTTTTAGTATATTTTTGGAGTTAAAAAATATGCTGAAAAAGAGCATCAATTGCTACAAGGTGATTTTTAGAAAAACTAATCTTGATTACAACTTAAAAACACACTTCTAGGGACAATGGAGGCAGACAAAAATACTGTTGTTTTGCGCTCGGAGACGAATAATGGTAGCGATCGCAGAGAACGTTCAGCATCGGCTAACTATACAAACTGTAGAAATTGCCCCTAACACAACGGCGATTCGCTCTCTTGATTGGGATCGCGATCGCTTCGATATCGAATTCGGACTGCAAAATGGAACGACTTACAATTCCTATCTAATTAGGGGTGAGCAAACAGTTTTAATTGATACTTCTCACCAGAAGTTTCGCGAACTGTATTTGGAAACGCTCAAAAGTCTGGTAAACCCTAAGACTATTGATTACATTATTGTCAGTCACACAGAACCAGATCATAGCGGTTTGGTGGAAGATGTGCTGCAATTGGCTCCGAGAGCGACTGTTTTAGCATCGAAAATTGCATTGCAGTTTTTAGAAGGTTTGGTTCACGATCCTTTTTCTAAGCGGATTGTCAAAAGTGGCGATCGCATTAATATTGGAAAAGGACATGAAATCGAATTCGTGAGTGCGCCAAATCTGCACTGGCCTGATACTATCTTTAGCTATGACCGCAAAACCGAAGTTATCTACACCTGCGATGCTTTCGGGATGCATTTCTGTGACGATCGCACTTTTGATGAAGATTTAGAAGCGATCGAAGCTGACTTTAGATTTTATTATGATTGCTTGATGGGGCCAAATGCGCGTTCGTTGCTGAATGCAATGAAGCGGATGAAGGATTTAGGGAACATTAAAATTATTGCCAACGGTCACGGGCCTTTACTTTATCATCATTTGGATGTTTTGACCGAGTGTTACCAAAGTTGGAGCCAAAGACAAGCTAAAGCAGAAACCACTGTAGGTTTGTTTTATGTTGCTGAATATGGCTATGGCGATAAGCTGATTCAAGTGATTGGTGAGGGAATCCAAAAAACTGGGGTGGGAATCGAAATGATCGATCTCAGTTCTGCGGAAGCCCAAGAAATTCAGGAACTTGCAGGACGGGCGGCAGGTATTATTATTGGTATGCCACCAACTACTAATGCTGCGGCTCAAGCTGGAATTAGTTCGTTGTTGGCTGTGGCTAATAATAAGCAACTGGTGGGATTATTTGAGTGTTACGGTGGGGATGATGAACCCATTGATACACTGCGGCGCAAATTTATCGATTTGGGAGTGAAGGAAGCTTTCCCAGCGATTCGGATTAAAGAAACTCCTGGCGCGTCTACATATCAGCTATGTGCAGAAGCTGGTACGGATTTGGGACAGGTGCTGATGCGCGATCGCAATATCAAGCAAATTAAGTCCCTCGACGTAAATATGGAGAAAGCGTTGGGACGGATTAGTAGCGGACTATATATTGTCACTACGAAAAAAGGTAATGTTAGCGGTGCGATGTTGGCTTCTTGGGTGAGTCAAGCTAGTTTGCAACCTTTAGGATTTACCATTGCTGTAGCTAAGGATCGCGCGATTGATGCTTTGATGCAAGTAGGCGATCGCTTTGTGCTGAATGTTTTAGAAGAAGGGAATTATCAGGAATTGAAGAAGCAGTTTCTGAAACGCTTACCTCCTGGTGCTGACAGATTCGCTGGTGTGAAAACGCAAACAGCGAAGAATGGTTCCCCAATTCTGACAGATGCGTTGGCTTATATGGAATGTGAGGTACAAAGCAGCATTGAATGTAGCGATCACTGGATTTTATATTGCACTGTCGAAGAAGGTCGTGTATCTAAATCTGATGGATTGACAGCTGTTCGTCATCGCAAGGTGGGTAACTACTACTAAAGCTGATACCAATTTTGTATCTATTATCTCTTCACTCTGTGTCCTCTGCGTCTCTGCGGTTCAAAAAATATCAAAACCACAGAGTACGCAGAGAGCGCAGAGAAGAGAAAGAGAGATGAAGCTGTTCTCTCATCTTTTTTTGCTATCTCATATATGAGAAGGATTTCATTAAGCAAATGAGATTCGCAAATCCCTTCATTCATGTTTTTGAATTAGCTAAAAACTGGGTAATTAGTACCTGGTTTTTCCAATTTTTTGCTAAAAATAACCGGAAATCTATGAGCAATTCCAAACCCCGTGACATCCAAATTTTGCCGATTGCGACAAATACTCAGGTTCTTAGAGGGCGTAGTTGGTCACGTTTGCGGTTTGAAATTGAATATGCGCTCTCAAGGGGAACTACTTCCAATTGCTATTTAATTGCAGGTGATAAAACTGCGATTATTGACCCACCTGGAGAGACTTTCACAGAAATTTATTTGCCTGCTTTACAGCAGACATTGAATTTAAAAAAGTTAGATTATGTAATTTCGGGTCATTTTAATCCTAACAGAGTGGCAACTTATAAGGCTCTGTTGGAGTTAGCACCGCAGATTACTTTTGTCTGTTCGCTTCCGGGTGCTGCTAATTTACGCGCTGCTTTCCCTGATAACACTTTAAATATTTTGGTGATGCGGGGGAAAGAGACTCTAGATTTAGGTAAGGGTCATGTTTTAAAATTCTTCCCGACTCCGAGTCCGCGCTGGCCGGAAGCGCTTTGTACCTACGACCAACAAACGCAAATTCTCTATACAGATAAGCTATTTGGCTCTCATATCTGTGGGGATGAGGTGTTTGATGATAATTGGGAAAGCTTTAAGGAAGACCAGCGTTATTATTACAACTGTTTGATGGCTCCTAATGCTTTGCATGTAGAAGCAGCTTTGGAGAAAATCTCGGATTTGCAGGTGAGAATGTATGGCGTTGGTCACGGGCCTTTGGTGCGTAGCAGCTTAATTGAACTGACCAAATCCTATGGGGAATGGAGCCACGCCCAAAGAACTAGAGAAATCTCTGTCGCGCTACTGTATGCTTCTGCTTATGGCAATACGGCAACTTTAGCACAGGCGATCGCTCTGGGATTAACTAAAGGCGGAGTGGCGGTTAAATCGATTAACTGCGAATTTGCGGAACCGGATGAAATTCGCACGACTTTGCAAGAGTGTGATGCATTTATTATTGGTTCTCCAACAATTGGGGGTCATGCACCTACCCCTATTCATACCGCTTTAGGTATTGTTCTCAGCGATGGCGATAACAATAAATTAGCGGGTGTATTTGGTTCCTATGGTTGGAGCGGTGAAGCCTTTGATTTAATTGAAGGTAAACTGCGAGATGCTGGCTATAAATTTGGTTTTGATACTCTCAAGGTCAAATTTAAACCAGATGATGTGACTTTGAAATACTGTGAAGAACTCGGTACAGATTTTGCCCAAACGATTAAAAAGGCGAAAAAAGTGCGCGTACCCCAACAAGCTGCGACTCCTTTAGAACAAGCTGTAGGGCGAATCGTTGGTTCTGTTTGCGTGATTGCAGCGAAGCAAGGAGAAGTTTCTACAGGGATGTTAGGTGCTTGGGTATCTCAAGCTACATTTAATCCGCCGGGAATTACGGTAGCGATCGCAAAGGAACGAGCGATTGAATCTTTGATGTATCCTGGTGGGAAGTTTACTCTCAATGTTTTAGAGGAAGGTAATCATCTGGAATACATGAAGCATTTCCGCAAATCCTTTGCGCCTGGGGAAGATAGATTTGCTAACTTTAGTACGGCAATTGCGGATAATGGTTGTGTTGTGTTGACAGATGCGATCGCTTATTTGGAATGTTCAGTTAGTCAGCGTCTAGAATGTGGCGATCATTGGGTAGTTTATGCGACTGTAGATAACGGTAAATTACTCAAGCCTCATGCGGTAACTGCTATTAACCACCGCAAAACTGGTTCTCATTATTAATTGAGATTGTTTATGGTGCGTTGTTTCATAAAACAACGCACCTGACTATAAAATATTGACATAGAGAATTTTAAAATAAATCTTTTAATAAAACTGTAAAAATACTACCTTGGGGATGATTTTCTTCAACGGTAATAGTACCGTGATGAGCTTCTATCGCCATTTTACAAAAAGCTAATCCTAAACCAATTTGCGAAACTTCTTGCATTAAACTGCCAATTTCATACTTTTCAAAAATGCGTTGACGGAGTTCCTTAGGTACTCCTCTACCATAATCTATGACTTGAACTTTAATAATTCCTGGCTCTAAATATTCGGCTTTGAGAATAATTTGAGAATGGGATGGTGAAAATTTAATTGCATTGGAAAGCAAATTATCTAATACTCGGCGGAAGATAGCGGAATCTACTTTAATGATGCGGCTGATTTCTGGTAAATCACTTACTAAGGTGAGATGTCTTTGAGTAGCGATCGCTTCCATATCTGTCACGGCTGCTAGACAAATTTGCCCTAAGTCTACTTCTGTATAGTTAAGAATCATTTTGTCTGATTCTAACTTGGCCATGAGTAATAAGTTATCAATTAAAGATTGCAGTTGTTGAACGGCGATCCCAATTTGCTCTAGCTTGCGTTGTTGTTTTTCGACTGTTACCCCCGACAATTGGATAATCTCGGCTGACAGCACAATACTAGCTAGAGGATTGCGTAAATCATGGACAATCATGTTTACCATATCTTCTCGCAGTTTCAGCAAGGCTTGGAGGTTGTCGTATTGCTGTTTAATCCGCAACATGGAATTAACTCTAGCTCTTAATTCCACACCATTGACTGGCTTACTAATAAAGTCGTCTGCGCCTGTGGCTAAACATTGTGCTAAATCTTCTTTAGTGGTTAATGCTGTCACCACAATAATTGGCACTACCCGCCATTGAGGATCGGCTTTAATCCGCCGACATACTTCCATGCCATCGAGATCGGGCATCATAATATCGAGTAATATCACATCAGGTTGAAAACTACTGAGCCGTTCGAGAGCTTGTCTACCGCTAGGCGCGTAGTAGAGACAGTAGTTTTCTCCATCTAGCAATGTTTCAACAACATCGAAGTTATCCGGTTCATCATCAATTACCAAAATAGTGGGTTGATTTTGCATGAATAATTATTTTTACTTTGCTAATAGTTGTTGAATTGCGATCGCTAGTTGCTTAAGTTTGACTGGTTTGGTTAAATATTCATTGGCTCCCGCAGCTAAACAAAGCTCGCGATCGCCTGACATGGCTAAGGCTGTTAAGGCAATAATTGGTATATGCATCAGTTGGGGTTCTTGTCGGATGCGTCGCATTGCTTCTAATCCGTCGATTCCAGGCATTTGAATATCCATTACAATTAAATCAGGTAGTTGAGATTTGGCAAAATCAATGGCTTGTTGACCATTTTTGGCTAATAACATCCGGTAGCCTCGGCTTTCAAAGTAGCCAGACATGGTATCAATATTTGCCTGGTTATCTTCTGCTAATAAAATTAAAGGCGAGGTTTCATCTGTTAAGTTTTCTTCCCTTGGCGCACATTGCACTGGAAGAAACAGATGTTGAACTTTTTCTATGGTTGACTGAAAATGAGCGCGAGTAATAGGTTTAACTAAATATTCACAAGCACCATTAACCATTCCTTTGGTACGTTCGTCCACTACGGAAATGATAATGACAGGAATATCTTTAGTTTTAGGGTTAGCTTTAAGTTGATTGAGTAAGTCCCAACCGCAAATATCTGGCAATTGAATATCCAAAAAGATTATAACAGGCTGCACTCGCAACACTTCATCAACTACTCCTGCGCCTTGGGAATAGACAAGGGGTTGCATTTCCATTTCCTGAAGATAGCGAGTAATTTGTTCGGCAGCAGGTACTGAATCTTCGATAATGAAAACAGGAGAATTCGCCCCAGCTAAACGACAGGTAGACAATGTTGTTTTGACTTGATTGTTGGGTGAATTAATTCCTGGTTTATAGGGTATGTGAATAGTAAAACAACTTCCTTGATTAACTTCACTACCTACGGAAACTATTCCCCCATGCAAAGACGCAATTCGTTGGACTAGCGCTAATCCTAACCCTGTGCCAGAATATTGACGGTTGAAACTGCTGTCAAGTTGGACAAAAGGTTGAAATAGCTTGCTGATATTTTCGGCTGCAATCCCAATTCCATTATCAATGACACTAAAACAAAGCTGAGGAACTTGGGCAAAATTGGATTCTGGGGGTGAAGATTTCCAGGAAGTGTTGTATATTCTTGTATCGGATATTACTTTATCTGGTGTTACCACTTTAACTTCTAACGTGACTGAACCGCCATCAGCAGTAAATTTCACAGCATTGGTGAGTAAGTTAATCAGTACCTGACGCAAGCGGCGATCGTCTGCTTGAATGTAGCCTATATTACTGGCAATAGTTGTATTCAGACTGATGTTTTTCTTCAACGCCATTTGTCTAATAAAGCCCATACTCGCATCACAAAGACTGCTAACTGAGACTTCGCTCAATTGCAATTCCATTTTGCCAGATTCGATTTTCGATAAATCTAAGATGTCATTAATCAGTTCTAAGAGATGTTTGCCACTGCGCTCAATTGTGGCGATCGCTTTTGCTTGGCGTTGATTGAGGATACCAAAAACACCTTCTTGAAAGCCTTCTGACATACCGAGAATAGCATTTAGGGGGGTGCGTAGTTCGTGGCTCATGTTGGCGAGGAATTCGTCTTTAAGGCGAGTGGCGCGGGCTAATTCTTCATTGGTTTGTCGTAATTGTTCTTCGGCTTGTTTGCGATCGGTAATATCTTCGTAGGAACCGAGAATACCGATTACTTCGCCTGCACTATTAGTTAAGGGAACTTTGCTTGTGCGCAACCAGATTAACTCGCCATTGACATTGCTGGTTGGTTCTTCATAACCCAGTTTGGCAGTTTTGGTTTGCATCACCATTGCATCATCTGCACGGTATGAATCTGCCCATTTTGCCCAAGGTAACTCTGCATCAGTTTTGCCGATAATATCTGCTGGTGTCAATTGATAATCTTGGGCAAAACCGGGATTACAACCGAGAAATCGCGAATTTCTATCTTTCCAAAAGACACGCTGGGGAATGGTATCAAGTATCAAGCGCAACATTGTGCGCGATTCTTCTAGTTCTTTTTGCGCTTGTTTACGTTGCGCAGCTTGCTGACGAGCATCACTAATATCAAATAAAGTAGCTCTGTTATATAAGTAGTTACCATGAGCATCTTTCACGGCAGTAGCACTAATTAGTACTGGTAAAATGCTGCCATCTTTACAAACCATGTCATATTCTAGGTCTTTTACCCAGCCCCGTTCTTTGAAGGTGGGGTAGTTGGTGATAAAAGCTAAACGGCTGCTTTCTGTAAAGAAGTTTACCAAAGGTTGTCCTAGCATTTCCTCGCGGTTATAGCCCAACCATTGCAGCTCAGTTTCATTAACTTTTATAAAACAGCCTTCGCTATCAAGAGAATGGTAGCCACAGGGAGCATTATTATATAAATCTTCTACTTCCCGAGCATAAAGCATGATGGCTTCTTCAGCTTGTTTGCGATCGCGCATATCAAAGATGCTAGAACGACTAAACA
Organism: Calothrix sp. FACHB-168; assembly: GCF_963889195.1. Lineage (NCBI taxonomy): Bacteria > Bacillati > Cyanobacteriota > Cyanophyceae > Nostocales > Calotrichaceae > Calothrix > Calothrix sp. FACHB-168. The sequence continues at coordinate 9,606 of NZ_CAWPNJ010000083.1, forward strand.
AGTAAGTACCATCTTCACTCTTGACAGCAGTGGCATTGAGCAGGATTGGTAAAATGCTGCCATCTTTACAAACCATGTCAAATTCTAAATCTTTTACCCAACCACGCTGTTTAAACTTAGGAAATTGGTGCTGAAAAACTGCGCGACTGGTTTCTGTGAGAAAATCGGTAAATGGTTTGCCGATGATTTCTTGATATGTGTAGCCTAACCATTGCAATTCTGTATTATTGATATTGACAAAACGACCATCAGCATCTACTGAATGGTAGCCGCAAGGAGCATTGTTGTAGAGATCTGCCAGTTCGCGGGTATATATTGCTAGTACCTGTTCCGATTCTTTGCGATCGCTAATATCTGTAATTCGGACTAAATTTAGGTTACGTCCCGCTACAGTAATTGGTTTAGCGGCGATATTCCCCCAAAAATACTTACCGCGACTTGTCACATATTCTATTTCTCCGCTCCAAAAACCTTTTGATTGCATTTGTTCAACAATATTAACTAACTCCTCCACTGAGAATGGATGGCGTTGGAGTGTACGTCCTTCAATACCCATTAATTCGACTTTATCAGCTACCTCAAACAGTTCTACCGCCCGGCGATTACAATCTAAGGTCAGTAGTGTTTCTGGATCGACTAAAAATAAAGCATCGGTAGATTCGTTAAAAATCACATCGCGCAATTGTTGTTGTCTTACTAGTTCCTCTTCGGCAAGTTTGCGACTGGTAATATCCGTAAGTGTACCGATATAGCCAATAATATTATTGTTGGGATCGGTTTCTGGTAAGGACTGGATAAAAAACCAAATAATGCTGCCATCTGGGCGCAAACATCTACCTTCATTCTGGTATATGATGTTTTGTGCGCAAGCATCAGACCAGGCTTTCTCCAGGCGATCGCGGTCATCTGGGTGTAAAGTATCTACCCATCCCCTCCCCAAAGCTGCTGTAATTGGTCTACCTGTCATTTCGCTCCAGCGATCGTTGACGTAGATACAGTTACCATCAACATCAAAGCGGAAAATTGCTACCGGTGAAGCTTCTGCTAACGTTGCATAACGGCGTTCGCTTTCCCGCAGGGCTTGTTCTATTTGTTTGCGCTCGGTAATGTCATAGTTAATACCCACCATTCTAGTAGGATTACCTTGGCGATCGCGTTGTACTAAAGCTGCTGCTTTAATAAAGCGGACGCTACCATCAGGATGAATAATGCGAAATTCTAGAGCAAATTCCTTTTCTCCCCGCAAAGCCGCTTGAATGCTAGCGTGGGCTTGAGCTACATCTTCAGGATGGAGAGCATCGATCCAATCTTGATAGCGTAAAGCCATTAGCGATTTTTGCATTCCATACAGTTCATACATCCGCTCATCCCAGTACAGGTGATGCATTAAATCCCAATCCCAAGTGCCGATCGCTCCCGATCGCAGTGCTAAAGTTAAGCGATGAGAAATATTTTGCAACTGTTCTTGAGTATGTTTGCGATCGCTGATATCTTTATGAGTGCCTACCATGCGCACAGGAAGATTATTGCGATCGCGAGTCACAACTTTGCCATAATTTGCAATCCATTTCCACTTACCAGACTTGGTTTGCACTCGATAGTCAAAGGCGTAAGGTGCATTACTGTTTTGGAGATGTTCGTTGAGCAGTTCCATCACCCAGGGTTTATCTTCAGGATGAATTAGCGACTCCCAGGTACTTACATCATTGGCTAGCTCGTTTTCTGCATAACCGAGCATTTTCAGCCAATTAGGACTTAAATATAGCTCTCCTGTGGAGATATTCCAGTCCCACAGCCCATCACCAGACCCCTCTAAGGCTAGCTGTAATCTTTCTTGGCTGACGCGCAGAGCTATTTCCGCTTGTTTACGTTCGGTAATATCCATGACAGTACCAATTAAACGGCTAGGTCTGCCATTTTCATCAAATATGACTTCTCCCCGCGATAATAAATGAATTAACGTTCCATCTGTGCGGTAAGCGCGATATTCTTCTTTGTAGGATAGTCCGTATTTCAGGGTTTGTTGCACCAATAAATCGTGAATAATTCGATCTTCGGGATGCATCATCTGGCGAAAATCGTCGTAGCTGGGTTCACCCAAAGCCGGATCGCGGCGGAAAATCCGAAATACTTCTTCTGACCAGGTAATTTTTTTACTATTAAACTCAAATTCCCAACTACCTAAATTAGCAATTCTTTGGGCGACAGTTAGGTGAGCAGTTTTTGTCCGCAATTCCGCTTCGAGATGTTTGTGCTGGCTAATGTCTTTAGCAATACCCAATAGCCCAATTGTTTGGCCTGTAGCATCGCGCAGGGCTGTAAGTGATAGCAGCACGGGAAAGTGCGAGCCATCTTTACGGATATAAGTCCATTCCTGTTCGTAGTTTTGTTTTTGTTGGCTAATAACTGTGAAAAGTTCTAAATTTGGGGCAATTTCCTGACCTAATTGCCATGAAAGAGCGGTGGCTCGCTGCTCCATTTCTGCGGGATCGTGAAATATCAAGGGACTGAGGCGACCTACCACATCTTCTGCTGTGTAACCGAGCATCTTTTCGGCTGCTGGGTTGAAAATTTGAATAATTCCTGCTAGGGAAAGAGAAATAATGGCATAATCGCTACATGCCAAAATTGCTTGTTGCAGTCTGCTAATATTTAACAGATCGGCTTCGGCGGCTTTGCGTTCGGTGATATCTGTGCCAGAACCTGCTATACGGATTGCTTTTCCGGTTTCATCCCATAATGCTTGCCCTCGATCTAGTACCCACATATAAGAGCCGTCTTTGCACTTAAATCGGTATTCTTCGCAGAATAAAGGTGATTTAGCTGCTAGATGATCTGTCAGTGCTTGTAAGACGCGATCGCGATCTTCGGGATGAATTTGGTTTGCCCATTCCTCTAAGTTGTAGTCAATTTCATGTTCGCCAAAGCCGCGCATTTCTTTCCACCGCGCCGACAGAAAGATTTCACCGGTTTTCAAATTCCAATCCCAGATTCCGTCATTACTCCCCCGCACTGCTAAATGCCAACGTTCTTGACTTTCTGTTAAAGCGGCTGTGCGTTCTTCTACTCTGGCTTCCAGTTCGTGATTTAGCTGTTGTAATGTTTTCTCGGCTAGAATTCGCTCGGTAATATCGATACAGGAACCCATATAACCTAAAAATTCACCTTCATGGGTAAATCTGGCAACTCCTGTATCTAAAACCCAGCGATACTCGCCATCATACCGTCGCAGGCGATATTCGATTTGGAAATTTTGCCGCGCTTCAAAGGCGTTGATATAAGTATCAAAACAAGTTTGCAAATCATCAGGATGTACCCCTTGCACCCAACCATCACCGATTTCTTGGTCTAAAGTGCGTCCTGTAAAGTCTAGCCAGGTTTTGTTGAAATAATAACAGAGTTTATCAGTCCCAGAAATCCAGATGAGAACGGGTGTGGTGTCTGCAATGTTGTGAAATCTGGCTTCACTTTCTCTCAGGTAGGCTTCTGTTTGTTTGCGATCGGTAATATCTAAATCAATACCCATCATCCGAGTAGGATTACCGTTATCATCATAAAAAACTCTGCCTCTACCTATTGCCCAACGTAAATTACCATCGGGTTTCACAAAGCGGAATTCAATGTGATACTCTTGTTTTTCATAAACAGCCTGAGTAATTGCTTGTACAACTAAATCCCGATCCTGTGGGTAAATCATGCCGATCACAGTTTCATATTTACCATTGAAGCTACCGGGAGCCATGCCAAAAATTCTTTCTAAGTTAGCAGACCAGTGAACTTCTCCGGTTAAAATATTCCAATCCCAATTACCCATACCAGCTGCTTCTAAAGCTAGATGCAAGCGTTCTTCGTTTTGCCGCAAAGCGGCTTCTATTTGGCGGTGCTGGGTGATATCTTCAATGACAGCAATGAAATAACTTGCTTTACCTGAGCGATCGCGCACTAAAGAAATTGTAAAGTTAACCCAGATAAAGGAATTATTCTGGCGGATATAGCGTTTTTCTCTTGAATAGGTGGAAATTTCACCAGCTAAAAGTTTCTCTATTTGGGCTAAATTTGCAGATAAATCTTCTGGATGGGTAATTTCTGGACAGGTTAAGTTGTACAGTTCATTGGCAGTATAACCGACAATTTCACAAAAACGCTGGTTAACAAGGATAAAATTGCCGTCTAAGGAGATATGGCTCATCCCCACAGCCGCTTGCTCAAAGGTACTGCGAAAGCGTTCTTCACTAGCCAGTAAATTCTCTTGTGCTTGTTTGCGATCGCTAATATCTGTTAACACACCCAGCATTCGCAGCAGTTTTCCTGATTCGTCGTAAACTCCTTTACCTTTTTCCGCTAGCCAATGAATGCTACCATCTCGCCACAATACTCGGTATTCCACTGCATAATCATTTTTTGTGGCGATCGCTTGACTAAATTCTCTCGCTACTAATTGCCGATCTTCTGGATATATTAGGCTCAAATGCTGCTTTGAGGTGAGCTTAAAGTCACTTTTGTCATAGTCAAAATAGCGAATTGTATTCTCGCTGAAAAATATTTCATTAGTAATGGGGTTCCATTCCCAATAACCAATATCGGTTAAATTCAGGGTGAGTTTGAGTTTGGCTTCGCTAAGTTGCAATGCTGTGGCGGTGCGTTGACTTGCTTGTAATTGTGCTTGTAATTGCTTATTAGTATTAGCTTGCTGAATCGCGATCGCTATTTGTACGGCAACTTGCTCTAATAAATTTACCTCTAGAGCTTGCCAATGGCGGGGTGTAGAACATTGATGAACAATTAATAAACCCCATAATTCCTCAGCAACTACAATCGGTACTGCTAAATTGGCTTTGACTTCAAACTGTTCTAGCAGATTTAAATGACAATTTGTTAAATTCGCTTGATAAATATCATTAATTGTGAATACGCGCCCTTGATAATGTTCCCTAGCACCTGGCTGTTGTTGAAAGTAGGTATCTTGAATATGCTGACCTAAAGCTACTGTTCTACCAGGAACCACAGATTCGGCAACTATTTTGCCGCTCATATCCGGTTGAAATTGATATACTAATACTCTATCGGTGACGAGAAACTGCCGTAATTCTGCAGTTGTCAGGCAAAGCAGTGCTTCTAAATCGAGAGCTTGATGAATTCGCGAAGCGATCGCTGCAATTAATTGTTGTTGTCCTCGGCTTTTTTCTAACTGTCGAATTAGCTGTAGCCTTTCAACTGCGTAATTAATCTTACTGTAGAGGATTTCTGGTGTGAGCTTATCTTTGAGCAGATAATCTTGCGCGCCGTTTTTCATCGCCCGAATTGCGATCGTCTCATTTTCTGATTCTGTCAAAATAATGACAGCAGATTGAGTATTATCCCGAATTTCTCGCAGTTGCTGCAAAAACTCTAAACCACTGTCATCGGCTGGGGAAAAGTCCAGTAAAACTATATCTGGTATCTCTTGCTGACACCATTGCATTCCTTCCTGCGCTCGATTAAACTCGACAATTTGATAAGTATATCTGCTGTCTTCTTGTAACAGACGACGCAATTTCACCCGCTCCACGGTGCAATCATCTATGACAAGGATAGTGAGACAGGAAAGATGGCTCATAAATTCACAAATCCAAACGCGATCGCGTTGTCAACCAAATTTTACTGCGATAATCATCATCTTAGTAACTTGATAGTTACTTCTGCTCTCAAGGTTGGGAAGTTGCAATCAAAATTTGCAAGAAGATATATTACAAGCTTTGTAGCTTATGATACTTATTAACTTAACATCAGTACAGTCAATTTTGTAATAATTTTCTTAAATTGGGCATTGGGCATTGCGACAAATGACAATTGTAGAGACGCGATTCATCGCGTCTCTATTGCCCATAGAGATACCATAACGCTAGGAACGTCCGCAGAAATTAAAGAACGGGATAAGCCAATGAGGCTATCATCGGTAATTCTCCCTCTGCCAGTATCGCCAGCACTGAGAACTACTAAGATGAGGCTGCACAGAACTATTGCAAGTTGGTGAGGTACAGATAATCGTTGATTGTAGCGGCATTGGCACTGCCATGCCCTGAAGCGCTGTTAAAGTTCATCTTTATTTGTTAATTCTTTTTCTATATTGTCCGCACCATATCCTACAGCGACAATGATATTTTTGATAGTTTCTGCATCGCTATTAGCGGCGATTTTACCGATTAATACAGCAATATGGGTTTTATCTTTAGTAAATACTTGCCAAGCGGCTATTTTATTTAAACTACTACTGATTAATAATTTATTGGCAATATCTGCTGAAAATGCTCCTTGGGAGATATAACCTATAGATGAAATATAGCGAATTTCTAAATTACCTAATTTTTCCGTCTTCGATTCTACAAATACTACTTGTACTCGTTTATTTTCTGTTTCTACTAATAATTTAAAATCCCCATTGGGAATGATTTCGTATTTTACGCCTAGTTTATCTAGTGTTTCTTTAATTCGCGGATCTGCTGGTGGTTTGGGATTATTTTGGGCGGATACTGTCTGCATAGAGATAGCAACGCCTAGAATGATAGAAGTTGCTATTTTTATTAGGCGTTTCATGAGATTTTTGCTGGTATTTAATAATTGTGAGAATTGTCAATTGATTTACTAAAAATTTGATATAGGAATCCGCTTTGATTACTGAAATTATTTGCGTAGGGAGGGAACAGGGAACAGGGAACAGGGAACAGGTAAGAAGGAATAACGATAAAACTCACTCATAAAAAATGCAGTAGAGTTATCGGCTACAGACCAAAGTGAGACAATAACACTCTTGACTCCAGCAGTAATTAAAGCGCGTGATAAGCCGATCGCACCATCGCCTGTAATATTACCACCTCCAGTGTTACAAGCACTAAGGACAACTAAATCGGCGTTAAGTTTCATGTCGAGAATTTTGCCGGATGTGAGCAAACCGTCATCTTTAGCGCTAGGAGCGAGTGCGATGGCTCCGCCAACGCCTTAGGCGAACGCACCGGGTACGCCCAATCCTTTAAAATCATCAAGTAAGCTGTGGGTAGCTAAGTGAACTATCTGAGCGTTGATTGATTGGGGTTTTGCTTGTGTTTGCGAGTTAAATCTAAAACTTGAATTGCTGGCGCAGTTAATATAGTATGTTTATCGATTAAGTACTTATCTTGCTCGTGTTGTAATGCCGGAAAAGGTACGAGAAATAACGATTCTTGCGGAATAAAAATTACACGATCGTTGGGATTTTTCGGTAAATATTCGGCAATAGGTTTAATTAAAATTTCATAGAGTTTCTTGAAATGTGATTTTCAAGTTCTAGAACTTGGCTGATTATCTGTTCTCGGTTCAACATGGGGACATCCAATTTTTTAAATACCCAATAAATTTGTAGTGCGAGCGTCTCGCTCGCTTTTAAACACCAGCGAGCAAGACTTCGGCGTGAGCGCTCAGTCGAACGCTGCTCGCACTACGAAATATGGGTAATTCATTTTTTGTAAGTCCCATGAACACCTCTTCCTCTAGCACCGATAACTCTGCGGCTGTTGATTACCAAATTTTGCAGAGTAGAAAACTTGCGTCGTCAAGACTACATCAGCTAATGGGGCAATTATCTCTTCATTTCGCCTTCCAAAGGAGAATATTCTTGTTGAGAACAGAAAAGTTCTCGTTGGAAACATGAAACTTCGCCTTCCGAACACGAAAGTTCTCGTTGAGAACAATGATTGTGCCCTGAGCTTTTGCAGCAGCAGCCCCACGCTCTACCCGAAGGGTGAGCGTCGGGAAGCAAAAACGCCCTCACCCTATAAGGGTGGGGCTAGAAATACGAAGCCTGCCTACCCTTCGGGAACGTCTTCGACGAACGCAGGCTATCAAACTTTTAGCCTGCGAAGGCAGGCTTTGTTACTATAGCAATACCCTTCTAGGGTATTGCGTCAAAATTGGGATGCTCCCATTTAAACTTTATTTGCCAACCATTCCCGGAAATTCTCATGATAAAAACTATAATATTCTTCCCCGGCAATATCTTCTTGAATTAAGAACTCAAACCAACTTTCTAACACTTCCTCAATATCAAATTCATCCGCATTAATTAATTCAGCAATGGCGGCTACAGATAGCGGCTGCTGTTGTTTAACTAAAACATTCAACACAGCTTGGCTCAATTCCTCATCTTGATTTACAGCCTTCATTTGTTGCCAATGCTGTTGATAATATGTTTCTAAACCTGTTGGCAGTTGATTTAAATCAAAAGATTCTGCATCAAAACCTTCAGCCATAGCAGTTAAAACTTGGCTAATATACATAAAATTATTTGCCGATTTAGTAGCCAGAATATTACATAATTCTTGCTCGTTGATTTGCTGATAATTTAACCAAGCTTGTATATCTTCATGATTTAACCCTGAGCGTAGCCGAAGGGTAAATTGTTGAATATATCTTTGGATATCTTGCTGATTTTCTACGGGGTATTCGGCTAAATCTAGAGTTTGGAATGGTGTTTCTATTAATAAACCCGATTTCTCTTTTAAAAAAGGTCGGCGGGTGAGGAGAAAATAAACTTTATCTGGGAGATAGCGGGGAAGATAAAATAAATTTGTCCCAGGAGATTGATTACTACGGTCAATGCGGTCTAAACCATCAATAGTAATGATTAATTTTTGCTCAGGTGCTAACTCATCGCTGATTTGTTGAAGCAGCAAAGACAAAAACCAACTTCCCTCAGTAGCATGATCCGGAACCCCCCTCAATCCCCCCGTAAACGGGGGGAGGTTTGACTCACTGGTGACTTGCGCTTCCAAATCTTGCTCCCTCCTCGCTTGCGGGGAGGGCTGGGGTGGGGTGCTAGAACTCCGCTTATCCCCAACCCCCCTCAGTCCCCCCGTAAACGGGGGGAGGTTTGACAAATCTTGCTCCCTCCTCGCTTGCGGGGAGGGCTGGGGTGGGGTGCTAGAACTCCGCAACCACTCGACTAATTCATTACAAACAACTTTAATAAATTCCTCAGCGCGATTTTTACCCTCAACTTCAACGTTGTAATAAACAACATGAGGATTATCTGTGGCATATTTGGCGAGAATTGCACTTTTACCGCTACCGGGTGCGCCGGTGATGGTGAAGTAACCCCGGCGATAACGGTGAATAAATTCATGAATCGCTGTAAATACAAATTCACGACCGATAAAATTATGGCTTTTGGCTTGAATAATTTGCTCAAACTCTGTGGGATGTCCTCTGGAATTGATTGTAGTGGGTGGTTTGGGTGGTGAATTCATAATTGTGAGGAATAATTATAAGATGAGGCAACAGTGGAGGTAGTCATGACTGTGCAGTTATTAAGACGGAAATTCACAGTTGAGCAATATCATAAAATGCTTGATTCCGGTATTCTCACAGCAGATGACCGAGTAGAATTGATCCGGGGAGAGATTATTGAGATGTCGCCAATTGGGACAAAACACGCCGCTTGTGTAAATCGCCTGATTAATTTGTTAGTGCAATTGTTAGGAAAGCGCGTTATAGTTGCGGCGCAAAATCCGATTAGATTAAACGATAACTCACAACCTCAGCCAGATGTAGCATTACTTAAACCCCGTGATGATTTTTACGCCACTGCTCACCCCCAACCCCAGGATATTTTTTTATTAATTGAAGTAGCTGATTCAACTATCGAGTATGACCGGGAAGAGAAAATTCCTTTATATGCAGAAGCAAACATAATTGAAGTTTGGTTAGTAGATATTAACGAGCAAATTGTCGAAGTTTATCAACAACCCACCGCCGCAGGATATCAGTTTATGCAAAAGTTCGCTAGCGGTCAAACTTTATCAATTCCAGGCTTAAGCGATGTAAACATTAGCGTCAATGAAATCCTCTGTTAGTCATCTTATATATAATTTCTCCAGTACAAATGACCAATGACCAATGACAAATGACAAATGACGAACTACGAATTACCTCCCTTGTTCTCAAGACGCAAAAAATGCACCTTACCTGAAGCATCACCCGCTATGATTGTCATGCCATCAGGTGCAACTGCAAAGCAAGAAATGGAACCTTCGCCTGTGAAAGTGGCAATTACCTCCCTTGTCTCCAGATTCCAGACTTTGAGGGTGTTGTCATCGGAACCAGAAATCATCCGTTGACCATCGCTGGTAAGGGCGATCGCACTTACATAGGAACTATGACCCTTGAGGGTGAACAGTTCTGCTCCAGTTTGCAGATTCCAGACTTTGAGGGTCTTGTCATCGGAAGCAGAAATCACCCGTTG
>NZ_CAWPNJ010000084.1:0-19465 GCF_963889195.1 Calothrix sp. FACHB-168
GCATCCTCATTTTCACGCTTTCTTTGGGCAGCGGACGAGAGAAATTGCAGTTGTTCTTCTGCTTGAGTATCTTTCAAAGCAGCTAGCATATCCTCACATCGTTCTTTATCTTGGTAATATTTCTCTAGCTTTCTCAGTTCAATACCCGCATAACTGGCCAAAGCGATCGCCACAATATTTGCGGGTGTGAACAGCTTGAGGTTTTTCGGGTTAGCCGATAAAGTTAGCACTAAAGCAGCCAAACCACTGGTGGCAATTTTTAACCAGCAAAGTAACATTTCATCCACCCAAAAGCTAATCCAATAGCAATAACTTGTAAAAGCATGGAGTTATCAGTTTTCCCCTTGGAATAGGTGATGACTGCTGCTACTCCTATAACTAGAAATGACCAGGGTAATAAACTAATTAATTGTGCGAGGGCTGATGCTACCAAAAAACTGCATATACTCCTTAAAAGCCGACAAATTTGTGACATTACCCCACCTTTTGAATTCGTTGCGTAATCCCAACAGATGCACCTTCATATCTGGCTTCTCTCAATTGGCGGAATCTATCAACTAAAGAAGCTGTTTGTTCTTCGTAAGGAGTTGGTTCTTTCTTAGTAGTTTCAGTATTCAGTTTTTCTTGTTTTTTTGCCTTTCCTTCTGAGTACTGTGAGGCAATTCGTCCCAAACTGATTTCTAAATCATCCTGTACACTAGCGATCGCGGAACGAGAACCACCTACAATAAGTCTAAATTTTGATTCTAAATTAGCTAAAGATGTCCCCAAAGACTTTTCTAATTCGGCTTGTTGCACTCTCGCCTCAGCTACATTTTCACTAACTTCTGCTTGCTTTTCTCTGACTTTATACAGAGCTTTGAGATAGCGACTAATAGCTGTTGAGTATTCAGTCCAGTTTTTCGCTTGGAACTCTGCTCCTTTGGCTTTTTCTACTGCCGAAGCTACATCTTCTTCGGTCAAATCACCAAAGACTTTAATGTCAACAGGCAACATATCAGCAATGCGTTGAGCATTATCCCACACAGCTGATTCCAAACCAAAATGAGAATCACCGAAGACAATCGCCTTACTAACATCACCACTTAAGTCTGACAGACTCAATGCGCCATTTTTTTGTGGTTCTGGGGGTTTTGCTTTTGGCATGACTAACTCACATTAATTAATGAATCGCAAGGTTGATATTCTACAAATACATCGTCTTGAAACTCCGTCCATGCTCCATTTAGTGGGCGAAAATACCGAAAATTTTCTTCTAACTTGATTTCTAAATTAATATCAGGGAAGGTAACAAGATTATCCTTTTGGATGAATCTAATTAATTCAGTATCTATGCCTACTTTCATCCCCAAATGTAAAGTTATTCCTAGTTTTTTGTATTGCTGCCAATAATAAGAAAATTCCTTTTTATCTAGAAAATTGACATTGATTTTAGGAATACCATTCTCAAATACCAGGGCAAATATCCCCAAGGCGGGGTAGTGAATTTTAGCTATTCCTAAGTTGTTTTCGTAGCACCAGTATGCTCGGTGGAAGTAGGCTGTTTGCAAAACCTTTGCTCCAATTTTTTAATCAACATCTTTGCTAATGACTGCCAAACTAATGACCATGCACGACCGTTTTTAACTCTTAATTGAGCAGCTAAAATATCAGCCTGCGAGGGAATGATGTTGCCATACCTTTCTAAGTTGTTAATTGCCTGTTGGAAGCTAACGACTTCATCAGCAGTTGGTGGTAGATCTGGGGCGACGGCGGCTGTTAATCTCTCCATCACCCCGCTGAGTGTTGCTGATTCCAGCTTGATCTTCTCCAACTCCTGCGACATCACCTCAATTGCTGCCAAATTTGATTGAGCGATCGCATTTTGGAACTCTAACAATTGGTTTTCGATTTGGCGCTGTACTTCTGCACTAATGATTTCGGTGATGTGGGCAAATCCTTTGCCCTGATTTACCGTATCGATAAATTCTTTTACTTCAGCCGATACTGGGGATGCACTCGAATTGTCCATCGGATAAATCCCTCCACTGCAATTTCACACCAATACGAGATGCAAACTCATTAATAGTTTGTTTCATTGTTTCATAAGGCAGATAATCACAGCTATCAATAAGTTGGGGTAATTCCACATCAATAAAGTGCTGTTGTGTTACAGCTTTTTGTTGAGCCTTTTTTTGGACTATCTTGGCTCTGGCTTGCTGTTTCCCCTCTTCATGCGCTATTTCAATAGCTTCTAATCTAGCTAGTTCTAGTGCTTCTGCAATTTGACGTTCTTTATCCTTCAACTGAAGAATGACCTGTTTATCTTGTACTAACCTTTGAATGATTGCCATTCTTAAATCAAAGTCAAAGGCAATCTCTAACTCCTCAATAGCCTGTGCTGAAGCTTGTTGATTATGAGTAGTAATGTCGGTTTTTTTACTTCTAGTAATTGCCTGCGATGAAGTCTGTACTGATGTCTCTTCTGTTGGTACTGTTAATTCCGAGCCTCTACGCGCCATAATTGTTTATTCCTTAGCAATAATTACAGTATTCTCCACACAACACAAAATTAATTGTGAAAGCTAAAACATTGTTGAATAAATCTAGTAATTGAATCATGCCACTCCTAAGCAAATTTTAGATTTTAAATTTTGGAGTGTAGACTTTCTTGCTTTGGGCGTAACAAGCTCCCGCTAATCGCTCCCATTGATACCATGTGCGATCGCTAATTTCCGCTGATCGGATCTTCTGACAAATGTTTCTCAGATTGGTTGATTGGCTTATCCAATCCTCTAGTACTACTGGCATGGTTAACACTTTGCAAAATTAAAGTGGCTGTCAATATTGAGAGAGTAATTGCGATAATGGCTGCACAAAATTCTAACAATCCTGATGAATTTCTTTCTTCTGTTTCTATTGTTTCAGTTGCACCATCAAGAGATGTTTTTGTATATTTCTTTCTCCTGTACACATTGTCTTTCCTTTTATTAGGTCAGAATCTAAAATTTGTGGGTGTAAGGGTGTAAGGGTTTGGGGGTGTAGGGAGAACTCAACAGAGTTTTTGACTAATTTATATCTTAATTCTCTGCTTAATTTTTTCCCTGACACCCCTATATCCATACACCCCTACACCCTTGTTTCTTATTCTTTTACACATTGTGATATCTCCGTATATATGGATACTTGTATTTGTTAACTGAATACTACACCTGCACTCAAATTGAAAAAAATTGTACTTAAATTGGGGATTTAAGAATGGATTTATGTACAATCAGCTTCCTAACAATCTGTTTAACCCCTACTAGCTAAAGGTTTAGATGTTGTAGTGTTGCCGTATTACTCCTATCTATGGTTTTTTGGGGAATTCTACAAGCTTATTTTTGGCAAATTCAGCAGGACAAATCTAGTTTGTTATTAAGGGCAAAACTCTTTAAATGCTTGTAATAACACTGTAGTAAGCTGTAATGAGGATTAAATCAGCAGTTCACTTTTTCAAAAGACTTACTACACAAACTGGTTTTTGGGATACTGAGTCTCTATGTATTTTTTGTAATGCTGCTAATCTGGCATTTATTTCAACTCCATATATTTGAAATGTTTGGTCTAGTTCTTGATGAGTCATTTGACGAAAGCACGATATGCTATTTCTCCCGTGTTTTAGCCCCAGGTATATTTGCAGCTCTAATACTTGTCGGAACTGCTCCCAGTTGAGGTACTTGTTGCCAAACAAATCTAAAGCTTTTAAATACTTATTTATGGTGTCTCTAGATTGAATTTTTAATAAATTGCGGCATTGTTTAATGGTTATTATCTCCATTTTCAGGTCTAACTGTTGAACTGTTTAAATCCTAAATTACCCGTCCTTTTGTGGGCAATAGAAGTTTGGATTATTGGGGAGTTTCCTGATTTTGGGAAATTAATGCTCGCGTTAGCACCGCGATCGCCCAATCAGGACAATCACTATAAAACCAGTTTTTTACAGTTTTCAATTCTGGTGGATTTACACCAGTACCATCAAAAAAAGTTTTTAAATGCTCTCTAATTAATGTTGCGCCAACAGAGACATACTCATATTCTCCTGGGGAGATTGAGCAACCCCTTTGATTAATCAGGGCTTGTGCAAATTTATCTATCTTTTTTAACTTGCGTCGTGTCATGGATGCCCTCTATAGCCTATCTGTAGTGGGTGAAAGCCTTTTGTAGTGACACACTCTCTGGCTAATATTTTAAGCAATTTCCAATAGTTAACCTTGAAACAACAAAACAAATGTCTATTTAACTTTGAGCGTTTTAGATACTTAAATTTTCGTAATCTGGGCAAGTAGTCTCATCTACTCCATACGGATAGATAGCACAAACCAACTTTACTCCTCCATATTCAAGTCCGTGAAAATTTCGGCAACCTCTACAAGCTTTTGGTATTGCCTTAAGCCTTTGATTTAAAGTTCTGTTGATTTCTTCTTCGGTTTGATTTTTCAATAAACGGTCTAAGGCTATTGCTTGCAATCCAATTCCCCCTAACATTAGAGATAAACCGGAAAACCAACTTTTTGCGCCTGACCCAGCAATTGCTCCTTGAACACCAATTATGCCTCCGATAACTATTACTACGGCTCCTGATGTTGCCACAAAAATATTCAAATACTTAATCTTTGACATATTTTTCTCTCCATAATTATTGCTAGATTAATTAATGAACAGGTGAACATTTGTCAATCAGATATTCACCTGTAATCAAACATTGCTTGACGGCAATTTGGGCATTGTATTCTTGCCCAGTGTTGAAGAAAATGCCATATCGATTATTGGGCTATTAATTGATCGCTAGGGTGATCGCAACAAGATTAGTTCTGCTAGTTTGAAAGCTCAAAAAATCGATATTACTGTTTGAGATGATGTTCACCGCTTACTGTTAATTAATTCAAATTGCGGAATCGAGCAGTCTTGAGAGATTTGGTCGTTACTGCGATCGCACTCGAAGCCGGTCGCGCCGCCTTTGCCCAATCGCGCATCCGTTCTACAGCCGCCGCATCTTGTATAGCCAGCGGTGTGATAGAGTTTCGACAAGTTTCCAAGTCCCCTAAAGTGACCTGTTGCGGTCGTCCTTCATCAAAAGCCAGTAGTGCGGCTTCGGCTGCTAGGGTTTCGAGTTCGGCCCCTGAGAACTTCACAGTGTTAGCGGCGATCGCTTCGAGATATTCATCCTCGACAGAGATACCGAATCTTTGGAGATGAATAGAGAGGATTTGGCTTCTCTCAGACTCAGTTGGTAAATCAACGAAGAATAATTCATCAAACCTGCCCTTTCTCTTGAGTTCACTTGGCAATGCTGATGGGTCATTACAGGTGGCCACAACGAAAACCCCAGTAGTACACTCACTCATGAATGTGAGGATATTGCCCAAAATGCGTTGGGAAACTCCACTTGTATCACCTTGACCAGACAAGGCTTTCTCAATTTCGTCCATCCATAAAATGCACGGGGCAATGACTTGTGCTGTCTTGAGTGCGCGGCGGACATTGCCCTCAGATTCACCGACTAAACTACCCAGCATTGATGCAATGTCTAGTTGCAGTAGCGGTAGATTGAGAATAGTAGCAATGTTTTTAGCAACTATTGATTTACCTGTTCCTGGTGGCCCTGCCAACAGAACACCTTTAGGCTGAGGTAGATGTAGCGATCTGGCTTCTTGTGTAAACAGTCGTCGCCGCCGTTGCAACCACTCACGCAATAAGTCAAGCCCACCGAATGGGATAGTTGCTGGCTTGCCCAACTCAATACCCATCTGTGCAAGTAGCCGAGTTTTGTATTTAACAACTAATGGCGTGACAGTAGCATCTATGACGATACCGTTGCGGTTCAAACGCTCTTTGACTGTTAAGCGGAGGAAGTCGCTAATTTCCTCTAGCGTCAACCCTAATGCTGCCCTTGCCAAAGTTTCTCTTTCTTCCGCAGCTAACGAAACTGTGAACTTTACTTCTTGCTCTTGTGCTGACTCCAACAAATATTCCAAATACGACTCTAAATGCTCCTGAATCTGCTCAATCAAGGGCAGTGGTACTTCACAGTAGGGAATGAGGCGTACCAAAGATTCATGTAGTTCGATGTTTTGTCCCAGAAAGATAATTCTTTTCTCAGTGGGTTTGAGTCGGTGGTAAAGATTTTTCACTCTGGTCAAAATATCCCACGATAGTTGAGGAGAGTTCTTAGCGATAAACGGGTGAACATCACCCAAAATAAATACACCAGCACCATCAAAGCTGTTGATGTAATCAAAGACAAATATCAGTGGATCAGCAAGAGGCGGTTTTTTGTACTCTGGCACTGGCTTGAATACCAGTCCGCCATCAACAGCAATCAGGCATTGCTCTAAGGTAGAAACTCCCAAGTTCCAGAAGTACACTGGTAGGGTGAGCTTTTCTTGAGCAGTCGTTGTTAGCCATTGAATGATTGTGGCTTCCTCTGGGGACAGCACTTCCAACGCCACAATCGGAATTTGCGAGTCCAGAGTGCTGAAAATATTGGATAGATTCATAGTTTTGAATTTTTTTGGTAGTTTGCAAGGGAGAATTTTGTTTTAGGGGAATGTGCTGATTCCCCATTTTTCTTATTGCTGTAGGCGTATTTGATGATTTGAGGTGATCCGTTGCTGTTGTGCTTCTGGCTTGAAGGAGCGGTCGCCTGCCACAACCCCCAAGGCTTCCTCAATTGGTTGAGTCGCTTCAATGCAGGCAAGCCCTTCAAATCCCTGGGCTTCTACCTTCACTTCCCCTGTAACTGAATTGAAATGTATGAGTATGGCTCGTTCCATGATTCATCTCCTGAGATATTGCTGTGTTTGTTGATGTGCGGCAAAAGTCAGCCGTAGGGTTTGCACCTGACCGTTGCTTTCTTCTGTGATGCTGCACTCCCCGAACTGCTCTTGTAGTTGGGCTGTTTTAGCACGAACCATCCGCTTACCATAAGCCTGCATTAACTGATGAGTAAAGAAGTTTTGCCCTAGCTTGGGAAGTGTCTCGTAGGCATCGTGGATTAATTGATATGCGCCATCTGTTGCATTCCATCGGAAGCCGATATCTGCACGGACTTTTAGCGTGTGGTTAGGGATAACAATCTCCGCACTTTGGCCCTCCTTATTACCGTAGTATCCTTTGAGTGGATGAGGTGTTTCGTAGACTTCGGGTGATAGCTTCAAATCTTGCAAAGCTTGCACTAAGCACTCACAGTTGGTGAGTTTTGTTTTCACTGTTGAGAAATGAGACATAATTTACCTCATGAAAAAGTTGAAAAGGTTTTTGATCTAACGAAATTTGAATGATTTAACAGTCGCTACTGTCAGCCCAACATCTTCACTGGTCAACTTTTGCAAGTTGCGTTGTTCAGAGAGTAGCTTGGAGTAGATTGCATCCATCTTCTGTTGCAACTGCGAGCGCCCATCTGACCCCAAATTCTTCGATTCAATTGTTGGGTCATTCACAATCGAATCCAAATGCTCCATCATCTGTTGCAGGCTGGTTCCTGCTTCTGGGCTTGCATTAGCTAGTAGTACGCGAACTTTTTTCAGGTGTTTTTCCATCTTGCGTTTGAACTGGACTGGCTTTCGCCCTGGCTCCCAATCAGCCAGTTCTTCAAGTAGTTGGGCTGCAAGTTCTTCACCACCAGCGATCGCCGCGGACTTTAATCTTTGCTCCAGGTTTTGGTCATACTGCTGGATGAACTGGGTGATTTGTTTTAGGCAATCGGCCTGTTGCTCGTTGAGCTGTTCAGATAGTGCTGGGATAATTACAGGTCTACCAATGACTACCTGCAAATAATCTTCTAGTTCTGACAATAGGGGAAAAGCCTTGAGTAAGTTCGTTTGAACTTCAGATTGCTTATCTGTTGGTAGTTGCCAAGCATTGAGAGAGAGAAAACTTTCAATACGTTCAATGTAATCTGCCAAGCCCTGCTCATAGTCGTCTTGTAACTGAGCGCGAAGAGTCGGAGCAATTGAATCCCGAATATTTAGTAGTTGACTCCAAACCAATGGTGCGAGGTCAATTGGACAAATCCAGTCACCATTGTCAGAATTCATCCATTCTTGGACTGAGGCTATTTCCTGTCTCAATTGACTGGCTGCTTCATCCAATGCTTTGAATACTTTGATTCCTTTCAAACCAACTTCTGAAGACTTAACTTTAATAAGATCCGATTGTGATTCACCCTCAGACTTTAAAACATCAGTCCATTTTGGAGCGTTACTTTTGGTGGTTTTCTTCAGTTGAATTTTGAAACGAATCCGGGTCTTATTAAGTTGAGAAAAGTTGTAATTTTCAACTACAGCATTTTGAAGAAATGCATCAACAGTAGGGTTTGGTATTGTTTGTACCATATTTAGTGACCATGATTAATTTTTGGTCTTAAGCGCAGCTTCAAGAAAATTAGTAATCCCATCCTTAGCTGTATACTTGGAGTGATAGGGATTTTCGCTTCAAATTACCGTGACCATCATCCCCATTAGTTGTAATGGTAGGCTGCTGTCTGCATTCCGAACGATTACATCTGAAATCCCAGTGATTAATTTGAGACTTAAGACGATGTTCTACCAGAACTATTTGGTTTTTATAAGTGGGGTTTTTACCACTGATCAAAAATGCATCTCCTAATGCATAAAAGCCAGTGAGTACATAATGTCGCTTGTCAATACCCATTAATGCATCCCAAGCTTGTTGAGTTTGTTGCTGTACATCCATATTGATTAACCTAAATCTTGGTAATTGCTCGTAACAAAGCTATTCATCTGGTTTCAAAACTTCCAAAGTTTGTGCAAGCGCCTGTATTGCATCTGCCAAACTCAAATCCCGTTTGCGCTCACATAAGAATTGATAAACTCGTGGGTTATGCTCTTGAAAATCTACCAGTAAATTGAAGATTTTCTCTAATTCTTCATGCACAGATTCTCTGGTTCGGCTGTCTAAGTACAGTGCTTTATCTAGAGTTTGTTCATTCATGATTTTCGGAGAATATAAAGAAGCGCTCTGTTAATAACAAAGCGCTTGGTGATTGATAGATTGTGGTAAGTTGCTACTAATATGTCTTCGGATTGCTGTCAAGTTGCAGCGAATCTTGTCAACAATTCTTCACGGCTTAATTGAATGCATAGAGGCGTAAATTCTTCTGGTGGTAACTGTAACAACCTATCAACTACTCTTGATAGCTCTTCATCTAAATTACCAAACCTGACTCTCAGTAAGTTCTCTACAACTTCACGTTGCCCTTTTTGCTTTGTAGTTTCTTCCCATTCTTGATATGCTTGTGACAAATTCATAATTAACTCCTGGTCATCTTGTGTGAGATTTTCCGGCTGTTGAATTGAAATAATTCGCCAATTGGTAATTAGTTTAAGAGTGTTTTGTCGTACTACGTTGTTATCGGGTAGTGCTAGTAATTCAGTGACAGCTTGGCGTTGAGTTTCTCCTTTACCTAAGAGCCTTAACCACAATGTTTCACTGGTTACTGGTAGCTGGTTAATCGCGACTATCGCCGTTCTCAACGAGTCAGCTAGAAAATAAACTCCAGCAGACCAATTGTCTAGCTCCAGTTTAGCGCCAAAACTGTTAAGCAAACTGGGAGAAGCTGATGGTGCTAGAATCCACAATGAAGCTAAATCATTTTCTGCTATGGTGGTCTGTTCTCGCTTAGCTTTCCGTTGTGAGTCTGCCATGACTGTAAAGACCTTCAGAAGACAGTTGCGTACTTCTGTCTTCGTTGGTTGATTGCGAAATGGTTCTAGCAGAGAAGTTCCTACAGCTATTCTGCCAAGTAACCCCAATGACTGTTGATTAGCTTGGGGTGTTGGTGAGGCAGAAAACAAAATATCTACTTGGCGAATTTCATCAGTTACTTCTCTGTTGACTTCCACCTTTCCTAAAGGCGAAAGTAACTCCTCCAAGAATTGCTTTGAAAATTGATCATAAGGCTTTCGAGTCATATTTTTAATCGGAGGTGTTTTGCATGTTAGGTGCTTAACTTTTGGTGCCAACTGAATAGTATTTGCCTATCCAAATGTGCATTTTTTCAAAAATTGTCTATACCATCTGTGCAACAGTCTGCTGTTGAACTTGCTGCATCCATGCTTTGATTGCTTGCAGTTCATCCAAGCCATCAACTACAGCATTAACTATGTTTTTCTGATAGGAATTACCAGCATGATTGGGGTGGTCAAACTTATCTGATGCCCAAGCAATGCACATTGTTTTTACAAGCTCATCAACTTTACTGTGATGAAGCTCGCTGGGACTACTAACATCTTGAAAATGTAACCATTCCTTGATTAAATCAAGTGGGTAATTAAGTAAAGTCCGAATTTGTTTTACCCGGAAATCTTGAGGATGTATTGCAGATGTTACAGTAGTTTGCTTTGGATTTGATTGCGGTTGTACAGATTGAACATAATCGACGGAATCTGAAGTTGGAGTTAACTGAGATTGAACATCATGAATAATTGTTACCCAATCAGCGTTAGGATTCCATTCCCTACGAATACGGGTTTTAGTTAAAGCGTCATAAAGATTGCAGAAAACTGAATTTTCATCACCAGGAGTAGCAACAATGATTAAAGGCTGAGTAAAATCTTTCACAACAGATGCAGCTAACAAGAATGATTTGGCAAAGTTGGTTTCAATCCCACTGCGGACGATATAAATTTCATCAGCTTGGACAACAATATCTAATTTTAAATTGTCCTTGCCTTTGAAATCTTTATCTGTTAGTCTTAGCTCTGATACATAACCTGTTAATGCTCTTTGGCTGACAGGAATCTTTTTATCTTGTTCAATTTCGCAGTTATACCAAGCGTAAATCCGACCATCAACCTCTAATTTCTTCACATACAGATAAATTGGCTGTGGTGGATTACCTAATCCAAGTTTAATTTCCGGCATAATTAAAAATCATCCAGTTCAGTTTCAGATTTAGCTGACTGTTTTTGCATCTTGACTTTATTCATCTTGTGAATTGATTCTTGAATTACAGGCCTTGCAGCTTCTTTAACAGAGGCTTTGGCTTGTTGATATAAAAACTGAGTCACACCTTCTGCATCTTCTTCTGGGTCGATTTGTGCCCATAATGAGCAACCCAATTCCAATGATTCGTAGTCACCTAAGTTAAATTTTCTGTGATAGGTGACAGCAATAGTTTTAATATCCATTAGGTTTTTAAACTCTCAAAGATGAAGTTTAGTGTTGCAGTTTGTTTCTGACTTTTATGGATTAACTTTTTTGAGTTATTGCAACTATTCCCTCATACAGCAAGTGGCGGGAGAGTTTTTTCTGATTAAGGTGCTTATTTCAAAGCACTCTCCTCATGTATTTAGCTGCCATTTGTGATATCGCCGAAGCTGAACGCAAATCAGCGAGCTTTACTTCTTAATTTAGGACTTCTCACGTCCGGCTTATTATGCTGATATTGAGGTGGTGGGCGCATTGTGCCCACCATATTCTCTCTTAAACTACGCGGTTAACACCATACTGTCTGGAAGTGGCTGATACTCCATCAGCCGCTTCCATTCCTCGCTTGTTAGTTGATCAAACGGTTTATCCAACAATTCCTCGCAAGACCTAGTTTCGAGATTAGGCAATACTTCGACCATCGACAATGACCACACGGCATCGAATGCAGAATCACAGGGCACTTGCTGCTGATGCTCTGATGATGCTCTTCTCACCCACCAGCGACCATCAGTACATCCGGCTGAACCTAGCTTTTTATCATTGTTGTAGATACCGTCATCGAGGAGTTCAAAGCCAAATTTCTCACATTCCACAGCAATTTGTGCCATCACTTCGTTACCAGTGGTATTGGCTGGGGCTTTTTGCTTTTGTACAGGCAAAGTGCCTTGCTTGTAGTGCCAAGCAATGTGGTTGTGGCACTTTGCCCAGGTGTCTGCACGATGTTCTTCTGTTGAGTTCACGATTATCACCCAGCGTTGGGTCACGAAGTCATCGTGATCATAGGTGATGCTGGCTATCATTTTCTCGCCAACGTAAATTTCATAGTCGTAGCAGCTGATTTCGATAACGGTGAATTCTTCAGGTGCTAAAACTTCACCCTGTTGTGTGATGTGCTGCTCTAGTTGGGCTTGAGCGCTTAGTTGTTCGTCAACAGCGAAAGAAGCGAAAATTGCTTGCTGTGCAGGTGTTTTGTAGGTCATAATAGATATTCCTTTGATAAAAGGGTAAAAGGCGATCGCTGAGTTTTCCAGACATGGGCGATCGCCTTTGTTTTTGAAGCACAAAAGAGCGCTGTACAAATGAAACGCTCTCACAACAAAATCAGCGAAGCTGTAAAAATCTTTGGATTCTAGAAGTAGATTCGATAAATAACCAATTTTTTAGACTTAGTTAGGTCATCGGAATCATCTCCGGCGGCTTGAGCATTACAAGTTTGGCTTCCGGCTGCTAGTCCCGGTGTCATTGGGTTTTGGAATTCAAGAGTCAGGAGTCAGGAGCCAGAATTCAGAATTCTCTTGCTTGTATTCTGTGCGACTGGTGAGGCAGTCCGTTGGTGGGGTTCTCCCGCTTAAAGGAACTGCCACCCGTAGGGCGAATAAACGGCGTTTTTGCACTCCCACCAAATTGAAAATTTGCTGGTCTTCTCCCAAGGGGAGACGTACTCGCGTTCAATCAGTCGCAGGTTTAAATCCCCAACTGATTGATTCTGACTCCTGACTCCTGACTTCTTCTTGCTCTCCTTAACAACTATAGTGCAACCTTTAGTTGCATTTGTCAACCCCTAATTGCACAATTTTGGTTTCTTTCAAACACAGTAATTCAGCCAAAGTACAGCCAAATACTTTACATAAGCCAGTAACAAGTTCAGGGGAAGCACTTTTGACCTCTGTGAAGGTTTCCATGCGGTTCAAATATTGCCGAGACATATCTACGTCATATTCAGCAAGCTTTTTAGATAAAGTTACTAATGGCATATCACCACGCAATGAGCGCATTTTCTGCCCGCGCTCCTTTGTCCATCTAATAGATCCCACTTCAGTTAGTGGTAACATTACAACCTCTTCTATCTGTTCTTGGCTAGCCATATTATGCAATCTTTAGTTGACAAAAACAAGACTCAAGTGCAACTATTAGTATCAAGGAAAAAGTGGGAATTATTACCAGATGACAAGTTCATTAAGTTTAGACCTGTGAGATTCTAGTGGAAGGAGTATATGGTGTAGAGAATTTTTGAAGCTACAGACTGTACCCTTGAACTGTTATTGTCTACTTCCTAATCCTTATATTCAACATTGTTTTATGATCGTACAGTCACCACAGATTCTTTAACAAGTCAGCCAAATTACCAAGCAATTGCTAGGAGGATTGTAATGCCTAACTGGAGTGCAATTGAAACTAGTTTTTTACATCTAACCCAGCCACAGCAATTAGGGGAATTGGCAGCCTGTTTAGCAAGGCTCAAATCTTGGGTAAAAAATAGTGCAAAGGGCGAAATAGTTCCAGTATTGTTAGAAGAGAGCTTGTTGTATTTGTCTTTGATACAGCAAAACAGTGAAGTTAATTATGTTGAATTAAATCAACTAATAGAGGTATTACAAGATTGGAAACTCAATTGGGTCAACAGTTGGAGCGAATCGACCCAAAGCGCAAATATGGCAGATTGTGCATCTACTTGGTCAGTGCGAGTATTAGATATGTCTGGTTTGCTGACAAATCAATCCATAAGCGCATAGAAATTCAAGAACTTAAAAAAGAGAAAGAAACACAAAAACAAAGAGTAGCAGCAAATCTAGACATAATTGAGCTGCTCTAATACTAAATTAGTAAGTTATACCAAAGAAAAATCCGAAGATAGCACCTAATAATGCACATATCTGTATGACTTTTGTTGGCTCTATGTATTTATTCGTGTATTGATATACCCCAGAATCTGGGCTGACAAAAGATAAAAATGTATACAGCAAGAAATAAAATATTGTGGGAGTCAGACCTCCTAGAAGAAATCCGTAAACAGCCCAAGCCAATCCAAAAAAAAACAGATGTCATTATTTCTGTCTGTATTATTTAGAGTACTTATACTTATTTACCATAAAAAGAAGCAAGAATAGGCTCAATGGCTGAATCATGAGATGATTTCGCCCAATGTGAAACGAGTATTCAATGGTTTCAACCACTAATACCAATTCGCACAAATGGAACGTCTATGCTCTTCCAGAAATTAAATTAGTAAACGCTTGATTAGTTTAATATGCTGAATAGGTTGTTTGTAGAAAGAGTAACTTATGACAATAAAACAACAGCAAGAAATTAGAGAATTACGGGCATTAAATTTAACAGCCAAACAAATAGCTCGAAAATTAGGTATTAAAATATCAGAAGTAAATGCAGTAATTCAGAATCAAGCACAACAAACCGCATTAGATAGATTAGCTTCAGGTGAACTAGACCCAGTATATCAGTGTTTAGCAAGTGAGAATCTGACTCAATTAATACCAAAAAACTCACTAGAAAACAGCATCAAAAATCTACCAGAAAAAATTTTACCTGTGCAGGTAAATGACGAAATCGAGCGCGGTTTAGGATTAGTGGTGATTGCAAGAGTTACTCGACATAATCAAATCACCCTTTGTAGTTATCTTTTAGATGTCTGGTGTTTAGGTATTAAAGATACCATCCCACCACGTACATTAGACAGAAGAGAATTTCAAGAATTTGTACAAGTCCTATTTGAGCCATTTTCTGGAAAGCCACAAGAGGTGACGCTGGAAATTGCTCAAGGAATGATATTTAGTGCTTGCTCATACGCTCTAAGCTTAGGATTTCAACCACACAAAGACTTTGAAAAATCACGTTCGCACATCGGCAACTGGGATGGCACCGTTCGTATTGAATGTGGCCGTAATGGAAAACCATGCTATGTTAGTGGCCCCTATGACAACTCCAAAAAAATCGTTGAAACACTCAAAAAAAGCAGGGGTGATGGTAATTTTGAGTTTATGATTGGTATGTATTAAAGAAAATTAGCGCATTGAAAATTGATGTGCTGTAGTGTCTTTCCCTGGAAATCTGCGTGTCGGATTTTTAAACGAGAAAAGTCATAGCTAGTTAGGTCGATTTGCAGGTACAGACACAGGTTGATAAAGTTACCCACACCATAACCAAAAACTGACTCCGGAGCGCAACGCAATGCTGATAAGATGGATTGCAGATGATGCTCTAGTTGTTCAGAACTATGATGAAATGCGGCTTGTAGTTGTTCAATAAATGGGTGCAAAATTAATCGAATTTGAGTTTCGCGGATACAATCTAAAACGGTTGTTTTTACAAGTGCATAATGGTTTAAGGATGATGTCTGAATTATTAACAATTCAGTGGCAAGCTTGTGAATTAAACAATCTGTGACATATTCCATAATCGCGGGCTGTTGGCTATATGCGCCTGATCGCTTTTCAATAAAGCTGCGCCATGTAAGTGATTCCAGTGACTCCAGCAGATTAGCGCGAGAAACTGTAGGGACGATATCGGCTTGCAGTTGGGCAATTGTAGTCCATTCTCGATTAATCGCCAACCAATACATGATTGTCTGCTCTAGAGATGACAAACGTTCAAATTGCTGATTTAACAAGCGGCGAATTCCATTAAGTATTAGTGTTTCTGTTTGTAAAAAGGTGGTAATTTCTCCATCAAACAAACTCTGAATGGATGTGGCAACCATTTTCAATACCAGTGGATTGGAACGATACAACTCACAAAGGTGCCGTTTTTGAGCCTCATTTCCCACTAATCCCTTAGCGTCCATTAATGCCAGTGATGCTTCCCAGGAACCTTGCAAAAATAGCGATCGCACTGCGCCATTCCCATCTTCAAATATGCCAACTTCTGTTGATTTCTCTCGACTAGTCAGGAGGATACAACTTTGGTGGCTCGCTTCTGCCAGTAACTGAAACAATTCACCATAGTTGCAAAAATTGGGCTGGTAGTTGCCAGCAAGCTGGCCTGGTTGTAAAAGAGTATCTTGATGATCCAGAATTACTAGACAGCGATGGGTTTGCAGCCAGTACAGCAACTGTTCTGGTTTTGCCTGGATGTTTTGCTGCTGGGAAAGGAAGGATACCAGTTCAGCCAACAAAGTTTCTAAGGGTGGGGCGTTACGGAGACTGCGCCAAATCACAAATTCAAAGTCTGCTTGTAGCAATTGAGAGACTTTGGCAGCTAAAGCACTTTTACCAATACCGCCCATTCCCACCAGCGCAATCAGGCGAGAGCGTTCTTCTAAAATCCATTTTTGTAAAATGGCTAATTCTGTGGTGCGCCCACAAAACTTGGAAACATCGGGTGCCATACCCAAATTTACAATCGTTTCTATGTGCGGCGATTCTGCTATGACCCGAGTTTTATATAATTTATCTGGGTAAAATAATTGAGCGTTCTCTTTTATGGTGGGCTGATCCGATTCAAGGCTTTTTGAGTAAAGCGGTTGACGATAATCACCAGGTTCTAGTGTCAGGTTAAACGCACTAAAGTAGCGTGTTAGAGTTCGTAGATCTACACCAGCTTTGCAAACGTGAATTTTACTGAGGGTATGAGGTGATAGTCCTGTATATTCACTCAGTGTTTCCAAAGTATAAGCCTGTGTGCAGCTGTTTGAGAACTTTGCCTTTAATTTTGATGCTTCTAACTTCTGCAATCCTTGGTTAGTGAGAATTGCTGTCTTCCGGTAGCGTTTTTGAGCTTGAGGCATCGCAGAGGCTTAATTATGGGAATAAGGTTTATTAATGCAGAATATATAAAAATATTCCGTAAAAATAGTTAAATTTGGAATTTTTACATAAAAATTAATATAATAATCAGTAATATTACTGAAGTGTTGGCTACGCTACTCTGTATAGAGATTGCGGCTTAAAAGCCTAAAGTTGCCTGCTTAAAATCGCAAACTTCGATTGTGTTGTCAAAGCTGAAGTGGATCAATAGTATTTAAATCTTTGCAAATGTCCGTGTTCTTTGGGCTAGTGATGTTTGCTGTCCTTGATAAAGCTCGATTATGAAACCCCATATAAAAATCAAAATCAGACAAGGGGTTGCGATCGCACCACTTCCCCACTGGCAGGAACTGTTGGAAGATCGCATGATTGCGAATACGCACCTCCACCCCCATATCGACAGTCTTTTGGCAAAATATGATTTGCCTGTCTGGGCAACTCAGGAGTATCGCCCTGCTGCCAAGGATTGGGATGCGGCAGAGTTAGCCAGTGGACTCGATCGCATTTATCGGCTGATTTTGCAGCAGGAACGAGCGATTCCAGATCGTTTGATCGAAGAGTTATCACACGTACCTATTGTAGAAGAGGTGCAGATAGGAGCGATCGCCCAGGCGGATTTACCCAAATTATTGCCCCAGCAAAGGCGTACGACAACAGATGAGGGATCGCGTCGTGCTATCTCTTTAGAAGAAGCCCACATCTATTTAGAGGAAGCCCAACGTTATACCCAGAGCAACCAGAGCGATCCTCCAATTAAAGTAGCCGTACTGGATACAGGTATTACTTTGAGCCATCCGGAACTCCAGGATGCTCTGTTGCCAGGGTACGACTTTGTGGACATTATCGATGGGGCAGGAAAGTTTGTCGGTGATTATCTTGGCTACGATGATATACCAGATGATGAGGTAGGACATGGAACTCATGTAGCAGGAATAATTGCCGCTAAGGGAATTAACATGCCCTTGGGAGTAGTACCTAAGTGTAAGATTTTACCCGTGCGGGTGTTAGGAGCGATGGAACAGGGTGGTAAGCGGGTAGGAGCCGGTTTGGTGGACAACATCAATAGCGGCATTAAGTGGGCAATTGACAAGGGTGCAAATGTTATCAATATGAGTCTGGGAATTCAGCATACCGGGGGTAAGTTGCCTCACCAAGAAGTGGTCGATTATGCTCAACAGAAGGGAGTGACCATTGTGGCTGCATCAGGTAATAGCGGCAACAATCAACTCTATTATCCAGGTGCTTTACCTTACGTAATTACTGTTGGAGCGTTTGATGAAAGAGGTAAAGTTACTCATTTCTCAACCTATGGGAAACAAGTCGTTTTAACCGCTCCAGGAACTAATATCTACAGCACATATTTGGATAATAAATATGGTTTTTCGACCGGGACTTCTCATGCTTCCCCCTTTGTTGCTGGTGCAGTAGCTCTACTTAAATCTTACTCTCTCAAAAAGCGAGGATTTATTCTATCAGACAGCCAAATTAAACATATTCTCAAGCATAGTTCTGATAAATTTGATACTCGTTTTAAAAGTCATAAAGGGGGGTTTGGTAAGTTGAATTTGCGTGATGCTTTGGGATTACTAGATTATCAATTAAATAAATGAGTTGTTTATGCATAATGAAAATACGATAGTTGACGAGCATGACAATTCTGTTAGTAACGATAGAAAAATAAATCAAGGAAGTCATAAAATTGGTAACTTCCGAATCAATATTCGTCAAATACCTCCGGAAATCAAAGCCAAAATTACAAATTATAAGGATGGAAAAACTACTATTACTTTGATTCCTGATATTCCCATAACTCCTGCTCCACCAGAGCAGGGGGGAATTGATAAAATGATTGAATCAATCATAGTTTTACTAAGATTGGAGAATAAAAATACTTATCTTTTACAAAAAATAATTAATAATTTTGTTGTTTATATCAAACAACAGATCATAGACGAATTATCGATAAAAACTGACATCAATTGGCATAATCAAGAGATTTTACTATTATTGGAAAGGATATCTCTTGATGTAAATGAACTAAAAAATAGCATTTCAAAAATTACCCAAAAACCAGGAACAACTATGAACGAACCGTTACCGCCAGTTAATGCAGAGAATTTATCTCAAGAAGTAGCTGAATTAAAGAGTGAAATTCAAACACTCAAAACTCAAAATAATCAGCAACGAGGAGAAATTAATCAACTCAAACAGGATTTATCTAATCAAGTTCAAGAACGAAAAAACCAACATAATCAGCAACAAGAGGAGATTAACCAACTCAAGCAGGATTTATCTAACCAAGTTCAAGAACGAAAAAACCAACATAATCAGCAACAAGGGGAGATTAAACAACTCAAACAGGATTTATCTAATCAAGTTCAAAATCTACAAAACCAACATAATCAACAACAAGGGGAGATTAACCAACTCAAACAGGATTTATCTAATCAAGTTCAAAATCTACAAAACCAACATAATCAACAACAAGGGGAGATTAACCAACTCAAACAGGATTTATCTAATCAAGTTCAAAATCTACAAAACCAACATAATCAACAACAAGGGGAGATTAACCAACTCAAACAGGATTTATCTAATCAAGTTCAAGAACTAAAAAACCAACATAATCAGCAACAAGGGGAGATTAACCAACTCAAACAGGATTTATCTAATCAAGTTCAAGAACTAAAAAACCAACATAATCAGCAACAAGGGGAGATTAACCAACTCAA
>NZ_CAWPNJ010000085.1:0-240582 GCF_963889195.1 Calothrix sp. FACHB-168
CCAACGGAAACCAAGTTAGCGGAACAGTTTGCAGTCAATCGCCATACTATTAGACAAGCGATCGCACTCTTAAAAAATGAGGGATTATTACGAGTTGATAGGGGAAGAGGAACTTTTGTTGCAGCTAAAACTATCCGCTATGCGATTGGAAAGCGTGTGCGTTATAACCAAACTTTAAAAGCGCAGGGTTGGCAAGCGAGGTTTCAATTATTGCGTGTATTAGAATTACCTGCGGATAATGCGATGTTGACTGGTGACTGATGACTGATGACTGATGACTGGTGACGGTAAAGACTTGTTGAGTTAGTTTAGCAGTTAACTGTCAACCGTCAACCGTCAACTAAACCAACCACTTCCTAACTTTTGCAGAAACTACATCAATAGTGCCAGTAGCAACAATTAAAATAAGATTTTATATATTCCCCCATGTTGTCTTTACCTTGAGACAGCATGTTTAAAAGCAGAATTTTGTACTGTATACGAAAATATCTTGGAAAAACTCTGATCCAAAAAATTATTTGATAACTGGCGCTTAAAGTGACGTACTCCACACACTCCCCTTTCAGGGTGAGTGTGGGCTTCTCAATGACTTCTCTATGAGGACATTAATTGAGCTTTAAGACCGTTCTGTCTTGCAATATCTGGAGATGTCCCTTGTACGCTCATCTCTTGTAGGATTTGCTAACTATTTAGTGCCTCTGATGATTGGGGCGCGAGACATGGCCTTTCCCCGCCTAAATGCGATCGCCTTTTGGATGGTGCCAGTTGTTGGCATTCTCTTAATGGCTAGTTTCTTTGTTCCCGGCGGCCCTGCCCAAGCAGGTTGGTGGGCTTATCCACCAGTCAGTCTGCAAAATCCCACAGGTCATTTAATTAACGGTCAAGTCATCTGGTTATTAGCAGTTGCCATATCCGGTGTTTCCTCGATTATGGGGGCAGTTAACTTTGTCACCACCATCGTCAAAATGCGGGCCCCAGGCATGACCTTCTTCCGGATGCCCCTCTTCGTTTGGGCAGTATTAAGCGCCCAAATCATCCAACTTTTCGGTCTACCTGCCTTGACTGCTGGCGCAGTCATGCTGTTACTTGACCTCACTGCTGGTACAGCCTTTTTCGACCCCAGCAAAGGTGGGAATCCAGTTATGTTCCAGCATTACTTCTGGTTCTACTCCCACCCAGCCGTATATGTGATTATTCTGCCTATCTTTGGTATTTTCTCGGAAATCTTCCCCGTATATAGCCGTAAACCTTTATTCGGTTACAAAGTAGTTGCAGTTTCTTCTCTCTTAATTGCCGTAGTTAGTGCCATTGTTTGGGTACACCATCTATATGTCAGTGGTACACCTGCTTGGATGCGGATGCTGTTCATGTTGACGACGATGTTAGTATCCGTACCCACTGGTATCAAAGTCTTTGCTTGGGTAGCAACCATTTGGGGTGGTAAATTGCGACTCACCACACCCATGCTATTTGCCCTTGGGGGATTAATTTTGTTCGTCTTCGCCGGTATCGTTGGTATTATGCTTTCCTCCGTACCTGTAGACGTACATGTGAACAACACCTATTTTGTTGTCGGTCACTTCCACTATGTACTCTTCGGTACCGTGACAATGGGCTTGTATGCAGCCTTCTATCACTGGTTCCCCAAAATGACCGGTCGGATGTATTACGAAAGCTGGGGTAAATTGCACTTTTGGTTAACATTCATTGGCGTGAACCTCAACTTTTTACCCATGCACCCCTTAGGATTGCAAGGGATGTTACGCCGGGTTTCCTCCTACGCCCCAGAATATGAATTTTGGAACATCATCGCTAGTCTTGGTTCCTTCCTCTTAGGTATGTCTACTTTGCCCTTCATCTTCAACATGATTGTTTCTTGGATGCATGGGCCGAAAGCACTCAGCAATCCCTGGCGGGCGATTGGGTTGGAATGGTTAGTTTCTTCACCACCCCCAGTAGAAAACTTTGAAGAAATCCCCATCGTCATTAGCGAACCCTACGGCTACGGTAAGTCTGAACCCTTAACTCTTCAGGCTCATCAACAGTCCCAGTCATAAGTAATGCAATAGGGGCTAGTAGTCTGTCAGGGTTGAAATGAGGGACAGTAGTGTGAGCGTCTCGCTCACGCGGGCAAGACTTCGGCGTGAGCGCTCAGTCGAACGCTGCCCGCACTACCAAAAATTCCTCAAAACAAAATTGACAGACTACTAGTAGGTTGTGGAAAGTAAGCGCAACCCAACGAAGTTACGTAAATGTTGGGTTACCCTGCGGGAAGCCCCTACTCTACCCTTCGGGAACCCTCTTCGAGGGAACGAGAACGCTCCGCGAACAGGTCTACGTTCCTCAACCCAACCTACTAGCTAGCTCTGTTTCCTAGCCCCTAACCCCTAAATTGCCGCAGTCTGTAAGGTCAAGGAGAATTTAACCAATGGATAGTTATATTACCACTGAGGAGTTGCATCACCTAGATGGTGAGCATACTCACGATGAAGAAGGCAATAAAATGTTTGGCTTTATTGTCTTCTTAATCTCAGAAAGCGTCATTTTCTTGAGTTTTTTCGCTGGCTATATCGTTTACAAAATCACCACGCCTAATTGGTTACCAGCTGGGGTTTCTGGTTTAGAAATTAAAGACCCAGCAATCAATACAATTATTCTGGTTTCTAGTAGCTTTGTGATTTACCTGGCAGAACGCGCCCTACAACGCCATGATTTATTAAAATTTCGTCTGTTTCTCGCAGCCACAATGGCTATGGGTAGCTACTTTTTGCTAGGACAGGCGATTGAATGGCACGGACTAGCCTTTGGCTTTACTTCCGGGACGTTTGGTGGCATGTTCTATCTCCTAACAGGCTTCCACGGTTTGCACGTATTCACCGGTATTTTATTGCAGCTAATCATTTTGATTCGCTCTTTTCTTCCTGGTAATTACGACAACGGCCACTTTGGTGTAAATGCAACTTCACTGTTTTGGCACTTTGTCGATGTTATCTGGATTGTTTTGTTCATTCTGATCTATATCTGGCAATAAGCTTTACACTGTCTACGATCCAAGTCTTTCCCCCAAATCACTCCTCTGAGCTTAACTGCGTAGAGGAGTATTTTTTACCTTTTGTTAACTAGCAAATAACCTTCATATAACTAATTAATGGGTG
The DNA here is from genome assembly GCF_963889195.1 of Calothrix sp. FACHB-168. Taxonomy (NCBI): domain Bacteria; kingdom Bacillati; phylum Cyanobacteriota; class Cyanophyceae; order Nostocales; family Calotrichaceae; genus Calothrix; species Calothrix sp. FACHB-168. The sequence continues at coordinate 3,156 of NZ_CAWPNJ010000085.1, forward strand.
CTAAACATAATTCAAAATTGTCTAAAAATAAAAAAATACTGTGTGTTTTTTTGATAAAGAAATTGTATAGACACAGTTTTATTGTTGTTAAACAAACGTACTTATCTATAAAATGATGTAAAGATACAGGGCTACCTGACCGAAATATTACTGAGATTCAGGAAATTTAGGTGAAACTAATTTTTTGGATTTATCTCAAACATCTCATCTACTTCACGACTTGCATCAAGATTTTCTCAGCCGTGATTTTTTGTGTAAGTAAGAAATTTTCTTACCACAGAATTGACAATGTATTTTCAGGTTACATATCAGCAGAATTTTCATTTCTGTTGTGAACAATTAGCAATTTGGAGAAATTAATTAATGATGAAACCCACTGTATTACTACAAGCTTTGGGTGTAAGTATCATGGCGATGTTCGCTGCATCTTCTGCCAATGCTGCTACCATCACCTTAACAGGCACAATTCGCGACTTTAACGATACCCATCCAGACTTTGAAAAATTAATTAAGAGCGATAAAGGTATTGTGCAATCAATACTAGGTGCAGACGGTAAGCCAGTATATGCAGGTCAAGCAGATAACCCAACAACTAGCGGTCAAGAAAACTTTGACCAATGGTATCGAGATGTTTCAGGTGTGAATCAAAGTAAACAGTATAGTATTACCTTAGACGATACTGGTAATCCTCCTGGTATTTACTCGTATACTAACAACAATTTCTTCCCCATTGATGGTGAGCTATTGGGTAATCAGGGACGTAAGCACAACTATCACTTTACTTACGAAATTGCTTCTAAGTTTACTTATCAACCTGGACAAATCTTTACATTTAGTGGAGATGACGATCTGTGGGTTTTCATTGATAAGAAACTAGCCATAGATCTCGGTGGCGTTCACCAAATACAGACAGGAAGCGTAAATCTTGATACTCTAGGTCTGATTGCTGGGAAAACTTATGATTTCAATCTCTTCTTTGCAGAACGACACACAACTAAATCTAATTTTTCAATTAGTACATCGATCGCGCTAGAACCACCATCGGTTCCTGAGCCTCTAACTATTGGTAGTACTATAGTTGCAGCTGGTTTGGGTTTGTGGATGAAGCGCAAGCAAAAAGCTGCGCACATAGCATAGTTGCGTAGTTGTTCTCATTTTCGTCAACAATTTTAATTTAATGCCCTTGGGGAGAACACAAGGGCAGTGAAGTACTCCGGCTTGCTTCGCTCTTTGCGTATCGCTCATCAAAACAACCATCAACGTTTCGCGTCTCATTCGCCGTTGCCACGTTGGGTATATCACAAGGATATTCGGGACTGAACCCGATTATGGTCTTACACAGCGTTTCTGGTATTGCTACCTTTATCTCCTCATGGGGAGAACCCGCGCAGCCGCCCGCCTCCCGCAGGCAGTTTTATTACTTGGACGTACACCTCTGTGTGGCTTATTTTTTACCGCAGAGCGCAATCATGCGAACCAGTGACCGAGGTCTTTCCCCCTTTCTCACGCTCTTAGACGAGGTCGCGATTAAACTAAGCCGCTCCGTCACCAGAGCGACTTGTCTTCAAAACCGGACGTGAAAGTTTCCCTTCATCCGGCTCCTCAGTAATTTGGTGCTTGTCCAAGTGCATACCTCCAGCTAAACCATCATTAACTGTTTTTGTGTCGTGGCAGTGCCCCAAGGCGTTCGCTTCTAATTCAATCTTTCCTAACTGTTGCATACGGTTAGCACCTGCTTGGTATCGACCATCCAAGAGCAAACAAGTAGGTTATTTCGTTCCGATTGACCATTGTTTTGAACTTTTAGAGTAATGCTCTATGCCGGGTTTATTGGGAGTGCTTGCTAGTCAATCTACGGTTGCTAGCCCTTTTATCCTTTGCCTTTTGGCTCCAGTGTGTAAGCCTTATTCCACTGGTTTAGCGTGACGACATCTCATATGCATTTTCGCTTGTGCTACTCTTAAGTTCCTGCTAGAAGGGAACCGATTTAGGCTATCAGTCTTACTCCTTTTCATCCCGCTTCAGGCGTTGATGGCTAGTCGCGAGCCTGGGGATGATGCTTTCACCTTTGCACCTAAGGGAAGGGACTTCTAATCCATACTTTAGGATTTCTGGGTTAGTCACCCTCATAGTCAATCAGTTATCAGGTTGTTTCTACCTGTCACTCATCCTTGAACATATATTCATTTCGAGTGAACGAATCGCACCGTCGAGCCGCTACTGTGACCGTTTGTTATGAGCCGTGTGGGTGGGTCAACAACCATTTATATATTAGCATAGAAATGGCGTAACGTGTACACACCCATGAAAGAGAAATCATTACGTTTTCGGATGTCTGAGCGTAGATACAACAAGCTTAAACTATATGCTAATAGCAAAGAAAAAACGATGACACAATTGATTGAAGACTGGATTGACCGACTACCAAGTCCAGCTATTGACGACTCCGACGCTCCTTCGTCGCTACCGCTTCGCTAACAACCATCTCACTCCCTAATCAACCTGACGGTTGATATCGCTCGGAGATGTTTTCGTCGTCGCAAGCGTCACTACCCCACCCTGCTGCGCTGAGGGTGGGGACTTCCGCGAACTGTTAAATTTTTGAGCTTCATGATGGTTTGTGTGCTTGAATTACCTGTAAACTACCACCTGCATATAACTTGGGTTCAGGGACTGTAAACCCGATTTCTGCTAATAAGCTAGGTAAATCAGTTTTTAATAACTGCCAAGCTGTCTCGGTTTCAAACAACAACAAAAATAGTGATAACCCAGGCCAAAATAGAGGATTAGTAGGAGCATGAAAATCTACTAAGGTAAATATACCCCCTGGTTTAAGTACTCGATAAACTTCCCTCAAAATATTGCCTAATTGCTCGCTTTCCATCTCATGTAGCGCCACACTCGTATGCACTACATCAAACTCACCATCTGTAAAGGGCATGTTTTCGGCAAAAGCTTCTACATAAACAGCACTAGGTACATTTTGCCGGGCCCGATTTAAAGATAAGGGAGAGGCATCTAATCCTGTTACATTTTGTGAAGATTTCACTAAAAATTGCGTCGCTTGACCGCTACCACAACATAAATCTAAAATTTGCGTCTGTGAGTTGATTGTTAACCCTTGCAAAGCTAATTGGCGAAACCGAGTTTCACCGCCTATACTTAACGCCGCTAAACCAGAAATGCCATCATATAGCCATTGATAGCGGTAACTCCATTCCCTTAAAATTGTTGCCATGACATCATTGCGTCCTGTTAACCTTTATATTTAATAAAGATATATTGTTAACATTAGTAAAAAAAACTGAAAAGGTTGGGGGAAAATAACTGCTATGGGTCGTGTAGGCGTCTTATTACTCAATCTCGGCGGGCCAGATAAGCTAGAAGATGTAGGGCCATTTTTATTTAACCTGTTTTCCGATCCGGAAATTATTCGCCTACCCTTTCGTTGGCTGCAAAAACCCCTAGCTTGGTTCATTGCTTCCCGGCGGACAAAGACATCGCAAGAAAACTACAAGCATATCGGGGGTGGTTCGCCACTGCGCCGGATTACAGAAGCGCAAGGCGAAGCGCTCAAAGAACAACTGAAAGATTTGGGGCAAGAAGCTAATATCTATGTGGGAATGCGTTATTGGCATCCTTATACCGAAGAAGCGATCGCGCTTTTAACTCAAGATAAAATTGAACAGTTGGTAATTTTACCTCTGTATCCCCAATTTTCTATTAGTACTAGTGGTTCTAGCTTCCGACTATTAGAAAGACTTTGGCAAGAAAATCCCAAACTTCAGCCTGCTGAATACACTGTTATTCCTTCTTGGTATAAACAAAGTAATTATCTCCAAGCAATGGCACAACTCATTGCGCAAGAACTCGATCAATTTCCTAACCCTGATGAAGTTCACATTTTCTTCAGCGCTCATGGCGTACCAAAAAGCTATGTTGAAGAAGCAGGCGATCCTTATCAGCAAGAAATTGAGGAATGTACAGTTCTGATTATGCGTACCCTCAACCGTCCTAATGCTCACACCTTGGCTTATCAAAGTCGTGTCGGCCCGGTAGAGTGGTTGCAGCCATACACAGAAGATGCGTTGAAAGAGTTAGGAGCCAAAGGCGTTCAGGATATAGTTGTCGTACCTATCAGTTTTGTCTCAGAGCATATTGAGACATTACAAGAAATCGACATTGAATATCGGGAAATTGCTGAAGAAGCGGGAATTCACAACTTCCGCCGCGCACCTGCTCCTAATACCCATCCCGTATTTATTAGAGCCTTGGCAGATTTAGTGATTGATTCCTTGCAGAAACCCAGTCTCAAGCTGTCCCAAGTCACTCAAATGAAGAAAAAGGTGAAAATGTATCCCCAAGAGCGTTGGGAATGGGGTATCACCACCAGCGCCGAAGTCTGGAATGGCCGGATTGCCATGCTCGGATTTATTGCTTTAATTATCGAGCTAGTTACCGGTCGCGGACTACTGCATATGATTGGACTGTTGTAACTGCAAAGCACAGTCAAGGTGACAACGGAACAGTGTGTTGTGGAATGAGTCGAGTCATATACAACCCTTGAGGTGCAAACCTACAATGACTCGCAACCAAATCTTTGGGAAAGTACTCACAGTATGGACTCTTACCTTAGTCACGACTACTGTTTGCGGTTGCACTACATTGACTGCCAAATTTCAGGACTCAGTTAGCCAATCTTCCCAAAATAGTCAACCACTACGCAAGCTTTCAACAGCATCAGATTCAGGTTACTCTGTTGCTTATTCTCCAGAAGTGGTGAAAGCAAACAATCCTGATGTTTCTACTCTTCTGGCCAGTGCTGGTACTAAAACCGTTAAACTTTGGCATCCCAGCACTGGAAAGCTTATCCGTACCTTTACCGGACAGGCTTGGGCTGTTAACTTTAGCCCAGATGGTAAAATTCTGGCTAGTGGGAGTCAGAATGGAAATCTAAATTTATGGAATGTTGACACAGGAAAACTAATCCGTACCCTTCAGCATTCCCAACCAGTCATTGATATAGTATTTAGCCCCGATGGGCAGACAATAGCTAGTGGTCTTGACCAAGGCGCTAACATAAGGTTGTGGAATTGGCGTACTGGAAAAATCATTCCTATCCCTGATGATTCTAATGCTGCCACAAAGGGATTTGATAACTTCAAATCTGTACCCATCGTTTTTAGCCCAGATGGTCAGACTTTATTTGCGAGAAATGGTTCAGGTAACGCGATTAATTTGTGGAATATTAATAGTGGTAAATTTCTCCGCAGTTTCGATGCTCAATCATTAATTAACGATGTCGCCATCAGTGCAGATGGAAAAATTTTAGCTATTGGTATTCGTGACAAGGCTATTAAGTTGTGGAATGTTAGTACTGGCAAACTTATCAATACTTTAACTGGTCATGAAGGTGAAGTGAGAGCGGTTGCTTTCAGTGCAGATGGAAAAACTCTCGCTAGTGGTAGCCAAGATGGAAGTATCAAGCTATGGAATCTTAGTACTGGCAAACTGATGAGTACGTTCATGGCGCAAAAAGAACAAGTTTGGTCTGTTGCTTTTAGCCCAGATGGAAAAACTCTTGCTAGTGGGAGTCAGGATGGCATCATCAAGATTTGGCAGGTATTACCATAGTCATACCCAATGCGATCGCTCAGTAGTAAGAAATCAAAAAATAAGAAACGCTTGTGGGATGAAAGTTACAACTTATTGATCGCAAGCATTTGGGGTAGGTAATGCTGGATAACCGTTTTGCGCGGTTGAGGTTTTCTCAGCAGTTTTAATGGTTTTTGGTTGACCTCAAAAAAATTATTGGGGCTACTTGACGGCGTTAGATTAATAATTTAGTATGTTTCTATTACCTGTATATTAGATAATGCCCTACGTATATCTTTTAAATTTATACCTAAATTCTTAGAAGCTTACGGTGGATTTCGCGTGTAATTTTTGGTACGGTAGTTTCTAGATAATTTTAAAGCAGAAACCCCGCTAAACTTGTGCTGCCAGGCTTTTGTGTAACGGGATTGCTTTAAATATTGTTTTTAACTTGCCCTGTCTATAAGGCAGAAGTATTTTATCATAGTGCCACAAAAATCAAAAAGAGTCAACCCTCGCGTGAGGGTTCGTTTTCGGCTGGTTGTCAGTAAAACTCTACTGAGTACAACCATTCCATTGCTGCTTTCGTTGGTTCGACCTCCGGCAACGACTCCACCTAATTGCCCTTGTCAAACTCCTCAACCGGAGAACGCAGAGGTACGTGTAATCAAGCCTAATAATTTTCAATAGGCTTTAATCTTTAGGTATTTGGGTTTACACTCAAATGCCTAACTTTCGTCATGCCCATTGCTGCTTTGACCTAAGATGCACATCGCTAACTGTTCTGTGCTTTCTAGCGCATAGGTTACAGCAGTTTTCACCTATTTGAACCACATCTGTGGTAGGGGCACGGCATTGACAATCTTTTGGTACACACAATAATTTTACTGGTGCCGTGCCCCTACAGCGTGGTCTATTTACAGGAAGATGCTGTAATATTTATTTAATGGAACCGCCAAGACGCCAAGTACGCCAAGAGAAAAGAAGCAAGTATTAAGTGCAAGTTTACAGAGAATTGGTATTACCTTTTTGACTGCTGACGGCGATATTGCCAATACCAGTCATACCATTGTTTAGCACTGTGAATTGCAAACCAAAGGAGGATAAAAGTAATTAATCCTCCTGGCCAAGGGGCACGAAAGGCAAAGATAATTAAAACTACACACAAAAAATCTTGCAGAAATGTTGCCCACAACGGTAAACCACGCAAGCGATAAAACCAGCCAACTTGCACGAGTTGGAATACCAAAGCTAATAAACCACAAATCACAGCAATTAGCCAATGGGGTAATATAGCTGTGGAACAAGCCGCTAAACCGAGAATTGCGCCGACAATTGGGGAAAATATTAACTCAAATATTTGTATAACTCTTTGCCCCAAGCGTCTTTTAGAAGCCACCAGTTCCACTAAAGACCAGATACTGAACAAGCCGATCAACAATGGTGGCGAAATATAGGACAAAATCGGGACTTTTGACCACAGCTGAACTCCGTGCAAAAATCCCATAATGAGTAGGGGTAAACCTATTCTGATGCCTGCTGCCGCAGAAGCAGAAAGTGCGGCTAGGATATCGATAATCACGGCACTAGAAGCGCTATTTAATAGGCTTTTAATAAAATTAATTGAAGTAGCAGATTTAAGCGGGTAAGTATATCAGCTATATAATATTTTACAACAAAAAATTCTGTTTGTGGGTAGAAGGGGGGAAGGGGGACAAGGGAAGGGGGACAAGGAGGACAAGGGGGACAAGGAGGACAAGGAGGAAAATAAATGATTATTGACTCTTGACCATTGACCATTGACCATTGACTCTTGACTCTTGACTCTTGACTCTTGCCCCATGCCCCATTCTTAAATCCCTAGTCGTTGATAAACTTGTTCTAAGTGCCGCAGATGTTGTTGGGGGTCAAAACATAACTCAATTTCTGCTGAGGTTAACTTTGCGGTGACGCGGGGGTCTTTGGTAATTAAGTCGTGGAAGTTTCCTTCTGGTTTATTCCAAGCGGCGTGTGCATTTGATTGGACAATCGCATAAGCTTCTTCCCGGTTAACTCCCTTTTCTACTAAGGCTAGTAGCACTTTCTGGCTAAATACTACCCCGCCATAGCAGTTGAGATTGCGTTGCATGTTCTCTGGATACACCAGCAGGTTGGTTACTAAGTCGGTAATTTCATGCAGCATGAAATGGGTTAAAATGCAAGCATCTGGCAAAATTACCCGTTCTACAGAGCTGTGAGAAATATCTCGTTCGTGCCATAGGGCTACATCTTCTAAAGCTGCACCTGCATGGCTTCTCACTAGTCGCGCCATCCCTGTTAGGCGTTCAGAACGGATGGGATTACGTTTGTGTGGCATAGCAGAGGAACCTTTTTGCCCTTTAGCGAAGAATTCTTCCACTTCCAGAACATCGGTTTTTTGCAGGTTACGAATTTCCACTGCAAACCGTTCAATTGATGCGGCGACTAAGGCTAATTGCTGTACATAGTCGGCGTGGATGTCGCGGGAGATAACTTGTGTAGAGGCGGTATCTGGTTTGAGTCCGAGTTTTTGACAAGCGATCGCTTCTACACGTGGTTCAATATTTGCATAGGTTCCCACTGCGCCAGAAATCTTACCTACAGCGATTGTTTTGCGCAGCGTTTGTAACCGTTCTTCGTGGCGCAATACCTCAGCTAACCACCCAGCTAGTTTAAAACCAAAGGTGATCGGTTCGGCATGAATCCCGTGAGAACGACCAATCATCACCGTATAACGGTGTTCTTTGGCTTTATTGCGAATAGCTTGAATTAAATCTTCTAGACGTTGCAGTATGACATCTAAACTGGCTACCAATTGCAATGCTAAAGCTGTATCTAACACATCCGAACTTGTTAAGCCCAGGTGAATATAACGTCCAGCATCACCAACATATTCATTGACATTTGTTAAAAAAGCAATCACATCGTGGCGGACTTCAGCCTCAATTTCTAACACCCGCTTGGGATCAAAATTCGCCTTGGCTTTAATTTCTGCAACCGCCTCAGCCGGAATGTAACCCAACTCAGCTTGTGCTTCACAAACAGCAATTTCTACTTGTAACCAAGTTTCTAGCTTATAGGCTTCACTCCAAAGATTACCCATTTCGGGCAAGGTATAACGATCAATCACAATCCGCCACAGAATACAACCGTCATATTTTACATTTTTATTAGGACAGATCGCTTTTTGATTTATTTTTTTCGGAAGTAATCAAATTAGTTTTGCTATCGGAGGTGATGACGCTAATGCTACCGTCAGCTTCCATAAATGCTAACTTCACATCTTCCAAATATTCGATACTTTGCTGGCGTAACTTACTCATTAACTCATCTTCTGTAATTAATTCTCGTTCGAGATGTCGGTGAATCATTTTGCCATTTTTTACCAACAGCAAGGGCGGGGGATTAAGTAAGCGCTGAAACTGCGGCAGTTTGTAACCCAACCAGTTAAGCAAATAGCTCCAAAAAATCACAGTTCCTACCAGAATTGCTCCTTCGGTAATCGATGTATAATTACTCGCCATTGCATTTTGGGCGGCTTCTGCAAACAATACAACTACCAGTAAGTCGGTAATTCCTAAAGTTCCCATTTGTCGGCTAGGTAGCCAGCGCAGTACCGAAAACAACGCCAAATAAACTAAAGATCCCCTGATAATCAATTCCAGCACGCTGATACTCGGAACAAAAATTGCGTGCCAATTGATAACTAACCAATTGTCCATTAGCGTACAATTCCTTTACTTTTCCACAGTTATATTTACAACCATAGTAAATTTACTCATGAATATGAATTTTTGATAGAGAATTTTGGCGTTAAGTGGGGGTATAAATCAGGATTCTGCAAAGATATAGTAATCATACTGACAGAGGATTACTTTTATAGATAAATTAAAGACTATCAAGATTGGCCTTTGTTGCGATGAATCGATTTCCGCCACAATTAACCCAGCTGCACGAGTGGATTTTACAGGAAACTCGGCTCGGTCGCATGTGTGGCTCTTCCGAAAGATTTCGCGATCGCTATGAAATTCTCAAAGTTTTAGGTAGAGGTGGCTTTGGGATTACCTTTTTAGCCAAGAATGCGGTATTACCTGGTAAGCCTTTGTGTGTAATTAAACAACTTTGCCCAAAGGTTACCAGTATCAAAAGTTGGGAAAGGGCTTGTCAGCGCTTTAAAAAAGAAGCCAAAGCTTTGGGCGAACTAGGTAGTCATCCGCAAATTCCCATGTTGTTAGACTACTTTGAAATTAAGGGAGAGTTTTATTTAGTTCAAGAATATATCCGTGGTTCTACTTTAGCGCGGGAAGTAAAGAAAAGCGGAACGAAGAGTGAAGCCGCAGTGAAACAATTTTTGCAGGAATTATTACCAGTATTAAAATATCTCCATCAACATGGCGTAATTCATCGCGATATCAAACCGCATAACTTGTTGCGTTGCGAAGATGATGAGCGAATTGTGTTAATTGATTTCGGTGCGGTGAAACAGGAATTAGTCAACGCTGAACAAAACTCAATTCATCGTCAAGCGACTACTAATTTTGTCGGCACAATGGGATATGCGCCACCAGAACAGTTTTCTTTAACTCCAGTTTATGCCAGTGATATTTATGCTTTGGGAGTGACTTGTATTTATTTACTCACTGGTAAAAGCCCTTTAGAACTTTCCTACGATCATGATACTGGTGAGATTTCCTGGCAAAAAGAAGTCAAGGTAAGTGATAGTTTTGCGCAGATATTGGGCAAAATGGTAAAAATTTCCCTAAAAGAGCGGTTTAAGTCGGCTCAAGAAGTACTGAGAGCCTTGGAATTAGAAAATTATTTACCGACTTTAACAAACTGTTTAACTACCCAACCACCGAGAACCAAGACATATAAACAACCAGAAGTTACGCAAACATACTTAACACCTGCGCAAAGAACTGCGATCGCTATTCGCGAATGGAAAGCGCGAGGAAATAAAAAATAAGGGCATGGGGCAGAGACGCGATTAATCGCGTCTCTACAAGTTGTCCTCCTAGCCCCTAACAAAAAATTTGATTATTATATCATCAACAAATAATTATTTTAGCTCTTGTAATTTTCCTCAATTAAGAGAAAATTGACTATAATCTACAAACGCTGACTATCTTAAGTAACTCCCCGTTTCCAAAACAGGGATAATCTACCATCAGTAAACAAAAGCTAGTCTAAAACTAGGGAAATTGCGGGTACAACTTAGCATAATTTGTCATGCAGTAGCGCCTGTCATCTCATGATCTGCTGCTTAAATCCTGATTGCTCAAATCCACTCAATGCCGATGAAAATAAGTTTTGCCAAGCCTGTAACACCCCACTCTCAGGACTGTTAAGAAATCGCTTCCGTGTTATTCGCGTCCTTTCGGATGAGGGGGGATTTGGTAGAACTTATTTATCTCAAGATGTCGATAAATTACACGAACGCTGTGTAGTGAAACAATTAGCTCCAAAGTTTCAAGGAACTTGGTCGCAAAAAAAAGCGATGGAGTTATTTGCTGAAGAAGCTAAACGACTACAACAACTCGGAGAACATCCGCAAATTCCGACTTTATTGGCTTATTTTGAACAAGACCATTGTTTGTATTTAGTACAACAATTTATCAATGGTCAGAATTTGTTAATGGAGTTACAGCAGGGTAAAACCTATAAAAATCAGGATATTCACGCATTTTTGCTGGATTTATTACCTATCCTGAAATATATTCACGAGCGCGGTGTAATTCATCGGGATCTCAAACCGGAAAATATTATTCGCCGTCACAGTGATGGAGGTTTATGTTTAATTGATTTTGGTTCTTCTAAGCAATTAACAGCTAGAGTCCAAAATAAAATTGGTACTTCCATTGGTTCTCATGGTTACTCCCCTATCGAACAAATTCGCGATGGGAAGGCTTATCCTGCTAGCGATTTATTTGGCTTGGGGACTACCTGTTTTCATTTACTGACGGGTATTTCTCCGTTTCAATTGTGGACGGAACATGGCTATTCTTGGGTGACAAATTGGCGACAATATTTGCGTAAACCCCTGTCTTCAGAATTAGATCGGGTAATGGATAAGCTGTTGCAAAAAGATATCCATAAGCGTTATCAATCTGCTGATGAAGTTATTCGTGATTTGTCACAAAAACAACAAAAGCGACTGTTACCTATAGTTAAATCTTCGGCTAAAATACCAAAGACTCAAACACAATATTTACCGAAAAAATATAGTTTTTTGAGGCTATTAGTCTTAACTTCTGCTGTTTTCTTGTTATTTGGCTTTGGTGACTTTTGGTATAAACCATTTCTCGATTTACAAAATATTTTATTGTCTCGCCTCAGTCAACAAAATAATCGTCCGCGAAATACCGAAGCTGTTTTAACTCAGCAGTCGCAAACATCGACCTCATTAGCGAAAATTTCTTTAGTTAATACCCTACAAGTCAGTACAAATGGGGTTTTATCGGTAGCGATTAGTCCTGATGGTCAATTGGTGGCTAGTAATAGCGATCGCATTATTAAATTATGGAATCTCGCCACAGGTCAAGTTATCTTTAACTTTAAGGGTCATTCCCAAAGAGTAAATGCGGTCATTTTTAGCCCTAATGGCAAAAAATTGGTCAGTGGGAGTGATGATAACACCATTAAAGTCTGGAATGTGGCAACAGGTAAGCTCATTCGCACCTTGGTGGGACATACTGACTCAATTCATGCTTTAACTATTAGCCCAGATGGTCACACTTTGGTTAGCGGTAGCGATGACAGCACCATCAAAGTTTGGAATTTAAACACCGGTAGAGAAATTACTACCTTGCTAGGACATGAATTCTGGGTGCGTTCTCTGGCTATGAGTCCAGATGGAAAAACTCTGGCTAGCGGTAGCTTTGATAAAACTATCAAATTATGGAATTTAGATAAAGGCTACATAATCCGCACTCTGAGAGGAGATAACAAAACGATTACATCTTTAGCGATTAGTCCTGATGGTCAAACTTTAGTTAGTGCAAACCGCGATTCCACAATTAAACTGTGGAATTTAACTACAGGTATGGAAATTCGGACACTAGTAGGGCATGATAATACAGTCACATCTTTAGCTATAAATCCCGATGGAAAAAGCCTTGCTAGCGGTAGCCGCGATCGCACAATTAAAGTATGGAATTTAACCACAGGTGCAGAAATTCTTACCCTAGACGCCCACACAAACACCGTCACTTCTCTCAGCTTTAGCCCAGATAGCAAAACCCTGATCAGTGGTAGCGAAGACAACAATATGAAGATTTGGCAAATGTCGCCATAGATAAAGTTAAGTAACCACACATCATAATAATTTAATATAATATTCAGTAATTTTAGCGATGTACCAGCTATGTTATTGTGCATTATTCGGGCAGTAATACTGGGAGATCTGCGATGTCTGTAAATCTCACTCACTCAAAATTAAAATTCTTAACAACCACAGCTTTCTTGGTGTTAGGATTCGGGGGGGTTTTGTCTTCGCAAGTTCCCTTAGCTGCCGGTAGTAGTTCGACTGATACTAATGAACGAGTATCAGAAATCTTAAATCTTAGTGAAAATTCTGGCTCAGTTAGAGCTGTAGCCATAAGTCCTGATGGTAACACCCTTGCTAGCGTCAGTACAGATAACACAATTAAATTGTGGAATTTGAATACTGGCTTGAAACTGCGTACCTTAGTTGGTCATACCAATTGGGTAAATTCCATCGCTTTTAGCCCTGATGGAAGTATCCTGGCTAGCGGTAGTATAGACAAAACTATCAAACTGTGGAATCTATCTACAGGTGCAGAACTTCATACTCTCACAGGACATAAACTTTCAATTCAGTCTGTCGCCTTCAGCCCCGATGGCAATACTTTAGCTAGTGGTGGTTGGGATCAGACGATTAAATTGTGGAATGTCACCACAGGAGAAGTTATCCGCACCCTAGAAGGGGATTGTGATATTATCAATTCCCTAGCTTTTAGCCCAGACGGCAACACCCTTGCTAGCACAAATCATTTTGAAAAGAAAATTAAACTATGGAATTTGGCTGATGGCTCTGTTAAGCAAAGTCTTGCAGGACATAGCGATGTAGTCAATGCCATAGCGATTAGTCCCAACGGCAAAATTATTGCCAGTGCGAGTTGGGATGGTACAATTAAACTGTGGAACTTGCGCACAGGGCGAGAACTCAGTACCCTCAAAGCCGATGCGAATAAAGTTTGGTCTGTAGCTTTCAGTCCCGATGGCAAAACCCTTGTCAGTGGAGGCTGGGATAACACTGTCAGACTCTGGAATGTGCTAGAAAGAAAACAAATCCGCTCTTTTAAAGGACATACCAATAAAATTTGGGCTGTAGCCTTTAACCCCAATGGTAAAACCATTGTCAGCGCCGGTAAAGACCGTCAAATTAAAGTTTGGCCAGTTGAGCAGTTAAATTAGATTAGGGACAAGAAATTTTAGATTTTAGATTTTAGATTTTAGATTCAAACCCAATCCAAAATCGCAAATCCAAAATCCAAAATTGTTTCAATGCCCAATGCCCAATGCCCAAATTAATATAAAGTCAATCTGTATCTACCCCTTTCCTGCGGATTAGCAGAGGTCACTACCACATAATAAGTATCATCTCCAGGTAATCTGGCACGGTCAATGAGGGCGCTAAATCTACCATCATTAGCATTATCAGCAGCGATAATTTGACCTTGAGAATTTAACAAAACTAAATAAGGGGAAAATTCCTCATACAAGCTATCTGCACGAATACTAACCAGTTGATTTTTTTTGCCCTCAAACTTGGTAATATCGTAAGGACTTTTATTTTGTTTTAAAGTCAGACTTTGGGCAGTTAGTTGCGCAGATTCGTCTAAAACATAGCTAGCGCGATCGTTCCTCAGTGCTAAACTATAGCGGCCTGTATCGCCAGGATTGCGACTAGTGACGGCGATAGTATAAGTACCGTCAACAGGTAATCTGACAAATACAAAGGCATCTTTAATACCATTTGTTGTTTGTGTACTGCTGCGCTTGACAATTACATTATTATCTGGGTCAAGCAGAAACATATAAGGATTGAGACTGAGATTATTTGAGCGTCGCGTATCAGTGCTACCACCAAGCCGAATTTGCACTAATTGATTTGCTCTGCCTTCAAATTGGTAGAAGTGATAATATCTACCTTGAGATTGAAAATCACCTTTGCTGAGAATCCCAAAAGCGAAATCAACAAAGTTAATTGGCTTGTAATTGAGATTTGCGGGTAGAGAAACAGGCGAAACTTCGCGAGTTGGCTGGTTATTTGTACGTGGTTTAGTTGTTGGTTGATACCGTCCTGACTCTGGACGGGGAGAACGATTATTTACAGGTTGAGATGGCGTAGTTTGTCTTGGTTGCGGTGCTGGATTTACAGGTTGAGATGGCGTAGTTTGTCTTGGTTGCGGTGCTGGATTTACAGGTTGAGATGGCGCAGTTTGTCTTGGCTGCGGTGCTGGATTTACAGGTTGAGGTGGTACAGTTTGTCTTGGCTGCGGTGCTGGATTTACAGGTTGAGATGGTGCTGTATTTGTAGTTGTCGGGGGTACGCGGGGAGGTAGAGGTGAATCAATAGATTGGCGAGGTTGCGGTGCTACAGGTGGTTGAGAGGTGGGAATTTGCTCAATTCCTTGTTCTACTGCTTCTGGTTGTCTTTCATCGGGTGGTTTAGCAATGATGAATTTTCGCAGAACTAGGGGAACTTCTACAGCATTGATAGGTAGAGAAAAACTACTTACCAAAAAACTGTTACCTATTGTCAAGAAAATCGCTAATTGAGCCAGGAAAGGGAATTTTTGATGTTTTGCTAGGGGCATTATCTCACACCTCTTAAATATATGTCTTTAGCAAGATGCGATCGCAGTTTGTTTAACCCCTGATTATTAAAAGTACATAGAAAGTTTCAATTAAATCCATAAGGATAGAAGATGCTATAAGCGATCGCTCTTTGACTAAGTTACTTTTAATTTTAAATTGTTGAGTTACCTATAGAATAATTTCTGAATGCAAAATAATCATTATCAGCAACTTTATAGCAAAATTATGTGTCATGAATTAATATATACACAATATGCATATGGATTTCCAGTATGCGCTGCTGTCTGAATCCCGATTGTCTCAGTCCGCAAAATCCTGACAGTAACAAGGTTTGCCAAAGTTGCAATACACCCTTGATCGAACTTTTACGAGGTCGTTATCGTGTAATAAAAGTCATTTCTGATGAAGGTGGATTTGGAAGAACCTATCTCGCGGAAGATGTAGATAAACTCAATGAATGGTGTGTAGTTAAACAATTCGCACCCAAAGTTCAGGGAACTGCTGCCTTAAAAAAAGCAGTAGAACTGTTTAAAGAAGAAGCGAAACAACTGCAAAAATTAGGCGAACATCCGCAAATTCCCACGCTTTTAGCTTACTTTGAACAAGACAATTATTTGTTTTTAGTCCAGCAATATATTGATGGGCAGAATTTGATGCAGGAATTACGCCGAGGTGCAATATATGATGAAACAAAAATCATCCAACTTTTGTTAGATTTACTTCCCATTCTCAAATTTATTCACGAGCGCGGAGTCATTCATCGAGATATTAAACCGCAAAATATTATCCGCCGTCAAAGCGATGGGCGATTAGTTTTAATAGATTTTGGCTCGTCTAAGCAATTAACAGCAACCGTACATACACAAATTGGTACAACCATCGGCTCTCATGGTTATACTCCGATGGAACAAATGCAGGATGGTAAAGCTTATCCATCAAGCGATTTATTTAGTTTAGGTGCAACTTGCTTTCATTTATTAACTAAAATTCGCCCATCCCAACTATTAATGCAAAAAGGCTATAGTTGGGTAAACTCTTGGCAGCAATATGTCAATCATAATCAGAGAAATGGTGTCTCTCCAAATGTCGATTTAGATCGAGTACTTAATAAGCTATTAACTACAGATATTAAGCAACGCTATCAATCTGCTGATGAAGTTATCAAAGATTTAACACCACAACAGACATCAGCAGCATTGCTACATACCATAATTTCCAGTTCTGCAACTACCCAAACAGCAAAGGTAAAAAATCCTTGGTTGATTGGTGCAGGGATTTTGCTATTGTTATTCGGATTCATTGGCTATTTCTACTCTCGCTCACAACCAGCAACTAGATTTTCTCAACCTATCAAGCCAATAAACATCACAGATAACCCTGAGCAAAGTAACACCCTTAAAGGACATGCTAGCGATGTGAATTCTGTCGCCTTTAGTCCTGATGGTAAAACCTTAGCTAGTGGGAGTGATGACAAGACAATCAAACTCTGGAATGTAGAAACTAAACAAGAAATTCGCACCCTAAAAGGTCATTTACAATGGATTTGGACTGTTGCCTTTAGTCCTGATGGTAAAACCTTGGCTAGTGGTGGTGCAGATAGAAATATCAAACTTTGGAATATTTCTACTGGGGAAGAGATTCGGACTTTAAAAGGACATAAAGATGGCATCGCGGCTGTAGCTTTTAGTCCTGATGGTAATACATTAGCTACAGCGAGTTTAGATAACACAATTAAACTATGGAATGTCTCTACAGGAGCAGTAATTAGTACCTTATCCGGACATAATAAAGCAGTTTCTACGATTAGTTTTAGCCCTGATGGACAGACTCTAGCTAGTGGCAGTTGGGATAATAAAATTAAACTGTGGAATGTCGCAACAGGTAAAGAAATTCGCACTTTTAGCGGACATACACAATTAATTCTGACCGTTGCTTTTAGTCCTGATGGTATGACTCTTGCTAGTGGTAGTAAGGACAAAACTATTAAATTATGGAATCTGGTAACGGGGGAGAATATGATAACCTTACAAGGTCATACAGATAAAGTTAATGCTGTTGCTTATTTACCGAAAATAGCAGTTAATAAAATATTCAATAATGGGAGTTTGATTAGTGGTAGTAATGATAATACAGTTAAATTATGGGATACAAAAACTGGCAAAGAAATTCGCACATTCAAGCGAGATTCGGGGTATATTTATTCTGTAGCTGCTAGCCCTGATGGTAAGAATATTGCTAGTGGTGGGAGTGCGGATAATATTATTAAAATTTGGCGTTTGTCAGATTAATTTCTAATTCGGGACTTACACATTATTTGGGCGGGCAAGATGCCCACCCCACAAGAGTTTGAGTAATGTTCTGTTTTAGTAGATGTAGGTTGGGTTGAGGAACGAAACCCAACATTTGCGGGAGTTTGTTGGGTTTACACAAGGTAATCCCAACCTATTAGTATGAATGTGGCGCTAACACCAAGGGTATTGGAATTAGTATTACAAATCAAATAAAATGTTTGGCATTCACTTATTTATTTGCTGAACCAGGTTCAGTCAGCTGACGGTGTTGTTCAGCATTCACGGTATCAGGTAAAACCTTGCTCACATTACCTTGAATCTTGGTTTTGAGAGAACCAGCAATTACATGATCCTTATCAGCCATTAATGCTTCAAAGCCTTGTTTCGCCACCAGCGCCGGATCATCTTTTTCATTTGCACCCGCCTTGGTATTATCCATCCCTGCACGATGGAAAAAATTGGTATCAGTGGGGCCTGGCATCAGTGCTGTTACTGTAATGGCTGTATCTTTTAACTCGTTGCGTAATGCTTCTGAAAAAGAATGTATAAATGCTTTGGAAGCTGCATAAACCGCCTCAAATGGCCCTGGCATAATGGCAGCAATTGACGAAGTGAAGAGAATTTTTCCTCTGTTTAGTTCTACCATATCTTTCAGCACTCGTTTAGCCAGATGAACTGAAGATACAACATTCAAGTTAATTAAATTTAGCTCATCGTCTAGGTTAGTTTCCCGCGCAAAGTCACCGCCAACACCTACACCAGCATTAATTGCGATCGCATCTACCGGGCGATGAATGTCTTTAATCTTGTGGTATAATTTTTCTACTCCCTCATAAGTAGCCAAATCTGCCTGCACTGTCTCAACTTTAGCACCCAACGCCGCAAAAGCTTGTGCAGCTTGATTAATCGTCGCTCCTGTTGATGTCACCAGCAAGTCAAAGCCGTTTTGGGCGAACTGTTTAGCTAATTCGTAGCCAATACCATTAGAAGCACCTGTAACTACAGCTAGTGGTCGGATTACACTGTTCATAATTGTCCAAACTCCTGGTTTAGTGCAGTCACCTTTCAACCCTTACCATCCTAAGTAGGCAGTAAATTGAGTGCGTCTTTCCACAGGAGTAACTGACACAAATGCGACTTATAGAAGAGATACATCTCCAGCTAACGAGTGATTTTAGTTGCGGGATAACTTCATAAACTGTGACTATTGCTTAAATAAATTTCAGTGGGGACTGAATTATGAAACGCTTTGATGTATCCAAAATTGTTGGGACTACTGTATTAGCGTTGAGTTTAGCGATCGCACCTACAGTTTTACCAGCTTCTGCTCAAACCACTACTAATGATGGTACAACAACAGATACCACCACCACAACAGACCGTCCTTTGACCGATGGTAACTATGCTGATGGTGATTGGGGTTTGCTGGGTTTACTCGGTTTGTTTGGTTTATTCGGACGTAAAAGTCGCAGAGATGACGATACTGCTTATAGCAACCGTGATGTCGTTAGTTCTTCTCGTTCTAACTTTTAATACTCAGGGCTTCTGCAATCTTACGTAAATTCTTCCAATAAGTTTAAGTTGCAGCCTGCAAAAGCAGGCTTTGTTTTGTCATAAACTCTTACAAATGAAAATTGTACAGACGCGATTCATCGCGTCTCTAAAACCAATAATTTCACAAAGCTAAAAAATGTTACTTAAAGTTTACTTATTCTTGAACCTAGCGATAATTGAGAGAAAATAGATTTAAAGAGAAACCAAGGCTAACAAATAACCTTGGTTTCCCTATCACCTCAATGTTTTTGGTCTGATGGAGACACACCAAGAGAGGTAATTATGTATCACGATACTTTAGTAGCCGACTTCAGCAATTACCTAATCGTCAAAATTTCGCTATTGATGATGGTACTAATAGTACTGATGATTGTGGCTGCTGCCCCTGCTATTTAAAATCAACATTCCCACTCTGATACATCTGTGCTTGGCAAAATTGTTATTTGCTGAAAAATTACTGTATCTGTACAGAGAGTACAGTTGATGGCAATTGAATCGCAAGTGAAGCGGTAGCGATATTATGGGACTTAGTTCAGCAGAATCAAATACCTGAATTTGGGTTGAGAAAGAATTCTGATTAACGTCTGACAATAAGCCTAGTAAGGATCTTTCGTACTGCTAAAAGATAGAGAAGATTCTATATCGCAATGCTTTGGTGAATATCGATAGATTCGATCAATATAATTGTCCTCGCATGACAACTGCGGATCAACTGTTTAATTAGGGATTTCCATGAGGTGATTAACTCGCGTGTTCCCAATCGCTGAGTGACTCATGCTGCTGTTTTACTGGACGTTTTTTCAGGGGAACTCTTGGCGAACCAATATCTGTCTTAGGGAAAGACTGTTTTTTCTTGGTGGATTTACTGTCTTGGGTGGGAGAATTCGTGGTGTTTGTCATGGCTATTTAAACCTTTAATGAAAACTTCAGCACTAATGTATATCATCAAATTGAAAAGTGCAAATTTCGCAAGAAATATCTTATTTTTTTCAGTATTCCTACGGGAATAGCAATCTCTTCAATTAGTGACTGTATTGGGGTAGATATAAGACTCAGTTAACAACTGCTTAAGGATTTACGGACTTATATTTGCTGTCCCATTGTTGATAATTGGTATCAATGTCATCCAGTATCTTCATGTCAGCATTAGGTGATAGCTTCCGCAATAACACTTATGGGCTGCCATGATTTACCTGAGAATTAACAATTGAAAAACCTCGTCTTGTAGATTTACTCTTGGATAACTGTACTTGAAAGCTGACGCGATCGCTACTATTTTTACTTTTCACTTCCAATGTCCAGTTACCAGGACGAATCTGCCAAAATAAAGAATCAGCTGTATCCATAGCAAGCTTTTCCCCATTTAACCGCCACTCTACAGGTTCAGCTGTCTTTCCTATTAGCTTAAACTCTAGTTTTTGGCTTGTTTGTTCCCCTGGATACAGCAAAAACAAATCGCCATTATTCGGAGATATAATTCGTAAATTGCTAGTATTAAAAGTTGCTGGTTTCTGTTTGGCTAACCATTCATCATATTCTGGCGATAAACCTCCTGGTTGTGGGTTTTCATAGGCGATTTTGTCTGCTGGATAAAAATATTCCTGCACCACGGAAGCACAATCTGGTGTAGGTTTTAACCCAGAAATGGCACAGATGGGTAATTGCACTAAACCTTGAGGTGAAGGGAAATTTTCTGGTTCGTGATGTTCGTGCAAATGTAACATGATACGATTCCACAAAGGCGCAGCCCCAGTTACTCCTGATACTTGGCGCATCGGTTCGCCTGTGAAATTGCCTACCCAAGTAGCGACAGTGTAATCTGTTGTGAATCCTACCGTCCAAGTATCGCGGAAATTGGAAGAAGTACCGGTTTTAACTGCTGTGGGGAAAGGTAAATGTAATACAGAATCTACACCAAAAGCTGTAGCGCGGGCATGATTATCACTCAACATATCAATAATTAATTGCCATGTTGTTGGGTTGGGGTTTGATGTTTGGGGTTTGCTGTTTGATGTTTGGGGTATGGTACTAACCAGCGATACAGCTTCACCTTGTCGCGCCATCGTCACGTAAGCCTTAGCTAATTCCCACAGACTGACTTCTCCACTACCCAAAGTCAAACCTAAACCATAATATTCCGGGGTTTGATTGAGATGTTCAAAGCCTAATTGACGCAGATGTTCTAAAAAAGCGGGTACGCCTACCTTTTCTAACACCCTAACTGCGGGAATATTCAAAGAATTCGCCAACGCCACCCGCACCCGCACCGGGCCTTGAAACTTTTGGGTATAATCTGTAGGGCTATATAGTTTCGCACCGGGAATCGCGTAATGTGCCGGCACATCTGCCAAAATTGTATTTGGGCGAATTATACCTTTAGCTAGCGCCAACTCATAAACAAACGGCTTGAGGGTAGAACCGGGTTGACGTAGCGCCTGTACGCCATCATTACGTCCGAGTTTCGCTTCATCAAAATAATTGGGCGAACCCACATAAGCTAAAACTTCCCCAGTGTGGTTATCGATTACCAAAGCGGCTGCATCTTGGACATTATTCGCTGCTAAAGAAGCAAGTACTTGTTTTACCTGTGCTTCCACAAATTGCTGTAAAGGTCTATCTATTGTAGTGTGAATTTGTCCTGCCAAACCCCACCCCGGCTGCGCCACCCCTCCCCGCAAGCGGGGAGGGGTTGGGGGAGGGGTACTTTGCTGACTGGCTAACCAAAATAAAAAGTGAGGTGCAGCAATAATTCCGCGTTGACGGGATTGAAATACTACCTTTTCTGTATAAGCGCGTTCAGCTAAGGCAGAATTAATATAACCATCCTCTACCATGCGGTTGAGAACATATTTCTGACGCTGCTTTAACCGTTGCCAATGGGCTAACGGGTCAAAATATGTGGGATTATTAGGAATAGCAGCCAATAGACTAGCCTGAGCAACATTTAAATCCTGAGCGGGGATAGAAAAATAAGTACGAGATGCTGCTTCCACACCGTAGATATTTCCCCCCATTGGTAAACGATTAATATAAGCTGCGAGAATTTCATCCTTATTCATCCCCGCAGCTAACCGCCAAGCTAACCAAATTTCTTGCAGTTTACCAGAAAGATTGCGGGGAACCGGATCTAACATCCGTGCTAACTGCATTGTCACCGTCGAAGCACCAGAGACAATTTTTTTCGCGTGAATCGCTTCCTTAATCGCGCGGGCGATTGCTTTTAAATCCAACGCCCCATGATGATAGAAACTGCTATCTTCCGCCGCCAAAATCGCCTGAATAAACTGAGGCGAAACCTGATTTAATGGGACTACAGCAGTATGCTCTTGGTCGCGAGTCAGTATAGTTCCTAAAGGTAGCCCATTGCGATCGCTAAATTGCAACGCTAGCTGATTTTGTTGAATATCTGTAGCGCGAACTGGCGCAAAATAGGGCATTAAGCGCACCGCCAAGCACATCAGCAGCAAAGCTAGAATAACCTTCCCCCAGCGACTGCGATTCAACCGTCGCCAAAACTTTTGCGTAATTTGGATTAGCCTGCGTGAAGTTACTTGCATCAGCGAATGCTCTACCCTGTCAAAGTTACTTTAATTTTGACGTAGCGATCGCACTTTAATCAGGAAATATTACTAACAATTTACAACTGATTTGTCAGTTGTCATTAGTCATTTATCATTGGTATTTATTCCCCAATTATCATCTGCAAAAAAACAATACTTCTTAATATAATTTCCTCCTCTTCCTCCTCTCTTCGTGTCCTTCGTGTCTTCGCGGTTCGTTTAAAAACCATCATCCATCATTAAGAATTGTAGTTATTACTAGGAACAATCCCCTCTCATTGGTTATCTATAGAATAATCTCACGCAGAGACGCAGAGGCGCAAAGACAAGAGATATCTATATTAAATATGATTATTAAAACTTTAATTAAATTTCTACTTACCCTCACACTAATGCTAGGCATAGCAGGGTGTAACTTTTTCGGGATTAATTCAGGAAAAGAACCACTACCAACAGTTGCGCCTCTCACACCGCCTAAATTACCAGATTGGATAGAACAAATTAGTCCCATTGGCGATGCAAAACCCCTCAATCAAATCCGCATCAGGTTTAAAGAAGCATTAATTCCCGTTGAAAGCCTCGATAGTCCAGAACAGCAAAATTTACTGCAAAAATTTGAACTCACCCCACCTATCCCCGGAAGATTTCGCTTTTTAACACCGCGCATGGTGGGTTTTCAAGCCGATAAAGCCTTACCCCAAGCCACAAGATTTCAAGTAACCCTAAAATCTGGCTTATCTGACTTAAAAAAACATCGTTTAAATCAAGATTTAGCTTGGACTTTCAACACAGAACCGATTAAACTGACGAATTTACCAGGCGTTAACCCAATGGAAAAGGCTGACGATCAACCAATTGATTTACAGCCTAAATTAGAATTTACCTCGAATGTGGAATTAGATGTTAATTCTGTCGCCAAAAATTTACAGCTAATTCCCGAAGGTAAAACAGAAAAGATCAGCTTTAAAGTAGAACTAGTTAAAGAAGATAAACCCCAAGAAACCGAAGATCCTTTAGAAAAATTCGATCCGTCACAACGCAATTGGGTTTACAAACTGATTCCCCAACAAAATCTCAGCACAGCTACTCATTATCGCCTAAACTTTGCGCCGGGAATTCGTCCCGCTTATGGTAATTTAGCTAGCGAAAAAGAATTCGCGACTAAATTAGCTACCTATTCACCTTTAGCATTACAAAAAATTAATTATTACGGACAACCAGACGCCGGGGGAACTTACGGGAGATTTGTTAAAGGTAGTCCGCAATTAGAATTTAATAACATCATCCTTCCCGATTCAGCTAAAGAAAATATCACCATTACCCCAACACCAAAAGATATTCCCCGACTCATCCAAGTTAACGATGAAGATAGAGTAATTAATATAAATCCCTATGCCTTAGCGCCAGCAACTAGCTATACAATTACTATCGGGGGAAATCTCAAAGATAAATTTGGACAAACTTTAGGTAAACCCGTTACCGTTAATTATGACACTGGCGATGTAGCTGGAGATATTTGGCTTCCTTCAGATTTAAATATTTTCCCTGCTGGTAAAGATTTACAGTTAAATATCAATACAATCAATTTACCAGAGGCGAAATATAAAGCCGCTTATAAAGTCGTTCAGCCAACAGATTTAGTTTACGATAATTACGCAAGTAATTTATTACCTAAACCAGGTGAATGGCAAAGTTTCTCTGTAGCCAGAAAGAATAACCAAGCCGTTGATATTAACGTCCCTCTGCGAGAAAAACTCTCTGCACCTACAGGAATGTTAGCCTATGGCGTGCAAGCCAGGACTAATAAATATCAAGAAAATGGTAAAGAACTCTGGCGGGAACCTACAACTTACGGCTTAGTACAATTAACCAATTTAGGTGTATTTTCTCAATGGTTTCCTGATTCTGGTTTAATTCGCGTTCATCATTTAAGTGATGGTGCGCCTGTGAAAGCTGCATCTGTAGAAATTTATCAATCACAATTAAATGCAAAATCTCGTTTGTCAGTTTCACCTTGCGCAACTGGGAAAACAGATGATAGGGGTAATTTAAATATTAAAACTGAAGATTTACAGCAATGTTTTCCTGGTAGTCAAAGATTAGTAAAAGCACCAGAATTATTAATAATTGCCCGTGAAAATCAAGATTGGGCATTTACGAGAACCGAAGAATATAGCGGCGTATATGGTTATGGTATTGATGCAGGTTGGCAAGATGGTAAACCAGAATCGCGGGGAATTATCTTCTCTGATAGACAGTTATATCAGCCTGGTGAAAAAGCTTGGTTAACTGGTTTCGCCGATTATTTACAAAATGGTAACATTCAGCAAGATAAAAATGCAGCTTACCAAGTAACTTTAGTCAATCCTGATGGACAAAGAACGAATTTAGGCACAAAAACGACTAATGAATTTGGGACATTCTCTTTAGAATTACCAATTAGTAAAACTCAACGCTTAGGCTATTATACAGTCGAGGCGAAGGGGAAAGCTGGGCAAGAAATTTCGGGAGAATTCCGCGTTGCTGAATTTAAACCGCCTAATTTTAAAGTGGAACTGAATTTAGATAAAGAATTTGCCTTCATTGGCGATACCGTTGCGGCGAAAGCTGCTAGTAATTATTTATTTGGTGCGCCTGTACAAGGAGGGGAAGCCAAATATTTTGTGACTCGCCAGCAAGCTAATTTTATCCCTAAAGGTTGGGAAGAATTTAGTTTTGGTAGACAATGGTTTTGGCCGGAAGAAAGTCCGAATGTTACTAGCGATGTTTTACAAACTACTGCTACACTCGATGCAAATGGGAAAAGCGAACAAAGTTTCACGGTAGCGAAAGATTTACCTTACCCCATGACTTACCGGGTAGATGTACAAGTTGCAGATGTTTCTAATTTATCGGTAGCAAATTCCCAAAGTTTTACCGCTTTACCGAGTAATCGCTTGATTGGGTTAAAAAGTAATTTTGTGGCTGATGCTGGTAAACCATTTAATATTGAAACCATTGTTACTGACCCTAGCGGAAAATTGCTCACAGGTCAACGACTAAAGCTGGAATTACAAGAGATAAAATATAGTAGCGTTACCAAAGTAGTTGAAGGTAGCCGCACTCCAAAAAATCAAGTTGAATATAAAACAGTCGGACAAGTAGAAGTCACATCTGCAAGTAATCCCCAATCGGTAACTTTAACGCCAAAAGCATCTGGTTCTTATAGAATTAGGGCAAATTTTAGCGATACCAAAGACGAAATCAGCGCCACAGATTTACAAATTTGGGTAACTGGAGATAATCAAGTTTATTGGGGTGCGCCAGATGAAAATAAGCTAGAAGTTAAATTAGATAAAAAAGAATTTAAACCGGGGGAAACTGCAACAGCATTAATCCAATCTCCCTACCCAGAAGCAGAATTGTATTTTGCAGTCATTAAAGACAAACCTCTCTTTCAACAAATTACCAAAGTCAAGGGAGGCGCACCACAAATTCAATTTACAGTTACCCCAGAAATGTTACCCAATGCAGCAGTACAAGCTGTATTAGTCAGACAAGGTAAACCAATTCAGGAAGTAGAACCGGGAAGTTTAGATAAATTAGTCAAAATTGGCTTTGCACCTTTTAAAGTCAACTTGCAAGATAAATATTTAACAGTACAAGTTAACCCACTGCAAGCATCATTAGAACCTGGTGCGGAGGAAACTGTACAACTAGAATTGAAAGATAACCAAGGTAATCCCACCTCCGGACAAATTACAGTCATGGTGGTGAATGAAGCTGTATTGCAACTATCCGGCTATCGTCCGCCAGATTTAGTAAATACAGTATACGCCGAACAAGCGATCGCAACTCGCTTCAGTGATAATCGTCCCGATGTCGTCATTCAACCCGAAGATATCCCCAAACCCAAAGGCTGGGGTTATGGCGGTGGCTTTTCCTCAGGTGCAGCAAATACCAGGGTGCGCACAGATTTTCAAGCCTTAGCTTATTACAATGGTGCTGTACTCACCGACACCACAGGGAAAGCACAGATAACCTTTAAACTTCCCGATGACTTGACTACATGGCGAGTTATGGCTGTAGCTACCGATGGTAATTTGCGATTTGGCAATGGCGATCGCACTTTTATCACGACAAAACCATTACTCACTAACGCCATTTTGCCACAATTCGCCCGTCCAGGCGATCGCCTGCTCGCAGGTTTATCAGTTACCAATAACACGGGAAACGGCGGAAACCTCTCAATTAACGGCGAAATTAGCGGTACAGTCAAATTTGCCGAGAATAACCCCACCTCCACCAATTTACAAACCCCAGCACAAACCACTACCCAAGCTTATCGCTTCCCCATGTTGGCGGAAGATGTGGGAGAGGCGAAAATCCGCTTTACCACACAGTTAAATAATGCAGCCGATGCATTTGAATTACCTTTAGAAATTAAGCCGCTAGAAATTAGCGAACAAGTTGTAGAAACAGGAATTACCGAAAAGCAAATCAAGATACCTTTAAATGTAGATAAAAATACCATCCCCAACGCGGGAGGTTTAGATATTCAACTGGCTAGTACCTTAGTTCCAGAAATTACAGCACCAGCCAAACAAGTTTTAGGCGATGAAGAATTACCCTTCGCTGAACCAGCAGCCAGTCAGTTAATGATTGCAGCACATTTGCAAAGTTTATCCCAAAAATATGGACAGACATTTGCAGAATTCAACACAAATCAACAAGCCAATCAAGCCACAGAACAACTGCAAAAGCTGCAAATAGGCGATGGTGGTTTTGCTTCCTATCCCGAACAAGAAAAATCAGATCCTTGGATATCTGCTTATGCAGGGGAATCCTTAGCTAAAGCCAATCAAGCCTTTCCTGGCGCGATTAATTCCGCAAAGCTGTCTCGCCTCAAGAGTTACTTGCAAAAAGTCCTCGCTAACCCCGGACAATATGACTTTTGTAAACAGCAAGTCTGTAAAACTCAACTTCAACTAAATACCTTAATCGCACTAGCAGAATTAGGCGACAAACGCAATAGTTTCTTAGCAGATATTTACCAACAACGTAATAATTTTGATGTAGTTAATCAAATCAAATTAGCGCGGTACTTGTCCCAATTTCCCGAATGGCAAGATGAAGCCAAAACCATGTTTAACCAGTTACAAAAAAGTATTTATGAAACTGGACGAACAGCAGTAATTAGTATACCTAATAGTTGGGGATGGATGAGTTCGCAGACAACAGCACAAGCACAAGCTTTGCGGTTATTTATTGCTAATAAAGCTAAACCGGAAGTTGTCGATAAATTATTCCAAAGTTTGCTAGCTCAAAGAAGAGATGGTACGTGGCAAACTAGTTATAACAACGCGCAAGCACTCACAGCCTTAGTAGAATATAGCCAACTCCAACCCACACCACCTAACTTTGTGGCTTCCGTACAATTAGCGGGTAAAAAATTAGGCGAAAACCGCTTTGAAGGGTACAGCAATCCTAGCTTACAGATTAATGTGCCAATGGATAAATTACCACGCGATCGCCACGATTTAATCTTACAAAAATCAGGGAGAGGTAAATTACATTATCTAGTGGCTTATAATTACCGCTTGCAAGGCAATCAACCGGGTAAATTTAACGGTTTAAGAGTCAGCAGAGAAATTCAGAAATTAGGCGAAGAGAAAAACATTCTGCAAAAATTTGGACTTTACGCCTTTGATAAACCCTTAACCTTAAAACCTGGACAAGTATTTGATATTGGTGTAGAAATTATTACCGATCATCCTGTAAATCATGTAGTAATTACAGATCCCCTACCAGCCGGATTAGAAGCAGTAGACGCCAGTTTCCAAACTACAACCGCCGCCTTGCAAGCTAAAGCCGATAGTTGGCAATTAGGATTTAGGAATATATATCGCGATCGCATTATCGCCTATGCTGACCACTTAGATCCAGGGGTTTATAGCCTGCATTACTTAGTCCGTTCTGTTACCCCTGGTAAATTCCTCTGGCCTGGTGCCCAAGCACATTTACAATATACACCAGAAGAATTTGGGCGTGCGGCTGATTCTACACTGATAGTGGAGGAGAAAAACTAGCTAAAAGAGAGATCGCTTATTTAATCAAAAACAACTGGCGATAAGCGATCGCACTACTACAAGGTTAACAACAACAGGCGATCGCATTATCGCCTACAACAACCACATTTTCTAAATCAACGAAACGCTATGGTGCTAGGTGGAAGGCTCGGAACCATTGCCTAACTGACCTAACAGTTCGGCAGCACTGTGACGCACAAAATCATCCTTGTCGTTGAGTAGTGCTAGTAGTCCTTCCAAGACTCGCTCGGAACCATTGCCTAACTGACCTAACGCATTGGCAGCACTGCGACGCACAGAATAATCCTGGTCTTTGAGTAGTGCTAGTAGTCCTTCCAAGACTCGCTCGGAACCATTGCCTAACTGACCTAACGCATTGGCAGCACTTTCACGCACAAAATCATCCTTGTCTTTGAGTAGTGCTAGTAGTCCTTCCAAGACTCGCTCGGAACCATTGCCTAACTGACCTAACAGTTCGGCAGCACTGTGACGCACAAAATCATCCTTGTCTTTGAGTAGTGCTAGTAGTCCTTGCAAGACTCGCTCGGAACCATTGCCTAACTGACCTAACGCATTGGCAGCAATGCCACGCACAGAATAATTCTTGTCTTTGAGTAGTGCTAGTAGCCCTTGCAAGACTCGCTCGGAATTATTGCCTAAATGATGACCTAACAGTTCGGCAGCACTTTCACGCACAAAATCATCCTTGTCGTTGAATAGTGCTAGTAGTCCTTGCAATACTGGCTCGGAAGCATTGGTGGCTAACTGACCTAACGCATAGGCAGCTTTGCGACGCACAGAAAGATTCTGGTCGTTGAGTAGTTTTAGTAGTCCTTCCAAGACTTGCTTGGAATCATTGCCTAATTTACCTAACGCATCGGCAGCACTTTCACGCACAAAATAATCCTGTTCGTTGAGTAGTTTTAGTAGTCCTTCCAAGACTTGCTTGGAATCATTGCCTAATTTACCTAACGCATCGGCAGCTGTGCTACGCACTAGAAAATGTAGATCTTTCAAAGCTTTAACCAGATCAAGAGCAGCAGATTTAGCTGCCACGCCCATCTTTTCTAATTCTTTAACAGCACGTCGCCTATCTTCTACTTCTGGAACAAACAGATCGTTAATTAGGCGGCGAATACGTCGTTTGAGTTGTTCTTGTTTGAGTGCTTCCACATCCAGCCCTGCGAGTTTACCTAGTTCCTCCTCCACAAAACTGGGTACTTTTGCTTCTATGCCTTTGGCAATACAACATTCTCTGACTGCAAGCAGGAAACCTTTAATTTCTTCTCGTTTATCTGGATTGCTGCCTACTTTTGCTAAAAACTCGCGCCAGCTTGCTTCATTTTCTTTGTGACGTTCTACTAAATATAGTCCTGCTAAGTACTCAGCTAACGGGTCTAAAGCAAACCTAATTGTACCTGATTTTCCAGACTTAATTAAATAAAGTTTTTTCTCAAAATGTTCCAGGGCTTTATCAGCTTTTTCTTGCCCCAAGGCATCAATTACAGACTTTCGCTCTACATAACTTGGCTTATAGTTCTGCTCAAGACATTTCCACGCAATCAGCTTTGCATCTGGCTCAAGTGTGTGATATTCCTCAGCAGTGCTTCTTTCCACTTCTCGATTTAGCTTTTTTAAGTGGTCAATTATTAAATCAGGGATATTGTCAAGAGAACGTTCCCTAACTAATAAATTCTCCTTAGCATTAATCATCCGCTCTGCATAAAGCTTGGCTAGCAAAACTGTAATTGTTTGCTTGTCACCTACTATGCGTTTAAGTTTGCCACATTCTTGCAAAAATTCGTCCTCATCGTCCTCAAAAAGTTGCCATTTTTTACATTGTTCTATATACTGCTGAATAAAATATTCCAACTTCACACCATTAAAACGTAGGGTTTTTATCTTGGTGTCGATTCCGTTAAATTTTTCCTCAATCCGTGAAGTAACTACCAAAGCGTTAGCTGGAAACTCTCGGAGGTTGGGATTAATCTGCTCGCGGGTTTGTTGATTCATCTCCGAGAAATGATCCACAATTAAGAGAATCCGGCGTTTTCGTAGCAGTTGTTCTACTAGCAATTCATCAACAATCTTTTGTTCGCTGTCGCTCAACTCTTGGATATGTCCTACAATTTCTTCTATTAGAGGCTTGATACCTTCACCTAATTGCAATTTCAGTTCTTGCTCAATTAAAATCGGCAACATTAAGTGTTCTTCGTTCAGGCGTTCAGACTTGTCTTTAATCATTGCCCATTTAGCAATTTGACAAGCAATAGTTGTTTTTCCCGAACCTCCCTCACCCCAAATCAGCAACCTTACTCGTTTTTCTATTTGCTTTTCTGTTTTAAAAGTTCCTCTCAAGTCTGTTGCTGTCAGTTCTTTAATATCTTGATTGTTGAATTTCACGGGGAGAGAAACGTAATCCTTGCGTTCATCAACCGTTTCATTTTGTAAAAATTTCTTCTCGAAAGTATGAATGTGTTTATCAACCCAAGCATCAAGAACTCTAGGACGGTACTTGAGCCAAATTACAAAAGTAACTGGTACTTTTAACTCTGGTGTGATTGGTGTTTTAGGAATTTTCAATTCCGCAGGTAGCCGCAGCAGCAATAAGGGATAAAAACGCAGTAATCCCAGGTACAAAATTACTATAACCGCTAACACACCCGCCGTTACTGTCCAAGGTAAATCCTGATTTTTTTCATCAGATTTATCCTCTTTTTCTGGCTCTTTTTCCTCAGCCGATGTATTTGTCTTTTTTACCTTCGCAGATTGCTGAGGTTGAGGTGTAGATTGCGCTAATACTTGTGCATATACCAGACTACTCTCTTGCTGAATATTTGCCTTCTCCCAATTCTCACTTGTCAATAACAAGGGTAATGAAACTCCCAACAAGACAAATTTCAGCAATCCTAAGAATGGTTGTCTAGTCTTCTTATTCATGAATCAAATTAAGCGCAAAGAGCATATTATCGATATTTTAGGCTATTTTTTCAGTTTTGCCTTGGTAAACTAACCTAGATTAACTTCATACAGCATATTTCAGGTAAATGAGGTACGCGCTTCGGGGCATGGCAGTGCCAATGCCCCTACAATCAACGATTATCTGTACACTCACCAACTTGCAATTCGCTGTATATGGCTTATAGTCCCTTCAAAATAGATTGATAAACGATAGTCTTTATTAAAATCAAACGCAATCTATCAGCTATTATCGGCACTTTCTATCTTCTCATATCGTCAATATATCTAAATCGGCTGCAAAGCTTAAGATTAATTAATTCTAACTGCTCAGTTTGTTTAACTCAGCAATATAGATATATAGACAAATTATGAAACTCAAGTATATCTTCCTCACAACTGTCTTAACAGGCGTAACTTTTGCTATTCACCCGCATTTAGTACAGGCTCAAGTTTGTCCGCAAAATAATGTAGTGTCCCCTGCAAATCAAAGCAGAGTAATTCGTCAAGCAAGATTTGGCTATCAATTTAATATTCCCAAAAATTACAGAACTTTAGCGGTGCGCGAGAATGGAATTTTGGTATTTGACCCTAATAGTTTTCAACTTGCACAATGTTTGTTAAAAAACAAAGCACCTACAGAATATCCTAAAAATATTTCTATTTATACAACACCCATCAATTCACCAAATCGTAGTTTAACAGAAATTATCAAGCAAAATGACCCCACAGTAGAGAAATTGACTAATATTAAAGTAGCGAATCAAGCTGCTATTAGTTACATTTCCAGCACTTTAGGGGTA
Organism: Calothrix sp. FACHB-168; assembly: GCF_963889195.1. Classification (NCBI taxonomy): domain Bacteria; kingdom Bacillati; phylum Cyanobacteriota; class Cyanophyceae; order Nostocales; family Calotrichaceae; genus Calothrix; species Calothrix sp. FACHB-168. Next base: position 35,846 of record NZ_CAWPNJ010000085.1, read on the forward strand.
GAGAAAAAGGTGGCTTTATTAAGTCGCGATCGCAAATATTTAATTACTATCTCCACTCCCTTTAATTTTAACCAAGGACGACCGACAACTGTCTTTAATCAAGGCGTATTCAATCGGGTGGTTTCTAGCTTTGCTTTTAAGCAATAATAAAAGCGCCAGTGAATACGGTGTAAAGCTGGCGCTGGTGTTATCGGTATTTGTGGAAGCATAATCTTACGAAAACTGTGGATGATGCGCTAGGATGCCTACCCCCCAAGGGGTATTACCCCTAACTAAGGCTGCATCTGTGAATACAAATTCAACTGAGTTAATTCAATAAAAGATTCGCTGGTACTGGAGTTAGGAAAGATTTTAGCGTCAAATTGGACTACGCCAATGGCTTCAACAATTTTATCGTTATATTTTTCGACTTCTTCAGGCGATCGCAATGATTGTTTATTCCAAGAAGGAAAAATACTAACTTTAGTACCATCCTCAAGCACAATTTGCGCCTTGATATAAAGTCCAGTAAAACCAGGGATTCCTGTTAATTGGGGGTTAGGTTTCCTGCTGGTGGATGTGTAATTTCCAATGATTTTCACTCTTTGATTCTGGAGACGAATTAAATCAGCACGGTTTTTTACTATTTCCAATGTATTATTCTCAGCTTGTTGGTTACTTTCCTGGGATACATTGCTAGTGCTGGGTTTTATATCTATAAATATAGCTAATGCCGCTATAGTGAAACTCAAAGCAACAGCAACAGAACGCAATTTCATTTTCTCCTCACTTTATAAGTATTGGCGAATCGATATCTATAGCAATCATAAATGATTTATGAGAAAACACGTAAATATTTAAGCGTGATTTATAAAACTTGTTTTTAGTCTATATATTATGCAAAGTATATAATTTTAACCTCAAACTTCAATTAATACGAGTATTTGAAAAGACATTAGCATGTTCAGTGTTTTCTCACGTATGATTCCGGATTGCTATAAAATCCAATTTTCATCAACAAATTCTAGATTTTCATTGTAATATCGATTCTATATGAGGTTGCAAATTAACGCCCTCAGGCTGGAAGCCTGGGGCTATAATTACAAAGCCTGCCTGCGCAGGCTAGATTATATGCATCTTCATATTGGTATTAGTTAAGTAACTAAGTTACTTAATACTCAATGTTTATATTTGCAAAATGTTGCTGGAAGACTTACAAATTAACACTATGCTGTTTTAAAGAAGCGGATAATTTCGCGGACATGATCGAGAAATTGTCCATCGGTAGAAAGTTGCGCGATCGCATTTCTGGCTTCTCTAGATAACCGTTCGTGTTCGGTTTGATTGGTAGCGCGTAATTCTTCTAAATTGGCGATAATTCTGGCTATTTCCCGGCGGGTTTCATCGCTAAAGCGTTTTTGCTTCGCCACAATCGAGTCAGCTTCTTCTGCATCCAGTTGTTCTTCTAGGCGCTGTACTTTATATTCCAATGCAGAAAAGCGATCGCGCAATTCCATAATATCTTCACGGGGATATTGCCATTCTTGGCGAATCATCGCTAATCTGGCATATAAATATTCATAGGCGCGGATAGAGGGACGGAGAATAGTTAATAACAAAGCTGCACCGGAGCTAATATAACCTACAGTACTAATCCCCGTTGCCGCTAGGGTATAAAGACCAATAGCCGAAAATAAATGTAAGGCTAAAGCCACCCAAAGCGATCGCTTCGCCAACAATTTGACATACTGTACTTGTTTATTATCTACAGGAATACCTTTTTCTATCGAACGTGCTGCTTCTGCTAACACTTCTTTGGCCTGAAAATGCACATTCCAGGGGACGGTAACAATTACCAACAACCACCAAAAACTTGCACCGCCAATTATCCAGTCAAGAAAGCTACCTGCTGGTATATGCAACCATTGCAACAAGCCAAAAGCCACCAGCACTAATACGACAATTCCCGCAATGGAACTGACGAAAAAATTAATATACATCTTCCCTTACCCTCCATCAAACTATTAAGCTAATGCGCATCTAAATTGCATAACTAGTCAACAGTCAACAGTCAACCGTCAACAGTCAACAGCCTTCACAATGGATTGTGCAACTTAAAAGCAGATTAGCTTACCTTGATGATGGCGATACCTGGGCAATTATACGGGTATAATGTGATAGTTTTTTTAGCTGCACAGCAACTATAGAATTAAATAGCTATGCCAAATAGGTTCAGTATTTTTCCCCACCCTCTCTGGTAGCAGCAATCGCCAAGTTTTCCCCTCTTGCTGAATTTGCAGATAAATATCAAAGGGTTGTTGCAGTTGCGTCAAGCGTCTTTTAGGTAACTTAATTGTTAAATCATACTTTCCCTGCACCCGAAAAGCTGGTAAATTTTCGATAGTCAGGGGTTTTTGCTCGGTAATCGCGAGCTTTTGAATTTCAAAGCCTTGCAAATCTAAATCTAGCTTTTGGCTAAGTTGTTGTTGCGTTTGTTCTAGTTGGAGAGCGATCGCTTTTTGCACTAATTGATTAGTTGGTAGTAACCCAATCGTACCGCAAGCACTCAAAAGTATTAACAAGCCAGCCATCAACAATAATTTAGCTTGACGAAGATAGCTATGATGGCGTTTCTCATTCAGATGCGGTACAACATTATATCGCGGGCTATGTTCTCTACCTTCTAGCATCTTACTTTCTTACACAATACTCTCCAGCGATAGTATAGCCGTTGTTGCCTCAATTTCTCCCATCACCCAATCAAATTGTAGGGACGGGGTTACCCCGCCCCTACGAGTCGCGGCCTTGGTAAGTTAGGCATTGCTGAATTAGGGGATGAATTTTGACCTATTGAAATTTTCCACTCCTTATTCTCTCTGCGTCTGGTGCGCCTCTGCGTGAGATAAATCATCCCGCAATTATGCAACGCCGTAAGTTAATAATTGGGATATTTTTTGATTTGGAAGTCCCAAATGGGGGCGTTGCTGAATCGAGGTATGAAAGTCAAAAATTCGATTTCTCAAACTCTTACTCTCTGCGCCTCTGCGTCTCTGCGTGAGACAAATTAATACTTTTACTCAGCAACGCCCAAATGGGAAATAGCCTAGAAATCCTTACCAATGACCAATGACCATTGACAAATGACAGCTACTAGAAGTTATAACCAACACCTAGTATTAACCCAACACTAGTTTCATCAAAAAAGGCTGCATTCACAGAACCTGTGACTGTAAAGCGATTGGCAATAGGAATATCCACACCACCAGTTGCCATAAACGCAACATCTGTATCGCCAGAGGTATCAATAGCCACACCAGCACCGACGAAAGGCGCGATGGGGAAGCGGCGTTGTCCGGTTACTGTATCTGGTTGTTGCGCAAAATCTAAAGTTACAGGAACCAACACTAAGGTATTATCGCCAAACACAGCCGATGGACGCACGGAGATATTACGTGTCAAGCCGATTTTACTGATAACTGAGAAGTTACCCACACTAAGAGCATTAGCACCAGTTAAACCAATGTTACCAGCCACACCGATATAGCTAGGGCCGCCAAGGGTAGTTCTACCAGGAGAGACTTCACCAGTAGTAGGAGTCCCACCTGGATCGGTAGTACCTGTACCCGGTTGCTGTCCAGGTTGCTGTCCAGTCAGATTTGGGGGAATTAAGACTTGGTTAATCGCGTGGATGACACCATTACTAGCTTGGACATTCGCCTGAATTACTTGGGCATCATTCACCACAATTTGATTATTAGCTGTATCAACTTTAACATTGACAGATTGGTTTTCAATGGTATTTAGTTCCCCGGTGGAGAGTTGATTAGAAGTTAATTGTCCAGAAATCACGTGATATCTCAACAGCTTAATTAATGTTTCGCGATTTTCTGGTAGCTGTAACTGCTGTAGAGTCCCGGCTGGTAACGCCGCAAATGCTTGATCGGTGGGAGCAAAGACAGTATAAGGGCCTGGTTGTTGCAGGATATCTGTTAACCCTGCGGTTTTTAATAAAGAAGTTAAAGTCGTAAACGAACCGCTAGATGCAGCTAATCCAACAATATCTGTACTACCAGGTTGAGTAGGGGTAGAAGAAGCAGCAACAATATAACTCGCAGCTGGAAGATTGCTGGCAATGGGTTGTAACTGTCCCTGTCTTACCAAAGCTTGATACAATATAGCTGCGGCTTCCGCTCTGGTTAAAGTCCGTTGGGGATTGAGTTGTCTAACTTGGGGATAGTTAACTACTATATTGCCTTGTGTAGCAGCTGCAACAGCATTCACCGCATAATCTGGAGTGGCTGACGCATCTGTATAGTAAGTATTCAACACAGTAGCTGCATCGGTGCTACTAGTTAATGCTAAACCGCTACTTATAGCAACGATCGCCTGTACTTTAGGAATTTGTTCGTTAGGTAAAAATCTGTTTCCGGGATAACCTGACATAAAGCCAGTTTCGTAGGCTTCTCGAATCGCATCCGCAGCCCAATAATTAGCGGGAACATCTGTAAATCCGCCTGCGGCTAATTGTCGCACTGGGTTCTGGTTGAAAGCTTTTTGGATCATAGCGGCGAATTGGGCGCGAGTCACAGCCTGATCGGGTTTAAAGGTACCATCAGGAAACCCGGCTATGATGTTTCTTTGCGCTAAGGCGACAATAAACGGACTCGCCCAGTAATTAGAACCAACGTCAGATAAGTTAGTTGTAGCTGCTCCTGGTGTAGTTGTATCTTGGGAGATTATAGTATTTTGCGCCAATCCCGGACGCGCGATCGCCATCGGACTTAAGCTAGCAAATAATACACTCAAAGCTAACAAACTGCTTTTGACAACTGAACCCCGAAACCAAGTAAACATGAAAGTCTCCTCCAAAAATTAATCGAGTTGGTTCTCAATGTTGAATGCAATTTAGGAAAGTGCTAACGATTTGGTTGACATCGAGAAGTCTAAAAATTTACCAATCTAGCCACTTTCCTGAAAATTTCTCACTCCTGTGTAAATTGTGAAATTTCGCCTTGGCGATCGCTACAGATAAAATTTAGCTAAAAAAGCTACTCAAGATATCTGAGACTGGGCAATGGCCAAGAGAATTTTAGTATAAATTCATCACTTTATCAGTTTTATTAATGTGGTCTAGGAGAAAGGAGCGATTTATGGGCTGTCTTCCGCCTTCAGCCAGCCTAATTACATCTATTTTGAGTTGCATGAGCCTGTTATTAACATACAAGAAAGTAGCGGATTGCCATAGTTAATATTTTTAATCTGTTACATAAATCCAACAACTAGCTAAAGGCTAAATATTTAGACTTTCTTTTATTTCTTTAGGTAGTTGACAACAGCAGTCATTCTTTGAGCAAGCAAGCGAATGGACAAGCTTAGACTAGCAACGCGCGATCGCATTTCCTTACTTCCAGGATAATTAATCTCTCAGACTGGGAGACAAAATTCCCGGCGTTTACCTCCCCAACTTCTTGCAGCAGTTGGGGGAGTGAATGCTCGCAAATGATTTAGGACTGATGTAGATACTCAAATCTCATATTTCTAGTTAATTCTTGTCCTTATTATTCTCTGTAGAAAAAATTTACGTAAAAAACCCATTCTCATGTAACCACCATGAGATTAATTTGCCATCCTACTGGAGATTGGTAAAATTTATTGCCAATATCTGATGTAGTGAGGAACATCCAGCTAAATATATTACTTAAGAATGTTGGCAAGCAATAAATAAAGATAATCATCACAGTAATTTAGTGCTGGTTATTGTAACAATTTAATGTGATATATGTATTCAAAAAAAGTAAAATTATCCAATAATTTTACTGGTTATTAAGTAGCATATTTAGCAATTAATTCTTATCTATCTACCCAATAACAGAACTTACAAAACCAAAAACCAAGTAACTTTTATTAACCTGAAGACAACTTTTGAGTAATCAAAAGTTTATGAAGCTAGAATAAATTTTTGCTAATTCATCAAGAAGTGCTTGGACAAATCAAGATAAATAGATTAAAACTGCATATCTCATCCTTATATAGCTGATATATCGGCTAACCAAAAACAATATGAGTATCCTTTTGCAAAAGATACAAAATCGCTTAATTAGAAATATTTATAATTTGCCATTCCTGCAACATCAAGCTGAACTTGAATATCAGGAAGCTTTGGCTAAACATATTGTAAATTTACCTATCATTTCTCCTGATGAGATGAATCTCATCGAAACTATCAACAATGAAGGAGTAGCAATTACCTCCCTAGAAGCTTTGGGAATTGCATCAACTACCAGCATGTTTGAATCAGCAAAAAGCTTGATGTATCAAATACCCAGTCCTAGCGAAGATAATAGCAATGAATTCGTAGTTCATGCTAACCCGCAGCAAATTATGGCATACCCAGAGCTTTTTTTATGGGGATTAGAACAACGATTAATTAATTTAGTAGAAACCTATATCGGCTTACCAGTAGCCTATCACGGGGCATACCTGCGGCGAGATATTGCTAATCAAATAGAACAAAAATCTCGGCTATGGCATATAGATAAAGAAGATAGAAAAGTCCTGAAAATTATTGTTTATTTGCAAGATATGTCTGAAGATAGAGGGCCATTTCAATATATTCCCCTCGCGTTAACATCATCATTAAGCCAATCATTAAAATATCATCATGGTTACATTCAAGATGCAACCATGCAAAAAGTTATCTCGCCAACTGAATATAAATCCTGTCTAGGTGCTGCGGGTACAGTGATTATTGCATCTACTGGGAGTATCTTTCACCGGGGAAAAGTCCCTGTAGCTGGTGATAGATTTGCCCTCTTTTATGATTACACTTCGAGAATACAAACACAGTCATTCTATGGCTATTTATCTTTATCACATGAGGATTTATTGTTGTTGTCTCAACATCTTTCACAACCACAAAAAGATTGCATATTTTGGCAGCAAAAACCCTAAAATGGCTGATAACATCTAAATTGCATAACTACTAATCAGGGCTGTCAACAGTCAGTAGGGGCGGGTTTATGGGAGATATTCATGAATCAGTGAGAATATCTGTGAACCCGCCCGTACAACAGTCAACAGTCCTCACAATGATTTTGGAGAATTGATATTACTTCTTCCAGGGTAGCTTTGTTCCCATCTCTGTCCAAGCGGAGAACACCAGATAAACCACCAGCAACCCAGCACTCACAAGAAAAATTACCACGTCGTTATTCATCACCAAACCTCTCTTTTCTAGCCCCTAGCCCCTAGCCCCTAGTCCCTATCCTATACCAACAGTCCGCACATGTTATCGGTATATGTTGAGAAAAATACTTGGCTAAACATTTATCAAGTGCTACCGTCTACAGGTGATATTGGATTTGAAGGGATTCTCCAAAATGAAGTATAGACGAAAACTAGCTTATGGAAGGAAATCATTAATTAGTTTCAGCTTGATATCGGCTGTGATGGTACCGAATGCGGCGATATTCGCCACACCACCGCGAACGCCAGATAAAACTGTAAATTGCGAAATCTTGGTTGTCGGTGGGGGATTATCTGGTGCAGCTACAGCTTACGAGGGTTTGCTAGCTGGGAGGACTGTTTGTTTAACAGAAATTACCGATTGGCTGGGAGGACAAATTTCCTCACAGGGAACATCTGCGTTAGACGAACGCCCTACCCAACGGGCGCGTCAATTCTATTCTCGCGGTTATTTGGAATTACGCAACCGCATTGAGCGCAAGTATGGCGAACTGAATCCTGGGGATTGCTGGGTAAGCGATTCCTGTTTTTTGCCCCGCGATGCACATAATATTTTGTCGCAGATGCTCAAAGATGCGGAGAAAAGAGGTAAGGGTAAATTAAATTGGTTTCCCAATACTGTAATTAAAGATTTAGAAATTAGCGCTGATGGCAAAATAATTAATAGTGCGATCGCTATTCAACATCAACCAGCCAAAGGTGCAGCACCTCTCAATAGTTATACTTTATCCCAAACCATTGAAGATGCTTATACCTATGCAGATTCATCGCGCCTGACGAAAAGTATTATCCGGCTTGTACCGCAACAAAACCCGAAAACCGCTACAAAAAATTGGTATGTTGTCGATGCTAGCGAAACCGGGGAAATTATAGGTTTGGCTGATGTTCCCTACCGTTTAGGGATTGATGCACTTTCTTACCTAGAACCTTCAGCATCTAGTACAGAAAACGATCCCTATTGTACTCAGGGTTTTACCTATACCTTTGCAATGGAGGCAACAAAAGATCCACAACCCCAAACCATGCCTCCCTATTATCCCCAATATGCGCCATATTTCAGCTATGAATTGGCAAGATTGGCGAATTTTGACTTGGTTTTTACCTACCGTCGGATTTGGAGTCCCAAAAAAGGACAACCCACAAAATTTGGTGGTGTAAATTTTACCGCTTCTCAGCCTGGGGATATCTCCATGCAAAACTGGACTTGGGGTAATGATTACCGTCCAGGAACTGCGGTTGATAATTTGATATATTCTCGCCAACAGTTGCAAAGTACCGGACAATTACAGCCTGGTGGTTGGATGGGGGGACTGAGAACCGAAGCTTTAAGCAAAGGTGAAGAAAAATCCCTTTCCTATTACTATTGGTTAGTTGCGGGAACCACAGATTCCCAATTAGGGGATGGGGTGAAGCAGCCACAACCCAATCACCGCTTATTATCAGGGCTAGATTCCCCAATGGGAACTGCATCTGGCTTGTCGAAATACCCTTATATGCGGGAAGGACGGCGGATTATTGGACGTCCCAGTTGGGGACAGGCTTCGGGTTTTGGAATTTGGGAAATTGATATTTCTCGCCGTGACTACAACGATGAATATTACCGCAATACATTGCCCGCAGATATGTATCGGCAGTTAAGAGCAGCACTAGCAGGTTTAGAAGCTACTTCGGTAATTACGGGGCAAATTGACCCAAATAAAGCTTTAAGGCGGACTCGTTCAACTATTTTCCCTGATTCTGTAGGTATCGGTCACTACGCGATTGACTTCCACCCCTGTATGACAGAAACTCCACCAGAGAAACCTGGTAATACAGAACGTGCAGGGGAAAGAAGGGGCGCTGGTCAAGCTTATCCCTTCCAAATTGCCCTGAGAGCCATGATTCCCCAAAAAATTGACAATTTAATCGTCGGCGGTAAAAGTATAGCCACTAGCCACATTGCAGCAGCAGCTTATCGCGTCCATTCCTTTGAATGGTCTGCTGGTGCGGCTGCGGGAACTGTGGCGGCGTTTGCGTTAAAAAATGCGATCGCACCCTATGAATTAGTGGATGATTTACCCAAATATGAACCGCAATTAGAAGCACTCAAACGGTTATTAAAGGAAAACGGCAATCCTACTGCTTTTCCTGATACTTCCATTTTTAACCAAAAGTGGGAAGATTGGAAGTAATTGAAAGCGGCGGGAAACTTCATCCTTTTGTGGGTGGAGAAGGATAGCCGCCCCGCCGCTTTGGGCATTGGGCATTGGGCATTGGTGATTTCTTCCCCATATTTTAAAATCTCAAATTAGATGATTGAGTTCCAATGCTTTAATGCCCCAACAACCCAAGACCCAGTAGTTTGAGTGCAATGTAGATTAAAGGTTGTAGTTACATGAAAATATCCCAGCAGAGAATGTCCAATTGTGATTTTATAATCGGGTAGGAATTGTCCATTTTCCATAGTCCAAAATGACTGAAGCTTACCTGTAACAGTTAAACTATGATCTCGTTTATAGATGATTGTTCGCCGCCAAAATAATGCATATTTGATAACTATCCCTATGCAATTTGGATATAAATCGATTTGTAAAACGAGATTGCTACTTTGCAAGCACAACCAGCCTAAGCTTAACAGTAAAAGGTAGACTAGAAGCCGATCAAAAGAAAGGATTTCAGTAATTGTTTCTGTTTGGCAAGAATGCAAAAACATGAAAATGGTGTTTCCAATTAGAAAAACACCTGCCAAATGGGCTATGAAATGAGAAATACGAATTTCTTCTGGAAAAATAAAACTACTGACACCTACTGCATTTTTAATGCCTAGATGACTTTTGCCGTCATAGGGAATTCTCAGTTTAATATTCGGTTTTCGCCAACGCCAAGGATCTATGTTTTCTTGAGAATTTTCCAGATAGTCAATGGGTTGATAAAAATTTGCCTGTTGATCGTATGTCGATTTCCCCAGGTTTAATATCATTACACTTAGTACACAGAGCATTACAAAGAAGACAAAGCCAATCACTTTTGTCAAGAACATAGTTTGAATTGAATTGGGATTTAATTTATATTGCCCAGTAACTAACTGCCGATTATCTTAACAGTGTGTGATATTAAGTCTGGTAAATCACTGACGATTAAAAAATCTCCGCATCATTGTGATCGTAAGTATTTAGGCGAACCTGATATGACATCGGGGTTGCTAAACTAGCTATGTGCGCTCAAAAAACAAAAGTTAACATTAAACTCTGTAAGCATGAATTGAGTAAAAGCTATTGTTAATTGCTCCTCCCATAAGCTTCATAAAAGTGTTGCGTAAGGCGACAGCATAAGGAGTTGCTAATTCTCCCATTTTCCCCGATCGCAAGGACTGTTCGACAATGGATTTTTAATACATGGGTAGCATTTGCCCAAAGGGCAATTCCCGCACCGACTTCTTTTAATTCACAAGCGCGTTCGTAAACAGTCACATCAAATCCAGCCTGATGCAGTGCTAATGCTGTGGCTGCGCCGCCAATAATCATAATTTTTGGGGGTTTCTGCATCATGTTTGCTACCCTCTTCTCAACGTTTAACAATTGCGGCGATCGCGGCTACTAATTTTGCGGGATCGGCTGGTTTGGCGATGTGCAGTTGAAATCCCGCCGCAAATACCTGTTGTTGGGTGGTTTCGGCGGCGTAGGCTGTGAGGGCGATCGCGGGAATTTCGCCGCCGCGATCGCCTGGTAAACTGCGGATTTTACGGATTAGGGCGTAGCCATCGACATCTGGCATACCTAAATCACTTAATAATAAATCTGGTATGGATTGAGCGATCGCGTTTAGTGCTTCTGCGGCTGAGGCGGCGCTGGTAATGATTGCACCATGCTGTTCTAATAAAAAAGCGAGAAATTCTCTGGTATCAACATCATCATCAACAATTAACACCTTAATTCCTTCTAAAGGTGCGTAAGGTACAGATAAGGTATAGGAATTTTCGGATAAATCGCTATCTCTATCTGCTAATTTCCGCGTTTTGGGTATCCCTGGCAGCGAAACAGTAAATGTCGCACCTTGATTTTCTCCGAAACTTTCTGCCCAAACTCTACCGCCATGTAATTCTACCAGTTGGCGGACAATTGCTAAACCTAGTCCTAAACCCCCCGATCTGCGGGTGATGGTACTATCGGCTTGGCGAAAATATTCAAAGACATGGGGTAAAAAATCTGCACTAATACCTTTACCTGTATCTTTGACTTGAATTTCTACCTCATAATTAACCTGTTGTAATTTGACTGCTATTTTTCCTCCATTGGGGGTAAATTTAATGGCGTTTGATAGTAAATTCCAGACAACTTGTTGCAGACGGCTACTATCACCTTTAACTGGGGAGACTTGGCGATCTAAATTTAACTGAATTTGCATTGATTTAGCTTCAGCAGCTAAACGTACTGTCTCTAAAGCGGATTCAATGGTTGTTGCTAAATTCACTGTTTCTAAATTTAGCCCTAATTTACCTCGGAGAATGCGCGAGATATCTAATAAATCATCAATTAATTGCGCTTGTAATTCGGCGTTGCGTTCAATAGTTTCTACAGCGCGTAAGGTAGCGGCTTCATTTAAGGTGCGTTTTTTGAGTAATTTTGCCCAACCTAAAATAGGGTTTAAAGGCGATCGCAATTCATGGGAAACTATCGCCAAAAATTCATCTTTGATGCGGTTCGCAGCTTCGGCGGCTTCTTGCGATCTCTGGCGGGCTTCGGCTTCGGCTAAAGCTTGATCGCGCAGGTGTTTATATTCGTGAACGCGGAAGGTTAAATCTGTTACATCTTGAATAGAAAATAAAGCATAAAATTCTTCACCCTCAGCTTGTACTGCTGTCACTGTTGTGTGTTGAATGCGGTATTTTTCTTGGGGTAAAGGTACGGGAATAATAAATTTATGTAGTTGAGAAGAAAAAATTGTTGGGGGACCACCTTGAAAAATTGGCTCAATGCGGCTGAGGTAACGCGGCTGATTGAGATGAGAATAATAATCCAGAATTGAATCGCCTAAAATGCGATTGCGGGGAATTTGTGTCCATTCTTCTAAACTACAATTCCAGAATAAAACACTGTAGTCTGACTGTAGAACAAAAGCTCCTAAAGTAATTTTATCTAATAGGGCAAATTTTTCTTGAGCTTGTTCAATTTTGTTCATATTTCCATCAGATCACTGTGAATTTTTTCCTAATTGGTATTTGGTTATGGTTTTTGCTTTTTAAATTCCCATTTCTTGATTAATAATATTAATCAAGGCATCAAAGGTATCTAACTCAAAGATTAAAATAATATCGCCAATTAATTCTAATTGTTCCACCGTAAATCTCGCTTGAGCTAGCAATATTTTTGACTCGCTGACATTGGCAGATGCGAGTAAATTCTCAATTCTATCTTCTAAATAAACTGGTAACGTATAATTCATGTGCTGTTTCAGCACGTTACCAATCGAACCCATTACCCCATTAATAACTATGTTCCCAATTTCGCTTAAAGTACCAATTTTGACTGCATCTAAATCTGTCGATCCTGGTTCTTCTCCCGTTAAAACTGCAACTAATGTAGAAGCGCTTTCTGTGGGAAAAATTAAACCAGCATTTCCATAAAAGGGGCCGGTAAAACCGAGTCTCACTGCTGCTAAACTATCATCATGAAATCTTGTCGCTAATTCTTCATAAGCATCGGCGGCTGTAAATACTTTCACATACGGAATTTCTAACCGAATGTGCGAATTTACCATTTCATTTAATAAACTTGCTGCTCTCCCTACTCCTATATTAATTAATTCTTGCAAGGCGTCCAGTTGTTCGGCTGTTACATTCACATTCATCTGTTGCTTGATTCCTTATTCACAACTTCCTGAACGGCTGCGCGTAATTCGGTTTCTTTCGGCGGTTTATTAATAAAATTCACTGCTCCTAATTGATAACTTTGATGGCGCGAACCTTCTTGAATATCTGCTGATATAATAATGGTAGGAATTTTTAATTGTTCATCTTGTAAAGCTTGCAAAAATTCAAACCCATTCATATCAGGCATTAAAATATCAGCTAAAACGCAGTTTGGCTGATGTTTGTGAACCATTTCTAATCCCTCGCGTCCATTAGTAGCTTCGAGAATTTCATAACCATCTACTTGCAAAAATTTGCGAATCATTCTGCGAGAGAAGGCGGCATCATCGATAATTAACACCAATGTCATTAGCTTAACCTCTTACTATCTATCAAGTGCAAAAATTGTGCAATTAGGCTTTTAGTTATTTGCCTAAAAGTTTCTGTGGTGTGATTTTTCGTAACTTTCGCGTAAGTTCTGATAATCATTCTTGCCTGAATGTAGAAGTTGCAAAAACCCTCGTGTGGATATTTTACCTTTTTTGATGCTAGCTTTTTTACATTTTGCTTCGTTGCTGGTTCTTGCTGACATTCATCCACCGCAGATACATTAAAAGACACAGTTTCTGGAGAGTGGGTGTATAAATCCAAAAGTTAGATAATTTGATTAACTAACAATTTTATTGTTTAGACTTGTAAAGTTATCTATTTTTACGCCAACCATTCTTAAAAGTTTTACATGAATAGCAAGCAGGACATTCCATGTCTTTACTTTCGTTTTTGAATGTAGCATTATATTTTCAGCATTTAGTCAGATAAACATCTCTCATAAGAGAGATATACATTGATTTTAGCGGATAATTAGGATTAAAATAATAAATTTACCATTTAGCAATCCAATGGAGTTAGCCGAAATTGATGATGATATAGAAGCATTTCTCGTTGACAGCTACGAGAATTTGGATCGTCTGGAACGAGACATTATTCAATTAGAGAAAGACGGGGGAAATGGCGAGGAATTAGTCAGAATTTATCGCTCGCTCCATACCATTAAAGGTAACTGTGGATTTTTACCGTTTCCGAAGTTAGAAGCATTGGCTCATAGCGCGGAAAGTTTGCTTTCGAGTCTGCGCGATCGCAATTTAGCAATTACTCCCCAAATCATCAGCACTTTACTGCAAACCATCGACAGTATCCGAGAAATGTTGTCTGTCATTGCCGCTACCAGACAAGAAAGCGATCGCGATTATACAGCACTGACGCAAACCTTAACAGCATTGCAACAGCCGCAAGCAGATACAGTTACATCCCCATCAGCGCCAATTGGAGAGTCAGTAGAGTCATTCGATAGCGATATCGCCTCCGAATCTCATATCCGCGTTCATGTAGGATTGTTAGATCGGGTAATGAACTTGGTAGGAGAATTGGTGTTAGCTCGCAACCAAGTGATAGGATTATCTGCCAAACTCAAAGATAATAGCTTAAATACAGCTTGTCAGCGCTTAAATTTAATTACAGGCGAGTTACAAGAACAAGTCATGAAAACTCGTCTCCAACCAATTAATAGTATTTGGCAAAAATTTCCGCGCTTAATTCGCGATTTAGCGATCGCATCTGGTAAACAAGTAGAAGTAGAAATGTTAGGGGTAGATACAGAAATCGATAAAAGTATGATTGCAGCCATTAAAGATCCCTTAACTCACTTAATCCGCAACTGTATCGATCATGGCATTGAATCACCAGCAGAACGTACTGCTCAAGGTAAACCCAGCCTCGCCAAAATATCTCTGCGCGCCTTTCATGAAAGCGGTAAAGTTAATATAGAAATTAGCGATGATGGGAGAGGAATTAATCTAGAAAGACTGAAACAACGCGCCCAACAGCTAGGATTAATTACCGCTAATCAAGCTCAAACTATGAGCGATTCCCAAGCCATAGATTTAATTTTCTTACCCGGTTTCTCCACTAGCGAACAAGTTACCAGCTTGTCGGGAAGAGGGGTAGGAATGGATGTTGTCAAGACAAATATTGAAAAAATTAACGGAATTATTGAAATTGAGAGTCAATCGGGAAAAGGCACAAAATTTAAAATTCAAATGCCTTTGACATTAACAATTATTCCCGCCTTAATTGTGACTAGTAGTGGCGAGCGCTATGCAATTCCTCAAGTAAATTTACAAGAATTAATTCGTTTACAAGTAGAATCAGCAACTCAGCAAATTGAGATAATTTACGATGTACCTGTATATCGCTTGCGGGGAGATTTAATTCCTTTAGTTTATTTACATCAGGTATTACAAAATCCAGAAAATCACACCTATTTAGAAACCTTGAGTATTGTAATTTTGCAAGTAGATAACTATCGCTTTGGGTTAGTAGTAGACACCATCGAAGATATCCTCGATATAGTTGTCAAACCGCTAGGACAGCAATTAAATATGATATGTTTATTTGCTGGCGCTACAATTTTAGGTGATGGCAAAGTGGGATTAATTATTGATGTCGTCGGTTTAGCAAAACAAGCAGGTGTCAGTCAAAAACAGCAGCAATTAGTCAGTAAATCGGCTGGAGAGATTCCCGATGCAGAAAGCGATCGCCAAATGATATTACTATTTACCGGGCCAGAAGCTGCACCGATGGGCATTCCTTTAACCAAAGCCTTGCGGT
Organism: Calothrix sp. FACHB-168; assembly: GCF_963889195.1. Taxonomy (NCBI): domain Bacteria; kingdom Bacillati; phylum Cyanobacteriota; class Cyanophyceae; order Nostocales; family Calotrichaceae; genus Calothrix; species Calothrix sp. FACHB-168. The sequence continues at coordinate 51,564 of NZ_CAWPNJ010000085.1, forward strand.
TAGAAAAAATTCCCCCCTCATCTGTAGAGAAAGTAGCAAATCAATATGTTTTTCGCCATCACAGCCAAATTTTACCCTTAATAGATTTACACAATATATTTAGCGATCGCCATCATCGAGAATTAGAATTAACAACCGAAACATTAGAAATTGCCATTGTCGCCCCTAACCCAAATGTAACTGTCGGTTTAGTAGTTGATAGAATTGTTGACATTGTTACCGAACCATTAACAATTACAGGTATTCCTAGCAGACCAGGCATACTTTTTTGTACAGTAATTCAAGGTAAAATTACAGAAATTATTGACATTGATGCAGTAATTCAAATTGCCAACCCTTATTTATTGTCAGCGAGTTATGGTAGCTGAACAACAACTTTGCACCTTTTTGATTCAGGAAATTTTATTTGGAATTAACGTAAATGATGTCCAAGAAGTGATTCGTCCCCACACATTAACACCCGTACCTTTAGCACCGCCGGATATTTGTGGCTTAATTAACCTCAGAGGACAAATTTTAACTGTTATCGATTTACAGCAAAGATTAGATATGGGTAAATCAACCATGGGTTTACCCGCTAAACTCATAGACGATCCGCTAGGATTTTATATAGTTGTTTGTGTAGATGAGCAAATAGTCAGTTTATTAGTTGATGATGTTGGCGATGTTCTCACATTACCAGCAGATACATTTCAACCCCCACCCGCCACCCTCACAGGAAGAATGCGTCAGTTCCTAGCAGGTGCTTACCCATTAGCTACAGGATTTTTGTTAGTTTTAGATACAGCCAAAGTGCTGAATTTTAATTTGAAGAATTCCTTTATTCAGTAATTTTATCCATAATTTTAGGAGTGCTAGATAATGGCGATAAATCGAACCAGAAAAAAACCCAATAATCTAGATAACAATCCAGAGACAGGAGAAATTAATTATGGAACAACAGAACCCCAACTGCAACCATTACTAGCAGCCATGATAGCCGCCAAAAATGGTGATTTTACTGTGCGTCTCCCAGTAGAAAATAATGGCTTAGGTGAAATCGCCACAGTTTTTAATGAATGGGTAAATTTAAATCAAAACTTCGCCAATGAAGTTAACAGTTTCGCGAATGAAGTCGGTAAAGAAGGAAAATTAGGTGTAAAAATCAAGCTAAAAGCCGCAGCAGGTTCTTGGCAAGAATTATTAGATAATTTAAACCAAATGTCTGCTAACTTAGCCCAGCAAATTAAAAGTATTAACGAAGTTACCCTAGCAGTCGCCCAAGGAAATTTAGCCAAACAAATTAAAGCTCGCAACGCTGGCGAATTTCAACAACTCAGCGATAATGCTAATCAGATGATTAATAGCTTAAAATCTTCCATCAGACAAATGGCTGATGTAGCGATCGCAGTTGCATCTTCTGCTGAACAGCTTACCGCAGTTAGCCAAGAAATGAGCGCCAACGCCGAACAAACCTCAGAACAAGCCACCTCTGCATCCGCCTCAGCAGAACAAGTCAATCAAAATAGCAGTACAGTAGTAACTGCGGTGGAAGAAATGAACGCCAGCATCCGCGAAATTGCTAAAACCGTCGCCAATAGCGCCACCGTAGCCGCCAAAGCCGTAAAAACAGCCGAAAGCACCAACCAAAACATTGCCAAACTCGGTCAAAGCAGCGTAGAAATTGGTAAAGTCATTAAAGTAATTACTGCGATCGCGCAACAAACCAACCTCCTAGCTTTAAATGCTACCATCGAAGCCGCCAGAGCCGGAGACGCAGGCAGAGGATTTGCAGTCGTCGCCAATGAAGTCAAAGAACTCGCCAAACAAACCGCCAACGCTACCGAAGATATTAGCCAGCGCATTGAAGCCATTCAAACTGATACCAAAGGTGCTGTAACCGCCATCACCCAAATTACAGACATCATCAACCAAATCAACGACTTACAAAGCACCATCGCCAGCGCCGTAGAAGAACAATCACTTACCACCAACGAAATTGCCCGAAATATCGCCGAAGCCGCCCAAGGAACCTCAGGTATTGCCAAAAACATCGGCATAGTCGCCATCAATGCCCAAACCACAACCATTGGAGCCAATAACACCTCCCAAGCCGCCACAGAACTAGCCCGTATGGCTGTAGACTTGCAAAAAGTCGTCAATCAGTTTAAATATTAATGGTCAATAGTCAGTTGTCAGTTGTCAGTTGTCAGTTGTCATTAGTCATTAGTCAACAGTCAACAGTCAACAGTCAACAGTCAACAGTCAACATTATTCCTTACCACTGCTCACTCCAATAAACAATATCTGAGGTGGAACTATCAATAGCTACCCCATAGCTATAACCATGATTCCATTTAAAGCCAGGTTTACCCCTATCTTGGGCATCCAATACTAAGATTTCGTAGCTGGGGGGAAAAGAATCTGTTGATGTTTCGCTAGTATAAAAAAACGTCGTGGGCACTCCGTTTGGTTGGTTGGTATGGTCATTTGTATCACCACCAAGATATCGGTATTTAGCCACACTTTTATATTGAGACAGTAATTGTTTTACCTTGTCTGGTGACTCTTTCAACCTGACTTGAAAAAAACTCCCACCCTGTAAAAACCCTGGAGAATAAGCAATTTTTACATCTTTTGAATTATTAGGAAGAGTAGCCGGAAAATGTTTGATTGGGTAGCTATAACCTATGAGTTCATTACGTATTGCTGCATAACGTGATGTATCGGTGACTATCTCCGGAAAATTAGAACTGCTAAAAGCTTTTCTGAGTAGAAAACTCCCTCCAACTACACCAAGGCTACCAAGGGAGAATAAAACTATCATGGCGATTTTTACAAAATGCGATCGCTTCGTCAGTGTCGGGTACATAAGACATTCATCGTTATATATCCAACTACTAAACTAAAGCCGTAGAATTTCGGATATCACTACCCAAACTTGATGAAATCTTTATCTATTTTCTGTAAAAACTTTGTATATATGAAATTTTTATGAAGTTATTCACCGTAAAATAGTAAAAATATCACCAGCAAAGCAATTAATAATTTGTAATTTCTAGTTATTAATTCGTAATTATTAAAGGCGCACAGGATATAAATTTAAATCTGCATTATTAAAAAATAATTTATGCTTCATGAAATTTTGTCATGATTAAATTTCATAAAAAAATTATTATTCACCCAATTTAAAATCGTAGGGGCGGGGTTTCCCCGCCCTTGCGAAGGTTTCCCCGCCCTTGTGTAGGTTTCAATATTAAGTTTGAGATTGCATAATATGAGGAATGCACAAACCAAATATCAGCCAAATTAAAAACAGCCGGCAATCATCCCCGCCAGTAAAATAAAACCAATCCAAACATTTTGTCTGAACATTTCACCATAAGCAGGGTTAGGTAAATCTGGCTGACTTAAACGTACTGATTGCCAAATCCAAGCAATTGTGGCGATTACAAGACTAATCCAAAAGGTAATGTGTAAATGAATGACAATACCTAAATAACCCAGTAAAGCAATTGTGCCAGCAAAGAAGATACCAATGGCTAAAGGAGCGTAATTACCAAAAAATAAGGCGCTAGAATTAACACCAATGCGTCTATCGTCTTCCTTGTCGCTCATGGCATAAACAGTATCAAATCCCAAAGTCCATAATACAGTTGCACCCCACAGCAACCATGTAGGTTGAGAAATATTTTGGGTAACTGCACTCCAGCTAATTAATACCGCAAAACCCCAAGCAATAGATAATACTAATTGGGGTACGGGAAACACTCGCTTCGCCCCTGGATATAACAAAATGACAGGTACAGCCGCAGCAGATAACCAAAAAGTTAAGGGATTGAGGTAAAACGCCAGCACAGCCGCACAAGCTAGCGCAACTATCCCCACCGCAATCCCGACTTTAATTGACAGTGTACGGGCTGCTAGGGGGCGATCGCGCGTTCTTTCCACCTCTGGATCGATATCCCGATCCCACAAATCATTGACAACACATCCAGCTGCGCTGGTGGCGAGAGTTCCTAAGATAATTACCCCCACCAAAGGTAGAGGTGGTTTACCTGCGGCTGCTAAAAACACAGCCCAAAGGGCAGGAATCATCAAAATTAACCGTCCTTCTGGTTTATGCCACCGCAAAAGCCGAATAATCACCAGCCATATCGGTTCTTGGTTGCTGAGGGGCGTTTTTAGCATAGAAATGAAGAAGAAATAAAGAAATTGCCTACAGTCGATGAATTTACACATCTTTACATCTATAGAATATCTTTATTTGCTATTTGTAAAAACACAACCTAAACTTGCATCTTTAGATACTTCTAAAAGGTCAATTGAGTTGTGAGTAACAGAGTAAATCTTCTGAACTTAGGTAAAGTTGCTAACCAAGTAACTTTAATTCTGCTAAAGCACCAGTTTTTAAAATTTTTCTTTAAAAGAGAGAAAATAAGATGCTCAGTTTAGTTTCCGCTAACTGTGTGAGCCTTCCGACTCAGACTGTGAAGCAAAACCGGATTATTGCGGCTATTGACTTAGGGACAAATTCTCTGCACATGGTAGTAGTCAAAATTGACGCTACACTACCGGCTTTTAGTATTATTGCCAGAGAAAAAGAAACGGTGAGATTAGGCGATCGCAATTTAGTCACCGGCGATCTCAAACCAGAGATAATAGAAAAAGCGATCGCGGCTTTAGGACGCTTTCAGAAAGTTGCCAAAACTTTTAACGCGGAAACAATTGTCGCTGTAGCCACTAGCGCCGTCCGCGAAGCGCCCAATGGTAAAGACTTTCTCCAGAAAATCGCAGTTGATTTAGGTTTAAGCGTTGACTTAATTTCTGGACAAGAAGAAGCGCGACGCATCTACCTGGGTGTACTCTCAGGGATGGAATTTCACAACCAACCGCACATGATTGTTGATATTGGCGGTGGTTCTACAGAATTAATTTTAGGGGATAGCAACGAACCCCGCACCCTCACCAGCACAAAAATCGGTGCAGTGCGCTTAACTACCGAGTTAATCAAAACCGATCCTATTAGTAACACAGAGTTTCAGTACCTCCAAGCTTACGCCAGGGGAATGCTAGAACGTTCCGTAGAAGAAGTATTAGCAAACCTCAAATTTGGCGAAACACCGCGTTTAGTTGGTACATCCGGAACCATTGAAACCTTAGCCCTAATTAATGCTAGAGAAAAATTAGGTTTTGTTCCTTCCACACTCAACGGTTACCAATTAACCCTCAAAGATTTACGAGATTGGGTAAACCGCTTGCGGAGACTAAGTAACATCGAACGCAGTGTGATACCAGGTATGCCAGAGAAACGGTCAGAAGTTATACTAGCTGGCGCAGTAATATTACAGGAAGCCATGACGCTTTTGGGTGTAGAATCAGTGACAATTTGCGAACGGGCGCTGCGTGAAGGTGTAATTGTAGACTGGATGCTAGCCCACGGTTTAATTGAAGATAAACTGCGGTTTCAAAGTTCAGTTCGCCAGAGGAGTGTACTTAAACAGACAAATAAATACCAAATTAATTTAGAACATTGCGATCGCATCGCCAAATTCGCCCTCAGTATATTTGACCAAACGCAAAATAAATTACATTTTTGGGGTACAGAAGAACGACAATTACTATGGGCAGCAGCAATTTTACATAATTGCGGTCACTATGTCAGCCATTCATCTCACCACAAACACTCTTACTATTTAATTCGTAATAGTGAATTACTCGGTTATACCGAAACCGAAATTGAAATCATCGCCAATTTAGCTAGATATCATCGCAAATCCCCACCCAAGAAAAAGCACGAAAATTTCCGCAACCTCCTAACTAAACAGCAACGCCAAATCGTTAGCCAATTAAGTGCAATATTACGATTAGCAGTAGCCCTAGATCGAAGACAAATTGGCGCAATTCAACGCATACAGTGTGAATATTATCCCCATATTCAGGAAGTACAATTGCGTATTTTCCCCGCTCATCCTGATGATGATTGTGCCTTAGAACTCTGGAGCTTAGATTACAAAAAGCCTGTATTTGATGCAGAATTTAATGTCAAATTAATTACCATTTTAGAACCTTTTGCAGTTGCCGTTAGCTCATAGATTAGTCAGTTGATATTAACAGCAAAATGTGAATTTTATCAAAGAGTGCGTTAAGCAGATTAATGCACTCTCTTTAGCGTATATTACAATAATCCTCCATTTACCAAGTAAAGACCATAAAATCGATGAATTATTGGCTAATGAAGTCCGAACCAGAAGTTTATAGCATTAGTGACCTAAAAACACAAACAGAGACTATCTGGGATGGCGTTCGTAATTATCAAGCGCGTAACTTTCTCCGCCAAATGCAAATAGGAGACTTAGCATTTTTCTACCATTCAAATAGTAATCCGCCTGGTATTTTTGGGTTAATGCGTATTAGTAAAACAGATATTGCCGATCCGACACAGTTTGAACCTAACAGCAAATACTATGATCCAAAATCAACCCCTGAATCTCCACGCTGGCAAACAGTTAATGTAGAATTTGTAGAAAGTTTCACCCAGCCGATATCTCTAGCAACCCTAAAAGAAAAGTTTACGCCTGAAGAATTACTTTTAGTCAGAAACGGAAATCGCTTATCAGTAATGCCGGTTCCAGAAGAAGTAGCTCAAAAAATTTTAGCAATCAAATACCCGACTTCTGCATAAAATCGGGTATATGGTAGCGCAGCAAAATTCAGATTATCGTTGATTGTAGGGGCACTGGCACTGCCATGCCCCGAAGCGCGTACTATTGAGCTAAGTTGAGAATAAATAATCTTGAGTATTTTTCAGGAAATGTGTTATCGTCAGATGTAGATAAAGTTAAATCTAAAAACGCCTCAATTAATCTAGCTGACATGAAGTAGTAACAAAAAGTGTTGCCGAAACGCAACCGTGTCAAAAAATTCATCAAAAAATTAGCAAGTTAGCCCAATATCAGATTGTTGGGTGTTATGCTTTCTTCCTCTCTACAAATTTTTTTACCCCAAATTAGGCTGATCAATCCAGTAGGGTGTGTTATCACGCAGTGTAACGCACCGTATTCTCAAATCTAAGTATAAAAAGACTAATGATTTAACGAAACTTAACAAAATTTTGTTTATTTTATCTAGGGATAACTGATGATTTTCCCTGTTTTATGGTGTGTCATTAGCATCTGTATATCCCTACTATTTCAACGTGCATTTGATTAGACATCACATAACTAAATTTTGAATTTATGATGCATAAAAATTCAATTTTATTAGCTGAGAATATCGGTTATAACCTCGACTTAGATAGAACTCTATTTCAGGGAGTTCATCTCAATATCTGCATGGGAGAACAGATTGCTTTAGTTGGTAGCAATGGTGTAGGTAAATCCACTTTATTAAAGATACTTGCAGAACAAATTAGCCCTAGTCAAGGTTCTGTTTCGCGTCATGGTGTTGTTTACTATTTACCCCAAATTAGTACCATCAAACAAACTATTACCGCAGAGACAGTACTCGATTTTTTGAGTTCAACTTCAGATGAATGGTGGAATATTGAGGAAATTTTACAGACACAATTTCAGACTAACCTTGATTTATCTTTACCAATTGATAATTTAAGCGGTGGCGAACTCACAAAACTATTTCTCGCGATTGGTTTAGCGCAAGAACCAAATTTACTCTTACTTGATGAACCAACAAACCACATGGATTTGTTGGCGCTAGAAAGTTTAAGTATGTTTCTGCAAAATTTCGCTGGTGCTTATGTCATAGTTTCCCACAAGCCATTTTTCTTGGATAGAGTGACAAATGTTACCTGGGAACTTACGCCTGAGGGTGTCAAGGTGTACGGGGGTAATTATTCTGCATATCGTCACCAAAAACAGATAGAGTTAGAAGCAGCAGTGCGATCGCATGAAGTAGCCAGAAAAGAACTCAAGCGCACTCAAACTACAGCTATGCAAGAACAGCAACGCGCCGCTCAATCTCAGCGCAGTGGGCGTGCTAAGTTTCTTAATGGTAGTATTGACCGCATGTCAGCAGGCTTGATTAAAACTAAAGCCGAAGCTTCAGCAGGGAATGCGAAACAGAAACATGAGATAGCTGTAGCCAAAGCTACGCAAAAAGTAGCAGAAACTAAAGTAAAAACCACGAAAGCAACTAACATTCATTTAGCCGAAAAAGGTCAAAAACGGCGTAATTTAATTGATATTCAAAATTCTAATCTTTGGGTATCAGAAAGGCTACTACTACAAAATATACAACTGCATGTGACATCAGGCGATCGCATTGCCATTGTTGGCGCGAATGGTTCAGGTAAATCTACTCTCGCCAAAGCCATCTTAGGAAGGGAACCGCAAACAGCAATTTTAGATTCTGGTGAAATTTTACTCGCACCAGCCATGAAAGCCGTCTACCTCGACCAAACCTATGAAATCGTCAACCGCCAGCAGACGATTCTGGAAAATATGCAAGCTGCAAATCCTAGCCTCACCTATCAATTGCTGCGTCAACAGCTAGGACACTTTTTATTTAAATACGATGAAGTTCACAAAAGCGCATCCGTATTGAGTGGCGGTGAATTAGCCAGATTAGCGATCGCCATTATTAGTATCTGTGAAATCGATTTGTTAATTCTCGATGAACCCACCAATAACTTGGATATTCAAACCGTTGACCAAATGGTAACAGGTATCAACGATTACCAAGGTGCCCTTTGGGTAATTTCCCACGATATAGATTTCCTCAGCCGCATCAACATCACTCAAAGTTTCAAGTTGAGCAACCAAGCATTGCAAATGACAAATTATTTACCCAGTACCCCAGAGCCTTATTATCAAGAACTGCTGACTACGAATAGACGACTTTAATTTTTGCTAAAACCACCCAGCCAATTTATATCTCCACAGTAGAAGCCGCAAAGCATTGGAGCAAGTTATAATTCTCTTGCGGACAGACGTAACAAAAATTTATGAGTAACCCAATTTTGCAAGCCTTTTTTGTTGGTAGAGCTGTAGCTGAAGTAGTCAACGAACGCTTAGAAGTCGCTTTGACAGATGCTTTAAGCGAACTCGGCAAATTTGACGCCGAAGCTAGAGAACAGTTACGCCAGTTTACAGATGAAGTTATCGAAAGAGCAAATCGAGCCGCCGAGGCTGCTGGTACTGGTCAAACTACCACAGTACGCGGCCCCAGTGGATCTGAGCCTGTAGACTTGCAAGCAATGATTGATGAACTGCGGGCAGAAATCGCCTTATTACGTACCGAAATACAGAAGTATCGTAGTACTTCAGTCTAAGAGTTGAGTAAAATCCGCTAGGAAGCATATTAAGTCATTGGTCATTGGTCATTCGTCAAGATTTATGTACAAATGACACAAGACGAATGACATTCGATCGCAAATAGTTTAGGAATCAGAGTGTCTTTTCTTCCAAGTGATTCGGCTAAAAACCAACGGTACGCAAACAATATGGAAAAAGGTTATTCAGACAAGGCATACCGTTGGAATCGGGAAAATTATTCTAGTAGACGGCGCTTTGTAGATATTTGGTCTTTCGTTTTGACCTTAATGTTCAAGCTTTGGCGTTATAACAAAGCTTGGAGTTATCCTGGCGGTATAACTGAGGCTAAACAAGCTGCAAGGCGGAAAGCACAAGCTATCTGGATTCGCAATACCTTACTCGACTTAGGGCCTACCTTTATTAAAGTCGGGCAGTTATTTTCTACTCGTGCTGATATCTTTCCGGTTGAGTATGTAGAAGAACTGGCAAAGTTACAAGATAGAGTCCCAGCTTTTAGCTACGAACAAGTAGAAAAAACTATTGAGCAAGAATTAGGGAAGAAAATTCCCGAACTTTTCCAGAATTTTGACCCAATTCCTTTAGCTGCTGCGAGTTTGGGACAAGTCCATAAAGCTGTGCTGTATAGTGGCGAAGCTGTAGTTGTCAAAGTACAGCGTCCGGGACTAAAAAAATTATTTGAAATAGATTTACAAATTCTTAAGGGAATCGCCCGTTATTTCCAAAACCATCCCAAATGGGGGAAGGGAAGAGATTGGATGGGCATTTACGAAGAATGTTGTCGGATTCTTTGGGAAGAAATTGATTACTTAAATGAAGGACGTAACGCTGATACTTTTCGGCGGAACTTTCGCGGCCATGATTGGGTGAAAGTACCGAGAGTATATTGGCGTTACGCTTCATCGCGAGTACTGACATTAGAATACGTCCCTGGTATTAAAATTAGCCAATACGAAGCGTTAGAAGCTGCGGGTTTAGATCGCAAGCTCATCGCTCGTTATGGTGCCCAAGCTTACTTAATTCAACTGCTAAATAATGGCTTTTTCCACGCCGATCCCCACCCCGGAAATATTGCTGTCGGCCCTAATGGCGATTTGATATTTTACGATTTCGGGATGATGGGGCGGATTAAATCGAATGTGCGGGAAGGCTTGATGGAAACGCTGTTTGGTATCGCTCAAAAAGATGGCGATCGCGTAGTCCAATCCCTGATCGATTTAGGCGCGATCGCTCCCGTCGATGATATAGGGCCTGTGCGGCGTTCTGTTCAGTACATGCTGGACAATTTTATGGATAAGCCCTTTGAAAATCAATCAGTGGCCGCTATCAGTGACGACCTGTATGAAATAGCGTATAATCAACCATTTAGATTTCCCGCAACCTTCACTTTTGTGATGCGAGCTTTTTCCACTCTTGAGGGAGTCGGCAAAGGCTTAGATCCAGAATTTAATTTTATGGAAGTTGCCAAACCCTATGCAATGCAGCTAATGACCAATATGAATGGTGCTGAAAGCAATAGCTTCCTCAATGAATTAAGTCGCCAAGCAGTACAAGTAAGTACTACTGCTTTTGGGCTACCACGGAGATTAGAAGATACACTAGAAAAACTAGAGCGGGGCGATATGCGGATGCGCGTCCGTTCTCTAGAAACAGAACGTTTACTGAGACGGCAAAGCAATATACAAATTGGTATCAGCTATGCTTTACTAATCAGTGGATTTACGCTTTCAGCCACAATTTTATTAGTGAATAAATTTGTCTGGTTAGCTGTTTTCGCTGGTTTAATCGCCGCCGCGATCGCCTTTTTACTCATCCGCTTACTTTTACGTCTTGAACGTTCTGAGCGTATGTATTAATCTTCCGAGTATAAATTGCAGTATAAATTTATGGAACTTAACTTCGCGGGTCTTAGCGATCCCGGACTTATTCGATCTAATAACCAGGATGCTTACTATATTGACCCAGAGAAGCGATTTTGCATCGTTGCTGATGGTATGGGTGGACATGCTGGCGGAGAGGAAGCTAGCCGGATTGCAACTGAGGAAATTCAAGCCTATTTAACAGATCATTGGGAATCTTCCCAATCTTCTCAGGAATTACTAGTCCAAGCTTTATGGCAAGCTAATGAAGCGATTTTGCAAGATCAGCAAAATCATCCCGAACGTGCTGACATGGGTACAACGGTAGTTGTGCTAATTTTCCGCGAACCTGAGAGTCCCTGGTGCGCCCATGTGGGTGACTCCCGGCTTTATCGCCTACGGGGAGAGGAATTAGAACAAATCACCGAAGACCATACCTGGGTCGCCAGAGCCATTAAACTAGGTGATATTACCTTTGAAGAAGCGAGAAATCATCCCTTCCGCCATGTTCTATCTCGCTGTTTGGGACGAGAAGACTTACATCAAGTCGATGTTCAGTCTTTAGATGTGAAAATAGGCGATCGCTTACTTTTATGTAGTGACGGTTTAACCGAAGAACTCATCGAGCCAAAAATCGCTGACTGTCTTCAAGACTCCATGTTAGAAAAAGCCGCCGAATCTCTAGTTGAGGCTGCTAAAGCCCACGGTGGGCATGATAACATCACAGTCGCCCTCGTCGCTGTTGCTGAGAATTAACAGGGGCTAGGGGCTAGGGACTAGGGGCTAGGAGAGATTGTGAGTTTTTCTCGTGATTAACTAACTTGGAAATAGTGTTGACTGTTGACTGTTGACTGTTGACTGTTGACTATTGACTGTTGACTATTGACTGTTGACTGTTGACTTGAGGTCTCCCCCCGTTAAAAAATACCTTGAGCGATCGCAAAATATCTATACTCAGACTACTTTTTAGTAAATATACTCAGCAATTTGTTCAATCTGAGCATTTTTTCAATTGACAACTTGATAAAAATATTGCTAGCCTCCTATTTACCCGCAGGAGGCTAGTTTTCTCTATTTTGTTAGATTGACTTATTGCGGTTAATGAGGTATAGAGAATATAATAATTTACCCACTTATTTGAGCATCTCTTCTTAAGAAAATCTTAAAGGAGATGGCAAAGGGAAACCAGGCCTCAACCCTCCTGGTTTAGCCAAACAACCAAATTAACGAAATCTGTCTTGGCGGACAGACTTCAGTTGTATGTCAGTAGAGTTAGCGGTCAACTAACCCATCTGAAAAATAACCCATAAGTAAGTAGGGAAAATTAATCCATAAGGATGTAGTCAAATTCGTCAAACTATTGTTATCTTTCTTAATAACAGAGGAACAAAGGTTTAACGAATAGCAATCCCAATACTATCCTTTGACACCTCATTCACCCGCACCAAGATAACCTTTACACGTTGTTTTTTCTGGAGTTAACTATGAACGAACCAATTGAACTGTCCTTGGAGCAACAATTTAGCATCCGCTCCTTCGCTACTCAAGTACAGCACATGAGCCATGACCAAGCCAAAGACTTTTTAGTCAAGCTCTATGAGCAAATGGTCGTGCGCGAAGCAACTTATCAAGAACTACTTAAGCACCAATGGGGCTTAGATTCCGGCTCCACTTGGGCATAGATTTCTTCTATTGTCGCAGTGGGCGACCTCCTTCTCTTGCTCGGTTCCAAGGAGGAAAGGAGCTGGGGATGCTGGGGCGTCAACTTCGATAGGCACTTCCCTAAAATTGACAACAAATCAAACAACCAAATAATCTATTGCTTCATAGCCATGAGGCTAAGTTCGCATTGCGCATTTAAAACTGACCATTTACCCTAGCAAACAAATGACTGTTAACTATCTGGATAGTCATGTATATGCACAATCAATGAGGCTGCTGTACTCTGTACAGAGTAATCCTTGTAGAAGTTTCAACTGTCGCAGCTTCTATAAGTCTTACCGTTGCTAATTATATTTTTTATAAATACAACTTACAACTAGATATAGATTTTTATTAATAAAACTTAACTTTATTAGGGTAACTACTCTTAAGAATCCATAAGTAATGTAAACTTCGACTTAATCTAGACAGATCAGGGTAACGAGAAACCCTTCACTAAAGCCTTGAACCCCTTACCAATGACAAATTACAACCCTAACTAGTTATCTTTAATTGCGCCGACTTACCCAGAAAGGTCAAACTGAGAATTAGTATTCACACTTTCCAATTTGGCTAAAATCTTGGGTTTAATTTTTTCATACTCGCGCTTGAGCAAACCTTTACTCATTTGAGGTTCAGCCGCAGAAACGAGAATTTGGCTATTTTTTACCCATTCTTGTAATTTTTCGCATTGAGCAGGGGCAATAGTAGAAGTTAAAACATGAGAACAGCTAGTAGGTGCTTCTCGAGAAAATAGTAACAGACGATATTGACCGGTTTGTCCTAAGAGATTGGTGATTTCTTGACCGAAACTGGTTTTAAGATCTAAGTAGTAAGGTAACCATTTAGGGCCATGCTTACGGTTATAAATTACAGTAATCCACAACAGCATAGGGTGAGGAATAGGAATAAACATAAATTGGTTATAGCGTTTACAGACTAAGCGCTTTTCAATTTCCTCTTGTGGTAGCATGATCCACAGAGATGGTAAAGTTCCCGCATTGTTAGTGATAATTTGGGGAAAAACAATATCCGCAATCGGTTTAGTAGCAGGCCAAGTATAGCTAGTAGTGATTTTGGGGTGGGAATCAGATGATTTGGAGTCTAACTGTGGCTTTAGTGCTAACTCAGGTTTAACAGCGCGATCGCTATTTTGCTCGGGTTGGACTACATTCTTTTCTGATACAACTAAACGTGTGTGTAAATGTTGTTCTATATCAGCTATAGTAGTGAGGATTTCACCGATATTTTGGGGGCGATCGCCTGAGTCTTTCGCAAGACAATTCAGCACTAAATTTTCTAATTGCTTGGGTATTACCAAATTAGGCGCAGCTTCAGCAAGAGGAGTTGGCGCTTGATAGCGATGTAATTTATACCAGGCTCCAAAAGAAGAAGTCGCCGGAATTAATGGCATTGTCCCTGTTAGCATCTCATACATCATCACGCCCAAACTATAAATATCGGAGCGGTTGTCTAGTTCTTTACCCTCCATTTGTTCTGGCGAAGAATAAGCGAGAGTACCGAGATAATAGTTAGTTACATTACCATCTGATTGAAGTAACTTCGCAATCCCAAAATCGAGAACCTTGACTAATTCGCCAAAGCTGGGATCTTGAATTACCAGCATATTGCTCGGCTTGATATCGCGATGAATAATTGGGTAAACTGAGCCATCAACATCAACAGGGATACCATTATGGGCACACTGTAACCCTAAGCAAATTTGCCGTACCATACTCAAAAATCTAGGTACAGTCAAATTTTGTAAGCGAATAATTTGACTTAAACTTTGCCCTTGCAAATATTCCATTACGTAGAAGGGCGTATTCTTTTCATCCACACCATAGTCCATGACTCTGACAATGTGAATGCTTTTTTGTCCAAGTAAGGCGCAGGTTTTAGCTTCACGCTCAAAACGTTCTTGCAAGCGCATTTTTTCATTCTGGATCGACAACGCCAGAAATTTCACTGCTACAGGTACTCCTCCCAACAACACATCCTTAGCACGGTAAACTCGGCCCATTGCGCCCGTACCGATTAATTCTTGAAGCTGGTAGCGTTTGCTAAGTAAGCGACCAATGTTGGGATCTGACATAGAAATTTTGGTATAAGTTGAAACAGTATAACTTCCAATTCCCAATTGGTGTAGTTATGTTAATGATGCCCAGTTTCATGAAGAATATATCTAAATTACCAGTAAAAAATTCTTCTTTGTCTGTGGTTCAATATGATACCTAAAGTACTGTCTGATGGTACTTTAGGCGCTGAGATGATGTTTTTCCTATCTACACCTATATAGGTGTACTCTGTTTGTTACAGGACTTACGCAAAATACCTTTAAAACTCTTATTTCTTCGTGTTCTTCATGTCTTCTCTGCGAGACGCTACGCGAACGCGGTTCGATTCTTCCGTAGTTTGTGCGTAAGTCCTATGTTAGACAAACTATAGGTATATTATCTTTTTAACTTGTTCAGGGATTTTGTCATACTTTTATAATCGCTATAACTTGAGGGAATTTCTCCCAGCATTTTTACTGCTTCTGCTTTTTGTCCTGATGAAGCTAAGACTTCAATAGCATACTTATGCTTAAGTCTACTTAAACGCTGTTCTCCTTCTTTATCTAAGCGCAATCCTTGTTGATTTTTGAGACTTTGCAGTTCATTTAAAGCCTGTCTCAAAATCGATGGTTCTTTAGTACTTTGAAATTGAATAATCGATGATTCAGCTTGAGAAATCAGGTTAGCTGGGGTTGGTTCCACAGGTTTACTGTCAGTAACAGCTTGCGCAACGATGGTTCCTGAATTATTGCCGATAAAGTTGTTAATTGCTGGTAGTGCAATTATCGCAGCACAAGCAGCAGCGACAGCAATAATCAGAGGATTTAAACCCGGTTTTTTTGCTGGTTTGGATGTATTTTGAGGACTTTGATTTTTATGCCATGATTGGCTATTACCTTTGAGCTTTGGTTTATTTTTTTTGTTATGGGGTTGAAGATTGGGTTTAGGAAAATCATTTACTGATTTATGATTGTTATTAATAGCAGGCTGTAACCGTTTCATTCTTTGGTAAGCATCGTCAACAGCTTGAGGTACTTTACCTCGGTAATAATCGAGAAAAAACCAATCTGATAAGTCTTTAGCTGCTAGTGTGCAGAAATTTGGTAAGCCAGATTGTCCAGTTAAACCTTTCATCGTCCGATCGTAGGTAACCAGGATAATTACACTATTGGGATTTTCTCTAGCTAAACGATGAGCGCAAGCGAGAATTTGTCTATCTTTCTCGTTATCTAGGGGAATTTGACGATTATCTTCCTTCGGTTGAATTTTGTAGCGACTACCTTTACCAACAAATTCCAAAAATTCTTTGGCTGATTCAAAATCTGAATTTTTTCTGTCTTGAGATATGCGACTAATTTCGGCGTAGGTAGCTCCAGGTATATAGCATTCTCCCAGTTGTTCGTTATTTCTCCAGACTTGGAGTCTCTTGGATTTATCTGCACTCAACAAAGCTAGAGTATCAAATACTAATAAATGGGGATAGGCAAATTCTGGTTTTTTAATTGGATAGTCACTCATAGATATTCTCCTATTTAGCTCTTATTTAAAGATTGCAAAACCTAAAAAAATTATTTTTTGAAATAATTATTAATGCGAGTTTCAATGTTTTGGATACGTGGGGTTAATTGTCGCCACTGATATTTTTCCCGACGAATTAGACGTTCTAGGTTACATCCTTGTTGCAGTAATTCTTTTGCGCGATAAAAGTTATTACTTCCTGATTCTAAATCTGCGAGTTCCACGTATGCGCCGAGATTTGGCTTTTGTTTGAGAGATTCTTCAAAACAGTTACGAGCTTGGGCGCTATTCTTAAAGATGTAACGATAAAAACAACCGAACTCATACCAAAAATACCCATTTTTCTCTCTATCTAATTCAATAGCTTTTTGATAGTATTCTCGCACTTTGGCAGCAAAATTTGCACCTTTAATTTGATAACACTGAGCTATATATAAGTGCGCCAAACCATGTTTAGGATTATCTGCAATTACATCTTTTAAATATTGCAATGCTTCATCAGGTTTTGGTGCAGGTTGGATAATTAACAGACGAGCGTAATTTAATTGTGTATAGCGGAGGATGCGTTTAATTTCTAGACTGACACCTGGTTTACTTGTTTGAGATTTTGCTGCATTTAAAACTTGTAAATATGTCTTTTGCGCTTGTTTAAAGTCATTATGAAAATCTCGCAGGATATTGGCGGCGTTAATAAATTGTACCCAATCAGTGATGGGAATATTTAAGGGGTGATGAACAATAAAGGTAGCTAATAAGTCACAATGCTTGTCATTTAAATAATCTCTAAACCAGCCAAAGGTTTTAAATAATATTTGGTAAATGTCGCGATTTTGGGGATAATTATCGAGGGCTAGATTAATGAATTTTTGTAATAAGGGAATTAATTCATCTCTGATGGTTTTATCTTGAGGTAGGGCATTCTGCAGACTAGAGTAATTATTGTGCAACCAAGTGGTAGTTTGCGCGATCGCTTGTTGTTGTTGTTGTTGACTTCCACTTTGAGCTACCAAGGCTAAGTATAGGCGATGAAGAACTCTCTCCTGTGGATGCTTCAAGAGCCAAGATTTAGTTTCTTCAATGACGCTACGTTTCTGTTCCTCTGTACCGTAGCGTGAAATTAACCCTAAATGCTTGCTGCGGATTTTGCTATCTTCTGGATGTTTTTGTCGCAATGCTGCATAGATTTTCATCCAAACTGGCCATTCTGGAGCGTCTTCCTGGGGCTGAAGTGCGGAGATTTTATCTGGATAATCTTGGAGAATTTTTAAAACTAAATTATCTTCACCATTAGTAGCTAAACCTCTCAAGCAATGGGAGATCCAGCGTTGATGAATTTCTTGAGTTGGTGCTAAAGCGGGAATTGCTGTGGTTAAATATTTTTCTCCTGATTTGGGGGGATAAATTGCAATAGCTTTTTGCAGCGTTACATTATCAATTACTTGTAATCTTTGAAATCTTCCTTGCACGCTAGCAAGCACGAGATTTTTTAATTCGTTATTAATACCTATATCAACTACTTTTTGAACTGCTGCTGAGGAATATTCCGGTAAACATAGGGGGAGAATTTCTGGAGGTGTGGCGATTTCATATTGATAAAAGCTGCAAATGACTCCAAAAACTTGATAAACTGGATATTCTTTAGTTTTGGGTAAATTTTTAATATAATCAGTTATATTTTTAGCATTTAATGGTTGTGATGCTGTGGTTTTGGGTGTAGCGGTATTTATTGGCGGTTGTACAGGAGACTTTTTATTAATGTTATCCTGCTGGTTGGTTGTCGCTGGTTTAGGAGATGGTTTTGCTGGGGGAGATTGGGTGGTTTCTGGATGTGGTGAATTGCTGATTTTGGGACATAAATCACCCCAAGTAGGAGGTAATTTATTTGGTAGTTGATAGATAACTGGTAACCAACTAGCATTAGGCGTGTCAGATTCTAAAGCAGTTAATCTTTCTCTAGCTTCTCTGACTGCTAAATATAGCGGTTTACTGCGAGAAAAATCTTGGAGAAAATACTTTAAAAATGCTTGTGCAACTTTATCGGGAACAGGTTCCCGCATGACGATAATTTGCGGAATATGCAGTTCGGCTAGTTCTTGCGCTAATCCTAAACCGTCGCAGGAGTTAAAAATTGCTAGTTGCAAACCTCTTTCTAAGGCTCTAACTAAGCCATATTTTAATTCACTAATTTGTAATTTTGTTGTTTTATTGAGATTGATATAACCTGTTTTTACTTCTTTATCGCTGGAACTATGTCCGGCAAAAAATAGAATATCCCAGCCTGTTTCATCCCGCAGATAATCATCTAATTGGGGACGTTGTGGTTCTGCTAAAAAGACTATTTCGGGATTGTCGGGTAAATTTCTCAATTCTTTGATATCGGCTTCTAAATCAATGCCGGTTCTATCTCCTAAAATTGCTAAAATTCTAATTCTGCTTCTTTTATTTGCTGATGAAATATTTGGTTTATAATACTCAGATGAGGATAGAGCAATTTCGGCTTGGCGATATAAATCGAGAAAACTATCAAAAAATAAATGCCAAGGTAATTGACGTAATTTACTATCTTCGGTTTGAATCAGCAGGCGAATTTCATCGCTGCGGTTGAGTTCTCTATATATTGTTTCGCGAACTCTGCTAAACTGCGGATGGTCAAACCATTGCTTCATGCTATTTTTTAACTCTGTAGCCGAGATGCTACATTGTTGGGGATCTTTGCTAGTTCTCCCAGCTTGGGGGGTACCAAATCGACGTTGTATATCTAAATCTCGGTAGGCATTTTGCCAGTTATCATGGTGGGTGTCAACTTCTAGGGATTTAGGCAAAGTACCCAAAACTTGAGCAAAGGGATACTCACCATTATTGGCTATTTCTAAGTTAACCGCAAAATCTTGTTGAGTTCCTTCGGTTCTAAGTTTGAGAACTACTACCTTTACCACTCTTTCTTTCCTACCAACTTTACTTTTTTACTTTAGTTAAACTCCAATATCTTTGATGATGCTGGTATCGCCTAATATAATTTGAGCGATGAAACTATCTCCAGGTTCACCATCGGGAATTATCACTTCTATTAGTTCTCGATTACTTCCAGCTTGGTCTTGGTAAATAATATCTCCTGATGGAGACAGTAAAATTAGCTGTAAAGTTTCTGGTAAATAATAATTATTATTATCTATTGGTTGTAACTGCAATCTGACACTAATTTTTGCGTCTGTTTCTAATCTGATGGCAATATTTAATTGGATTATTTGTTTATCTAAGGTAAATTGTTCGAGATAGCGTTCTTGCCAAATACCAGTGCTGGAACGAAAAGCTAATCTTGGTTCTGTTGTATTAGCTAATAAGTTATCAAAACTATCGCCGAGTGAGTTTAAAATTTGATGTAATCGCCGGAGATTGATCCGTTTTGTGGCTTCGCTATTGATTAATTCTAAATACTGTTCGCGGACATATTGATCTTGGGGATGCGATCGCAACCAAGTTGTGGTGTCACCTACAGCTTGCTGTTGTTGTTGTTGGGTTCCTACTGTAGCTACTAAATATAGGTATTGCTGGCGCACATATCTATCTTCTGTGTGAGTTTGTAACCAAGCAGAAGTTTGAGTTATGGCTGCTTGCTGCTGTTGAGTGGTTCCCGCAATTTCTACCAGTACTAAGTATTGTTCCCGTACATATATATCTTCAGGATGGGATGCTAACCACTGTAGGGTTTCTACGATTGCTGCTTGCTGTTGTTGAGTTGTCCCTACTCTACTGACTAAGATGAGGTATTTTTCCCAAACTGCTGGTGCGTCAACATGGGATTGTAGCCATGTGGCTGTTTGCTGAATTGCTGTTTGTTGCTGTTCTAAAGTACCTCGATCTGCTACTAGGGTGAGGTACTGTACGCGAATTCCGGCGCTGTCTGGCTGGGTTTGCAGTAAATTCGCGATTCTGGCGATCGCTGTTTGTTGCTGTTGTGGTGTGAGAATAATACCTTCGCTGGTTATGGGTGAGGATTGATTTTCTGATTCTTCTGGTACATCAGCTTCAGTCAGTCCATTTTCAAACCATTCATCATCTGCATTTTGAGAATCAAGATTGACATAATCTGCACCCAGAGATAATTTATTTCTCTGCAATCTCTGAGCCACTAGCAATGCATTCATTGCTTTGGCAACGATACTATTTTGATGTGAATTTTCTTCAACTGGACTCATATATAATTAATTATATCAAAATATTTATGCTTTTTTATTTAAGAAATACGTCTTTATAGTCTTTTGTGGCAATGTCATCAGCACCTGATACTATATGTTTTGTCAGCCAGGTTATATATTGTGGATTTTGCGGATTATAGCCAGCAAATAACCCTCGTTTTATTGCATAATAATTGTAAGTCTCTTTCCATTCTCTGATTTTATTATCTGTATGTTCCTTGGCGCTTTGGGTTAATTGTACACACAAGGGATTATCTTGGTTAGCAGTCGCAATTAAATCTGTATCTATGGCTTTATCGGCAATCAATTTACTAATAATTCTAGCAATTTGATAATCTTTATTTTGCCTTTGTTTACTTCTAATACTTCTACTAATTTCGTTAATTATCTTGGCATCATCAGGTGGTGGTTCATTCGTGATTAAACTTTCCTTCCACCTGGGAAAATCTTTATCGTGTTTGTTGAACCAAGTGGGGAATATCTCTAAATGCCAATATCTATGAATTTGTAAGATAGCATCTTTTATCTGCTGTTTTTCTTCTGGGTTAGCTAGACGATAACATAGCCAAAATTCTGCATCTGCAAGAATCTCTTTTAAGCCAAGTAGCAGATACTTGCGGCTCATCATTGTCCCACTTTGCATCTTTTCTAAAGGACTGGCAATAGCTTTTAATCTATCTGCTAGTTTGATTTCTACTTGAGAGGCTATGGCGATTAATTCCTGAAGTTTTTGTTTTAATTTATCAGCTTCTGAATGAGTTTGTGTCATAATTATCTATGATTATTGGCAAGGGCTATAATTTATAACTCCAACCTACTGAGTCACAGGAATTTAGCATACAAATGCATAGATAAAATTAATCTAGCGGTTAGGGTCTAATCGCTAATTACAGCCTAATTTGGCAGTAGATTTACTGATTTTTACTATTCTCTCATAAATGATTACGGATTTCTATATATACGAAAGGTTAAAATTTATTTACTGAATCTCAGGTATATTTATTTACAAGTATTCAGCGCTATTGCAAAATCACAGGCGCAGACTTAGAAGGCGATCGCAGTTTTGAGTTTTTCTGTTTCTGTTCTGGGGTAGTCAGTACGAGCAAATTTAAGTACCTCAAAACGACTTTGAAGTACCTCAAAACGACTTTGAAGTACCTCAAAACGATATTTAAGTACCTCAAAACGATATTTAAGTACCTCAACACGACTTTGAAGTACCTCAACACGACATTTAAGTACCTCAACACGACTTTGAAGTACCTCAACACGATATTTAAGTACCTCAACACGACATTTAAGTACCTCAACACGACTTTGAAGTACCTCAACACGATTTCTAGGTATCTGTTGCTTATACCAAATTAACAACTTTCTCCTGACTGTTCGCAAGCACCAATACTCACCCAACTACTAGAACCATCTTGCCAATGTTCTTTCTTCCAAATTGGGGCATTATGTTTTAAGGTATCAATAGCATAGCGACAAGCTTCAAAAGCTTCGCTACGATGGGGACAACCTACAGCAACTAACACGCTAATTTCCCCTACTTGTAAACGTCCAATGCGATGGTGGATGACTACTCGATTCACATCATTCCACAAAGAACGAATCTCAGCAGCGATTTGTGCAAATACCCGTAACGCCATCGGTTCATAGGCTTGATATTCTAAAGCAACTACAGGTTTACCATCAGTTTGATTGCGAACCATCCCACTCATCATTACTATCGCACCATTAGCTGGATCTTCGGCTTTAGTATAGATTTCTGCAATAGACAATGGTGCAAAAGTAATAGCAAAGCTATCTTCAGTTCTTTGGGGAATTCGCAAGTTTAGTGTATTTGTCATAAAAAAGTTCATATACATCTATATACTTTGTTCATCCTATCGCTTGAGCGATAACCAATGACTCATGACTTCTGCAAGTTAGCCATTCACGAGAAAATTTCACCATCAAACATGAAAATCTCTCTGAAGAGTCAACACTTCGACAAGCTCAGTGCGGCGCAGTCAACAGTCAACAGTCAACAGTCAACAGTCATTCCCTTGACATCGCCTGCTGGATGTTTTTGGCGCTAATCCATACTTTTGCCACCATTGTTTAAATTTGTCTTAATCTATGAGATTACTAATATAAAAGCAATAGGATGATTAAAGTAAATTTATGTCAAATTGACAGTTAACAGTCATCTTTCTCTAGATACATTACTATAATTAATGGTAATTATAGTTTGTGACAAAATTGATTAGACAATCTCAGATTCAACGGCTGTATTGCGAGTCAATGTCAGCTAGATTAATGTTTTGCACAAAAAATTTACTAATTAATCCTAAAAATTAACAAATGTATAGATTTTACTAACAAGCAGAATCCTAGTAAGCATTAGTCAAATACCGTCAAATTGACGTTTTCTCTGCTGGATGAATTGAGCAAATCGTGAATCGCACGAAGTTATGTAATTCAATAGTAGTAGGAAAGTTGAATGAACTTTGCATTGTGTAACCCTGAAAGACAAAGGCTTGAGGCTCTCCGTACATATCAAATTCTCGATACTGTCCCAGAAAAAGCATTTGACGATCTAGCATTTTTAGCAGCAGAGATTTGTCAGACACCCATCGCTTTAGTTAATCTGATTGATAGTCATCGACAGTGGTTTAAGGCGAAAGTAGGGTTAAATATCGAACAAATGCCCAGAGAATTAGGTTTTTGTCCTATATGTATCCAGCAATCCCAACCTCTGATTATTCCTGATACTTTAGCAGATGAACAGTATGCTAATTCTTTAGTGGTTATCGCTGAACCTAATGTGAGATTTTACGCTGGTGTACCTTTAATTGCACCGGGAGGAGAAGCAATTGGGACTATCTGTGTAGTCGATCGCGTACCCCGTCAAATTAGCGATCGCCAAATTGCATCATTACAAGCTTTAAGCAGTTTGGCAATTAGAGAACTAGAGATGCGTCGGAGCTTGTTGGAATTAGCCAGTATTAAAGCAGAATTTAAACAAGCACAGCAAGCACAATATCAAAGTGAAAGCACTCTGCGCAGTTTTTTTGATAGCGCGCCGATGATGATGGGAATTGTGGAATTGTTAGATAATGATATCCGCCATATTTCTGACAACCTAGCCGCAGCGAAATTTTTAGGACTCACCCCCAATGCTATGCAAAATCGCCGCGAGCGAGAAATGGGTGTACCAGATGAGCAGATAGTCAAGTGGCTGGATTATTATCAGCAAGCAGCAGTTAGTCAATCACCTGTGAAGTTTGAATATGCTGTAGATACTCCCCAAGGTAAAACATGGTTATCTGCAACAGTGAGCGCGATCGCTCAAAGTAACACCAAGCCGCTACAATTTGCCTATGTAATTGAAGATATCAGCAATCGCAAACAAGCCGAAGACGAATTACGCTGGACAGAAGCACTGTTACGTTCTATGACTAGTGTTTCCCCTTTAGCATTTTATGTGGTAAACAACCGCACCGATGATATCTTGTATTTTAACGATCGCTTTTGTGAAATTTGGGGTATTGAACATCTTCAATCGCCGATGGCAGAGCGAAAATTGAAGAATCAGGATATTATCCCCGATTGTCTGCAATTAATTCAAGATATTCCGGCTTTTGCTGCTTCCTGCACTCCCTTACAAAGCGAAGAATACCGTTGCGTTATCGAAGATGAGATTGCATTTAACGATGGACGGACAATTCGGCGGTTTTCTAGTCAAGTTCGCGATCGCCTAGATCAATATTTTGGGCGGTTATATATCTTTGAAGATATTACCACGCGCAAACAAGTAGAACAACAAATACGCGAACAAGCTGCATTGTTAGATATCTCTACAGATGCAATTGTGCTGCGAGATTTATCTAATAAAATTCTGCTGTGGAATAAAAGCGCCGAACAGCTTTATGAATGGACAGCAGCAGAAGCGATCGATAAAACTGCCCATGAAATTTTTAGCAATGAACCTTTAGCACAATATTTAGAAATTTGTCAGACTGTAATTCAACAAGGTTCTTGGGAAGGAGAATTAGAAAAAATTAGTAAATTCGGCAGAGAAATCATCGTTGCTAGTCGCTGGATGTTAGTCCGAGACGAGCATTTAGAACCTAAATCAATCTTGATTGTAGATACAGATATTACCAAAAAAAAACAACTAGAAAAGAAATTTTTACGTGCCCAAAGAATGGAAAGTATCGGCACTCTCGCCAGTGGAATCGCCCATGATTTAAATAATGTATTATCGCCAATATTAATGTCAGTACAACTGCTGAAAATGAAAGCCTCTGGACAGCAAATTGAGCAAATGTTATCGATAGTAGAAACCAACGTCAAACGAGGCGCAAATTTAGTTAAACAAGTCCTATCTTTTGTTCGGGGAATTGAAGGCGATCGCCGCGTACTGCAAATCAAGCAAATTATCGATGAACTGCAACAAATTATTCAAGAAACATTCCCCAAAACCATTAGCTTAACTACAGAATTAGCCGCAGATTTATTCCCAGTTTATGGTGATAGTACCCAATTACATCAAGTATTGATTAATTTATGTTTAAATGCCCGCGATGCCATGCCAGATGGCGGGACAATTACAATAGCCGCGAATAATATTTACATTGATGAAATCTATAGTCAGGTACATTTTGAAGCCCAAGTAGGTCATTACTTAGTTTTAACAATTACGGATACCGGATTTGGTATACCTAGCGAACTATTAGATAAAATCTTTGAACCATTTTTTACCACTAAAGAATTTGGTTACGGTACAGGATTAGGTTTATCTACAGCGATCGGTATTATTAAAGGACATGGTGGATTTATTAACGTATCCAGTTCACTAGGAAAAGGGACAACATTTAAAGTCTACTTACCTGCGGTAAATACAGTAGCAATTCCCATACCAGAAGATAGCGAAATGCCTAATGGTAATGGAGAATGGCTGTTAGTAGTGGATGATGAATCAGCAATTCGTGAAGTAACAAAAGCATCTTTAGAAAGCTATAATTACAAAATTATCTCTGCTAGCGATGGCATTGATGCGATCGCACTTTATGCCCGCAATCAAGATAAAATTAAAGTGGCAATTATCGATATGATGATGCCAAAAATGGATGGCGCAACCACCATTGCAACTTTGCATGGCATAAATCCAGAATTACCTATGATAGCTGTCAGTGGATTAGCAACAAGCGAACAAGTACCGATAGATAAAACACTCCAGCATACAGCATTTTTGTCTAAACCATATACAGTGCAGGAACTATTAAAAACTCTGCACCTACTGTTGACACAAAAATAATCAGGAAGTTCTGCAACAGCAGCTAACTAATCATTTACCCTCCCCATGACATCTGAAATTTTAGCCGTTAATACAGCATTTTACCGGGCTTTTGAAAAAAAAGACATTGAAGCCATGAGCGCAGTCTGGTCACAAGGAATTGGTAGTACTTGCGTTCATCCCGGACGCAGTATACTAAGAGGTTGGAAACAAGTTCGCATCTCTTGGGAACAGATATTTAGAAGTACTGCGTACATCGAAATTAACCTAGATATCATGGCTACAGAAGTAGCTGATAATATCGCTTATGTGGTGTTAGTAGAAAATATTCTGCACGTAGTGAATGGTAGAAGGTTAGAAGCGCAATCAATAGCAACAAATGTATTTCAACTGCTTGGGGGAAAATGGTATTTATTGCATCATCATGGTAGTCCGATTATGCGTTAACTATTGCGTTGAAAGTCATTTGTCATTTGTCATTTGTCATTTGTCTTACCAATTAAAAAAAGAATACGACAAATGGTAGGGGCATGGCAATGCCATGCCCTCTAGAATATATTGATGAAGGCAAACATTATTGAAATTGGTATCATTTGTCAAAAGACATATTTTATTGAATTTTGTAATATAAAATAAAAGGGAGCATCCCAATTTTGACGCAATACCCTAGAAGGGTATTGCTATACCAACAAAGCCTGCCTTTGCAGGCTATCAAACTTTTAGCCTGCGTTCGTCGAAGACGTTCCCGAAGGGTAGGCAGGCTTCGTATTTCTAGCCCCACCCTTATAGGGTGAGGGCGTTTTTGCACATTTGGGATGCTCCCAAATAAACCCCGTTCAATTTTAATTTGAACGGGGTTTAGTTAAACTAAATTGCTGACATTATAAATTTAATTCAGCTATGCAATTACAAATCAGGAGGTAAAATTACTTGATCGATCGCGTGAATAACGCCATTAGAACCAGTGATATCAGCCTCAGTAACTTTGGCATCATTTACAGTTACGCCAGCCTTAGGATCAACTTTAACGTTGATAGCACCACCTTCAATGCTTTTAACTTCACCAGATTTTAAATCAGTTGATAGAACCTTACCAGGTACTACATGGTAAGTTAATATCTTGACTAAAACTTCTTTATTTTCTGGCTTCAACAAATCTCTGACTGCATCTGGTGGCAATTTAGCAAACGCAGCATCAGTAGGTGCGAAAATTGTATAATTCTCTTTTCCAGCTAAAGTGTCTGTTAATCCAGCTGCTTGTAAGGCTTTAGTGAGAGTGGAAAAAGAAGCATTTGACTGTGCTAATGTTACCAAGTTCTTATCTTGGTTATTATTGCTGGAACCACTACCAGGTGTAGTTTGGTTAGGTGTAGGTGTTACAGGTGTTGCTGGTGTTACTGGTGTTACTGGTGTTGCTGGTGTTGCGGGTACTTCTGTTGCTGGTGTGCTTGGTTTAGGTTCAGGTGTGCTGTTTGAGGTAGGTGTAACTTCAGCACCCGCAGTGCGGCTACCACGGTTGTAAGGAGGCTCATTAAAAATACTAGGACGAGGATTGACACCTCTCTTGTTAGGTTTCTGTGCTACCAAATTTCTGTTTGAAGTCGCACCTTTTGCTGTATCCTCTGTAGACTGAACAGGGGTATAGTTAGCGTTAGCATCTATACGTTGAGTGCGGTTGTAGGGTGCTTCGCTAAAAATAGTAGGGTTAGGATTTGTTGCCTCTTCTGCTTGAGATGGTAAGTTAATTAAGAAGCTGCTTCCTGCAATTCCAACTATACCTGCCAGACTGGTCAGCAATTGGCTGTAATTTGCCTTCATAAATTTTTTTGTTTTAACTTTGCACAGGTTACATAAAGACTTATAACATTTTGCTATGCCAAAAATCTCACCTGAGAAGCAAGATGTTTTCACCAAAATCCTTGATAATTCTCGAAGATGATGCCGCTTAGGGATGATAGTTTTAGTCAAAAATTATGGTATCAACAATTGCAAGGTATGTTGAAAACTTCAGCAATATCTATATAAGTTAACTTAATTATTTAACTTTCTTAAAAATTATTAGCAAGCGCTTAAGTAATTATTTATACTTTTGCTTGCGTGTATTTGAAGTCAGAAAAATGCAAATTATCAGTGCAAATTCAGCCTGAAGATGTTAGGTTAAGTTATGTATAACTCCCAAAATAATTTAATTATTTGATCGTTGCATCCACAGGCAAATCATTTTCTGATATGCTAGCTCATTTACCAAAAAAGCGTAAATTTGAACGCTCTCAGATACTAAGTTAGCTCGCCATCACGCCATTAATTGAATTAGGAAAACGATAACTGAAACTGAAGTTACAATTAGTAACATTGCTCAATTAACTAGTTATAGGGTCAGCAAAATGTTGGAATTATACCAATGGGAACTTTCGCAATATTCAGAAAAAGTGCGGTTAATTTTAGATTATAAGGGGCTAAATTACCGCAAAATAGAGGTGACACCGGGAATTGGCCAGGTAGAATTATTTCGCCTGACTGGTCAAAGACAAGTACCAGTGTTGAAAGATGGTGGTAGATATATTGTTGATTCTACAGAAATAGCTAAGTATTTAGACTTAGAATATCCCGATCGCCCATTGATACCGGCAGATCCAAAAAAAAGAGGTGCATGTTTATTAATAGAAGAATGGGCGGATGAGTCAATCGGGATTAAAGGACGTAAAGCACTATTTGCAGCGATTAGTCAAGACCAAAATTTTCGCAAGTCCTTATTACCCACCTCCACACCAGATATCCTCAAAACTTTAATTGAAGGTGTACCCCGCGATTTCTTAACAGTGTTGGGTGTGGGTGTAGGTTATAGTCCAGATGTGATCAAATCTGCGATCGCAGATTTAAAGCAAGATTTAGAAGCACTCACCCTACTATTAGCTGATAGTCCCTATTTATTAGGAGATGAACCGAGTTTAGCTGATTTAGCAGTGGCTGGTTTATCGATTATCTTAAAATTTCCCGAAGGCCCTTATTTAGATTTACCCGCCAGCTTACAAGGTAAAGGCGTCCCTGGATTAGCAGATAATCCCGATTATGCCCCATTCTTTGAATGGCGCGATCGCATTTATAGCCAATTCCGTAAACCCTTAATCGGGACTTCACCATCAGCAAGCAGACCAACTTCGATTCAAATTGATTAATTAGTCAATGGTCAATAGTCAATGGTCAATAGTCAATGGTCA
The DNA here is from genome assembly GCF_963889195.1 of Calothrix sp. FACHB-168. NCBI lineage: Bacteria > Bacillati > Cyanobacteriota > Cyanophyceae > Nostocales > Calotrichaceae > Calothrix > Calothrix sp. FACHB-168. The sequence goes on from NZ_CAWPNJ010000085.1 coordinate 80,666, forward strand.
ACAGTCAATAGTCAACAGATAATTGACTCTGGACTATTGACTCTGGACTTTGGACTATTGACCCTTGCCATTTTATGCTAAAATTTCGTCGCAAGCTTGAACTCTACAACTAAAATGCAGCATAAGTTCAGCCCAATATTGATATATCTAATCAAATGAATTCTGGACAACCTTTAGGTTCAGTTACCCAAGGCTCTCTCACTGGAGGGTTAGAAGTTAGATTACACCCGGATATTTCTGTGGAAGATATGCGGGTGGGGAAATTTTTAGTTGTGCAAGGGATGCGATCGCGCTTTTTCTGTATGCTAACAGATGTGGCGCTGGGAACTGCAAATGCACGCATCATTGCCGATCCACCCCATTGGGAAGATACTTTTTTACGGGAAGTTTTAGCAGGTAGCGGTACTTACGGGACAATTAATCTCGCGCCGATGTTAATGTTTACCCCTGAAGAAGTAGCAGAATCTTTTTCTCCCACTAATGGTAAATCTGCTAATCCCTTTGCATCCTCGATGACTGGTTTGGCTTCATTTCAGCCACAAACCAGCACTTCAATGGAATTACTGCCAGTCAAAACTATCCCCAGTCACTTTAGCCAAGTTTACGAAGCCAGCGAGGAAGATTTTCGCCGCGTTTTTGGTTGGGAAGATGATACCCAGAGGAAAAATTTCTCCATCGGGAAACCTCTGGATATGGATGTACCTGTATGTATCGATTTGGATCGATTTGTTGAAAGAAGTAACGGAGTTTTTGGCAAATCGGGTACTGGTAAATCCTTCCTGACGCGCTTAGTTTTAGCCGGGATTGTCCGGAAAAACGCGGCGGTAAATTTAATATTTGATATGCATTCGGAGTATGGTTGGCAAGCTGTCTGTGAAGGTAAGCAATATAGTACAGTTAAAGGATTAAAACAGTTATTTCCCGGTAAAGTAGAAGTTTATACCCTAGATCCAGAATCCACCAAGCGCCGGGGTGTCAGGGATGCGCAAGAACTGTATCTCAGTTACGAGCAAATAGAAGTTGAAGATGTAAAATTATGTTCTCGTGATTTGGGACTGTCGGATGCAGCTTTAGATAATGCCAATATTCTCTATGCAGAGTATGGCAAAGCTTGGATTCTTCAGTTGTTGAACATGACAAATGAAGAAATTAAGCTGTTTTGTGAAGAAAAGCGGGGACACCAAGGCTCAATTATGTCCTTGCAGCGCAAACTTCTGCGCTTAGATAATTTAAAGTATATGCGTGCTGCTTGCCCGCAAAATTATATTAATCAAATTTTGCGATCGCTCGAAGCAGGTAAGCATGTAGTTGTGGAATTTGGCTCCCAGTCGGATATGCTCTCATATATGCTGGTGACAAACATGATCACCAGACGTATTCACGGCCATTATGTCAACAAAGCCGAACGTTTCTTGCACAGTGGCAATGTAAGCGATCGCCCGACCCAACTTGTGATTACCATTGAAGAAGCCCACCGCTTCCTCGATCCTGCGATCGTTCAAAGTACAATCTTTGGGACAATCGCTAGAGAGATGCGGAAATATTTCGTAACACTTCTAGTAGTTGATCAACGCCCGTCAGGGATAGATAATGAAGTTATGTCCCAAATTGGGACTCGTATCACTGCTTTGCTCAATGATGAAAAAGACATTGACGCAATTTTTACGGGAGTCTCCGGTGCTGGTAGTTTGCGATCGGTATTAGCCAAATTAGATTCTAAGCAACAAGCATTGATTTTGGGTCACGCCGTCCCCATGCCAGTAGTAGTCCGTACCCGTCCCTATGATGCAACATTTTATGCAGAAATTGGCGATCCAGCTTGGGAAGAAAAACCAGACGCAGAATTATTCGCGGCGGCTGAACTAGCCAAAGCCGATTTGGGGTTTTAGTCAATAGAGACGCGATGAATCGCGTCTGTACAATTGTCCCCCTTGTCCCCCTTGTCTCCCTTGTCCCCCTTCCCTAGCCCCTGTCGTAACTCCCACAAACAATCAGTTCGGTTATCTCCCCCCTCCTCGGCAACAGAAGCGGAGGTTTTCGCGTCACTATAGATAATAGTTAGCACTCTAAAGGAAGTTGATTTTTTTTGCCAAACAAACCACTTTATCCTATAATTGAAAGATTTATCTGGCCTACTTTACTATCTAAAATATTTGTCGTATACTAATAAAAGTAGAACTCATACTGACTTCATATTTTTCCAGTTACCGCCAGTGACTGATAGCAAGAAGAATTCTTGACAACCAGCCAGTGTATTTCTAAGAGATTAAAAAATTTACTCAGGGTAGGGGAACCTATCTAGAGGAAGCACCGTCGTTTCAACGAATGTATAAATTGATTGTTAACGATCGCTGCCTACCTTCCGTGATAGATGTAGTATCTTGCCAAATCTGACTTAATTATTAAAGATTCATTGTGTTTACGGAGTAGAGGACAACGCACCAATGCCTACTGTTAACACCCAAACCGAAAACCTCAACACCAAATTCACGGCTGATATGGTGCGAACCTATCTGCGAGAAATTGGTCGTGTGCCGCTTTTAACCCGTGAGCAAGAGATTGTTTTCGGGAAGCAGGTGCAACAAATGATGACGCTAGTGGACGCTAAAGAGGCTTTGGCGAAGGAGTTGCACCACGAACCGAGTTTATCTGAATGGGCGGATCGCGTTCGCTTATCGGAAACCGAGGTGAAACAGACTGTAGCTCAAGGTAAGCGGGCGAAGCAAAAGATGATTGAAGCGAACCTGCGTTTAGTAGTCGCTATTGCGAAAAAATATCAAAAGCGCAATATGGAGTTTCTGGATTTAATCCAAGAAGGAACTCTCGGCTTAGAGCGGGGTGTAGAAAAATTTGACCCAATGAGGGGATATAAGTTTTCTACCTATGCTTACTGGTGGATTCGCCAAGCAATTACCAGAGCGATCGCGCAACAAGGACGGACAATCCGCTTACCGATCCATATTACCGAGAAGCTGAACAAAATCAAAAAAGTACAAAGGGAACTAGCGCAAAAATTAGGGCGATCGCCAAATCCGGCAGAAATCGCTCAAGAACTAGAACTAGAACCCATGCAAATTCGCGAGTACTTAAACATGGCTCGTCAGCCAGTATCTTTGGATGTGCGCGTCGGTGACAACCAAGATACCGAGCTGCAAGAAATGCTAGAAGATGACGGCCCTTCTCCAGAGTATTACACCACTCAGGAATTCTTGCGCCAAGACTTGAACACTCTGTTGGCGGAACTTACACCCCAACAAAGAGAAGTTCTAGCGCTGCGCTTTGGATTGGAAGATGGTAACGAAATGTCTTTGGCGAAAGTAGGTGAAAGATTAAATCTCAGCCGCGAACGAGTTCGCCAGTTAGAGCATCAAGCATTAGCTCATCTACGTCGTCGTCGAGCCAATGTTAAAGAGTATGTTGCCAGCTAGCAGTCAACAGCTTTTAAATAACAGAACAATTAGCCTCCTGATTTCAGGGGGCAATTTTTTTATTAGTTAGTTGTCATTTGTCATTTGTCGTGTCTGTATCCCCTCATCTTTCTTCGCTGTTGGGGTGATTGCAAATATGCGATCGCATCTTGGGAAAGATGAAATCATGGGAGATTGTTTATTGTCGGTATTGAATTTAACACCACCGAACTAAAGCCTAAATCTTGTTAATTTCATCATCCTATATTCTTTGGGCAAAAATTTTTACTTTGACTTGGCAGCAATGCGATCGCCCAAGCTTTAACCTTGATCTCATTAAGTGCGCCCAGCAAAGCCGTGATCATACTTAATTTTATTTTTAGTTATTATGAAGAATCAAAATTCAATAATTTGAGCTACAGTGTATATACTTAAGATAATTAGCAAAAAATAGGTTTTAATTCTCGCTAAATTATGATTATCCTCAGAAAGTAGTGTATTCATGTTAAGCAGTAGCTTTTTTAGCAATTAGGTAAGTACTAGATTGATCAAAGAGCAATCGGCGCGAAATACAAAAGTCCACTTGCTCAACGACCCGCAATCGATAAACAAATATTAAGAACGCCTGACACTTCTGTGTGAAAGATACTCAAACATTAACAAAACCGCTACAAGCTTATGATAGTCCCAATGCCAAACAATCCCTTCACTGTTGGTCAGCCAGTTTCACCAGAAAAATTCGTTGGGCGAACAACTGAAATTTCAGCTGCACTCGATCAAATCTATAACCACGGTAGCTTGGCGATTTGGGGTGGGCCAGGAATGGGGAAATCTTCCTTCCTAGAAAAACTGGCTGCACCTCAATACTGGGAAGAATTTCCAGGACAATCTTCCAAAGCTGTTATAGTTCTTTTGAGTTGCCAGACTATTCAGCCTTTTAATGCGCTTAACTTCTGGCGAGAAGTCTTAACCATACTCAAAGATGAGTTGCACAATGAACCTAATTTACAGGCTGATATTGAGAAATTATTGGCAGCAGGACAAACAACTAAAGATAGTTTACGTCAGGTATTACAAAAGCTAGGTCAGCAAAAAAAATTTTTGGTGCTGCTATTAGATGACTATGACGCTGCACTCTACCCAAATGAGCAATATACCGAAGCTGATATGGAAACTTTCTTGAGTGAGTGTCGCAGTTTAGCTTATCACGCTCGAGAAAGAAAGCATCTGGCGATAATTGTTACCTCACTCAAGCGTCTCAACGAAATTGGGCCTAAGCTCAATCCCAACGCTTCCCCGTGGTACAACCATTATCTGTTCCAATCGCTCAAGCCCTTTACTAACCATGATTTTGACCAATTACTACAACACGCAAACTTATCAATAGAGCCGCAATTAAAGGAAGCAATTAGAGAAATTACTGGTGGACATCCAACTCTTTTACAAATAGCCTGTTCTCTTCTCTACAGAGAGGTAAAAAAGGGAGAGGGAACAATACTAGATGTAACAGCATTTGCCCAAAACTTTGAAAGCGATACCAAACAGATTTTTCAAAATATTTGGGACAGGTGTTCGGAAGTAGAGCAGACTTTGTTGATGCTAATGGCTTTATCTGGGTTAAAAGGTCGTCTGCATAAAAAGATTAAATTTGACATGAGTGACATTGACCTCATCTTTACTCAAAAGGTGCGAGAGTTAACCAACTTAGAAGAACAAGGTGTAATTACCCGCACAAAAAATACTAATGGGCAAGCAGAAATCAGAGAATACTCGTTCACATCATCAATTATGGAGCGGTGGGTAATTCAGGAGATTTGGAATACTAATGAAACTGCACTGCAACAACGAAAAAAAGTGTTTCTCAATCTGATGAGTCATCAGCAACTAGAGAAATTTACCACAGATAGTCAATGGTTATGGCAGCATAAAGATGAGATACCCACTATCCTTGAATGGTTTGGTAAAATCTCAGCCGCTTTACCAAAAGGAGCCATAAAAGGCTTGATTAACTGGAATCTAGGAGCATAGTCATGGCTAATGCCGGAGAGTGGAAAAATAATCCCTATATTATAGGTAATGCCATAGATGAAGAGGAGAAATTTTTTGGCAGGAGAAGTCTGTTTGACATTATTGAAGATAACCTAAACCAAGATGTAAAAATTATCGTTTTACACGGTCAAAGACGTATAGGCAAGTCATCTGTACTCCGACTAATGCATAAATTTTTGCGTGCAAATGACTGGCGATTTGTGATATGCGATCTTCAGGACAAAAGTACAAAAACCTTGGGTACAATTCTCAACAGCCTTGCCAAAGAAATTATCGAACACCTGGAACTTAATGACCTACGTGAGCCGAATATTGAGAAGTTAGATAAAGATCCAACAATCTTCGGCAGACGTTTTTTACCACGGGTTTATCGAAGATTAGAAAATAAAAAACTGGTTTTGTTACTAGATGAGTTTGATGTTGTTATTGAGCAAGCAAATTCAGATCGGGAGCGTTTACCACTTTTAAACGAGCTTCTCAAGAAACAAGAAAGATTATTTATTATTCCAGTAGTGGGACGACATCCATCTACTTTACAGCAATTAAAGAGCTTGTTTAAGAATGCGCCTTATCAAAAAATTGGGTTGCTGGATAATGATAGTGCTAGAAGGCTAATTACCAAACCAGCTATAGGTTCACTAGAGTACGAAGAAGATGCGATTGACAGAATTATTAGCTTAAGCGCAGGACATCCTTATTTTATCCAAGTTATTTGTTTTACTATTTTTACACAAGCAAAGAATAAAAATAATCGGAAAATTACTAGTCAAGATGTAGAGGAGATCATAGATGAAGCAATTGACAAGGCAGAAGCAGGATTGGCATGGTTTTGGCAGGGTCTACCAATGGTAGAGCAAGTAGTTTTCTTATCTGTAGCGGAGTCTAAGGAAATAGCCAAGAAACATCAAAAAACGCTGCCGGATAAGCCATTAGAATTGTTAAGACATTATGGTATATCTCAAACAGATGAAATAGATCAAGCAGTCGAGCAGCTATTTGAAAAAGGTTTATTAGATGAGACAAAAAGACAAGTAAAAATAGAATTTGTTCGCCTTTGGTTATTGAAAAAACACACATTAAATGAAGAATCTGATAACATAAAAAAACTGCAAATTAATTCTAAATTCACACAAGCAAGCAACCTGGATCAACAAGGCTCTCAAGACGAAGCAGTCAAACTTTATGGGCAGATTCTGGAATTAGATTCTAATCACGTCAGCACTCTATTAGCTTTGACTGATATATATTTGAATAGGGAAAATTTAGATAAAGCAGTAGAATTTGCCAAACGAGCCTATAACGTTGATCCAACCAGCAGTCAAGAAAAGTTATTGGATGCTCTAGAAAGATACGGGGATAGATTAAAGCAGCAAAGAAAATTCGAGAAAGCAAAGCAACAATATCAAAAAATTTTAGAAATAAAACCAGATCAAATATTAATAAGGGGGAAACTGCAATCATTGGAAGATGAAATAGCAAGTACATCTTCTCTTCTAGCGGAAAGCAGGAAAAAAATAGCTTTAGCAGGAGCAGGAGTAAGTTTTCTCTTTCTTTGTGTTATTTTTGGCTCTTGTTATAAGTCGTCAATTGATAATATTCCTAAAATCCCTACTCAAACACCTACTGCAATTCCTCCAAATTCTCCAGACATTAAAAATTATATAAGTCGTGGTGAACGTGCTTTATTTTTTAGCGATCGCAACAACGCTCGTGATGAGGGTATTAAAGCATTTAACGCACGCAATTACTCCAAAGCTGCCGAATGGTTTAAAATCGCTGTGACAGAAAATCGCAACGATCCAGAAGTCCTGATTTACTATAACAATGCTCTAGCCCGTCAACAAGGTTACCCCAACACCTTAGCAGCAGTTGTGCCAGTAGAGAATGCAAAAGACAAAGCTCAAGAAATATTGCGAGGTGTGGCACAAGCACAAAATGAGTTCAATGCTAATGGTGGATTAAATGGTCGATTACTGGAAATTGTCATTGCCAATGATGCTAACGGTAAAATGTCGGAACAAGTGGCTAGTTCCCTAGCTCAAGACTCTTCCATATTAGGAGTGATTGGACATTATACGAGTGACTCTACTGAGAAGGCACTACCTATATATCAAAAACCTAACCCAGCCTTACCCGTAATCTCTCCTACCAGCTCGAGTACAAAATTGAAGTCCGATGTTTTTTTTAGGGCTACTGCTTCTGACAGAGAAGTTGGAAAACAACTAGCTGAATATGCCTGGAACAATGGCTTAAAAAAAGTTGTAATTTTCTGGAATCCTAACAGCATCTTTAGCCTTAGTCTCAAAGAGCAATTTATCACAAATTTTGAACAACTAGGGGGTATAATAGTTGGTAATCCTATTGATTTGGCGGCTGGCAGCCTGGATGCAGAAAAAGAAGTTAGAGACAGTATATCTCAACAGGCACAGGCAGCCGTATTAATTCCAGACTCAAATCATGTTGCTGTGGCAGAACAAATTGTTAGAGCCAATGCTAATTTAAAACCTAGCCCCCAAAGGTTAAAGTTGTTAAGTTCAGATGTTCTATATGTTGATAAATTTAGTAAGGTAACCGCTTTTGAGGGCTTGATTTTAAGTGTACCTTGGTTTAGGGAGGCACCACAATCAAAAAGATTTGCACAAGCAGGAAAACGACAATGGGGAGGAGATATTAGCAGTAACACCGCAGCTAGCTATGATGTAACTCAAGCTTTTATTAAAGCTTTATCCACAAATCCCTCACGCTCCACAATTCTGCAAAAACTCCCGCAGGTAAATCTTTCATCTGGTGAAACCTCCGGTGATAAACTTGAATTTCAAGACCATGAGCGCCAGAGTCAACCCATCCTTATTCAAGTTCAACAAGGTCAATTTAAGTTTTTAAAATGACACTTATTTCAGTATAAAGCAACTACTAGCTTAGTAGATTGGGATTAAATATGACACATTCAACTTCTCGGAGAAATCCTTACGTTATTGGTCGTCCAATCGATGAATCTCAACTGTTGTTCGGTAGAGAAAGCTTGTTTAACTTTATTGAAGAAAACCTGAAGCAGGATGTAAAAGTTATTTTGTTGCATGGTCAAAGACGTATTGGTAAGTCTTCAGTACTCCGCAATATCCCTAATTTTAGCCCACCAGAAGATTTTATCTTTGTTTTTTTCGATTTGGAATACCACAGCCGAAAACCTCTGAGTAGTATTTTAGATGCGATCGCCACAGAAATTATTGAACAACTAGAATTTGATTTAGATAAGATATCCATACCTGATATCACAGATTTAGAAACAGATCCATATATATTCTCAAATCAATTCTTACCCCAAGTTTATCAGGAATTAAAAGATAAAAAGTTAGTATTGTTGCTGGATGAATTTGATGCTTTAAACAACGATACTCCTGATGCAGCAGTTGAACATTTTTTTCCTTATTTACGCTCTATCATAGAGCTACCAGATAATCAATTATTTATTATTCTTTGTGTCGGTCGGCAATCAGCAGATATGCCGAATTTATTAAATATATTTAATCATGCACCATACCAAGAAATTGGGTTATTAGATGTTGAAGATGCTAGTCGGTTAATTACTCAACCTGCTCAGGATTTCCTAAATTATGAACAAAATGCTATTGATGAAATTTATAATTTGACAGCAGGTCATCCATATTTTATTCAAGTAATTTGCTTTAATATTTTTGTCCAAGCAAGGGCTGAAGAAAAATGGCAAGTTACTCGTGAAGATGTCGAGGCAATTGTAGATAAAGCGATTGAAAGTGCAGAAGCTGGTTTAGCATGGTTCTGGGATGGTATATCTATTATAGAGCAAGTAGTTTTTTCAGCCGTAGCAGAAGCACAAGAGTTAGCAATTTTACAAAACCAAGCAATTCCAGAAGAGCCATTTACACTGCTAAACAACTATGGAATTGTCCAGACAAAAGAACTAGTTCAAGCAGCTAAATTATTAGTTGAAAAGGGTTTTTTAGATGAGAAAGGACATCGGGTAAAAATTGAAATCGTCCGCTTATGGCTGCTGCAAAGACACCGCCTTGATACAGAAATTAAAACTTTAGGAAAAAAACAAGTAAATCTCATCTCTGAAAAAGCAAACACAGTACATGAAGATTCAATAGATAATTATGAACGAATATTGGGAGAAGACTCCAATCAATTTAGTACTATATTAAATCTTGCTAAGGAATATTTAGAGGCAGAAAATTTCGAGTCAGCGCTAGAACTTTATATAAGAGCTTATCAATTTGATCCAATACGCAATCAAGATAAACTTTTACATGTCCTGGAAAGATACGGGGATAATTTAAGAAAACAAAAAGAATTTGCCTCTGCAAAGCAACAGTATGAAAGCATTTTAGAAATAGACCCTAATGAAATATCGGTACAGCAGAAATTGCAATTATTGACTGATGAAATAGCAAAAGAGGCTACAGATAATTATCCAAAGCCTAATTGGCGACGCAGAACAGGCATAGTGCTAGGAATTGTTGTCTCTGTTAGTGTTGCTTTTGGCATTTATCAGTTGTTACATCGTTGTCCAAACAATCAACAGTTAGGATTCGGTCTAGGTTGTGAGGCGAAGCAAAATAAGATAAATTATCCACATAGAATAACAAATATAACTCGTGGCGATCGCAGGGTTTTTCCTAAGATCCTCAACATTGATTTGACAAAACTGGAACTAAATATAGACCCAAAAATTAAAATCAGTGTATTGAGCCAGACACGCCAGCTAGGGGAAACCCAGGAAACCCCAACAATACAAATGTATCTTCGTATGATGAATTACGAATTAGTCTGAGCATTATTAATAATTAAGTTTGTCATGGTGTTAATTAAGCGATCGCTCTCCATTGGTAAAATATCTTTACCATGCAAGACATCTTGAACAATATGATAATGAACTATTGTTCCTAAAAGAATTCTTGCAAGTGCTTCTGGGTCATCGATGTTCAATTCTGGATGACTAGCAATATATTGAGTGAGGGTTTCTGTCACTGGTTTAATCATGGCACGGACACAAATCTGGGCTAACTCCGGAAAACGACCAGACTCGCCAATAATTACACGCATCAATGCTGAATGTTCTTGGTCTATAGCCATTAACTCTAATGCTTTGGTTGCTAATTGAGGCAGAACAATTGTTGGATCTCCCTCTGGAGGTTGTGTACCAAATATAGAATTAAATTTCTTACCTGCCAGTTTTTCTACTAATACCTTAAACAGTCCTTCTTTATCTTGAAAGTGGCTGTAAACTGTGGCTTTCGATACACCCGCAGCTACTGCCACTTTATCCATACTTGTGCCAGCATAGCCATTTTTCAGGAACTCCTGCATCGCCCCTTGCAGAATTTGTTCCACTTTATCAAGGGAATTCTCTTTTTCTACTTCGTCAACTTTGATCCGTGCCATGTGTCTATCAATTTTGCTTATAACCATCTTACTGGGGATTGGGGGATGAGGGGGAAAAGGGAGACAAGGAGGAAAATTGTACAGACGCGATTAATCGCGTCTCTGCCCCTTGACTAAACTACTCGGTTTAGTTTAGCATAATTTTGAACTGGACGGTTTAGTTTAATGATGCCGCCCAAAAGAGGGGAATACTATGGCGCAAAACTGGAATTTATTAGGTTTTCGGGCTTCCCAAGGTATTTTTAAGTCACCTACCATTCTGGCAATAATTACAGCTTTAATTACAGCCGGGGCTAGTGTTTATACGGTTACTAAGTTCCAGGCTGATTCAGGGAAGAAGCCAGAACTAGCAACGCCTATGCAACCAGTTGTTAAAACTGTTACTGCATTGGGACGCTTAGAACCTAATGGTGAGGTGATTAAACTATCTGCACCGACGGCGAATGAAGGAAATCGGGTAGAACAATTGTTGGTGAAAGAAGGCGATCGCGTGAAAGTTGGACAGATAATTGCAATTATGGATAGTCGCGATCGCTTACAGGCGAGTTTGGGTGAAGCGCAAAGACAAGTACAAGTGGCTAAATCTCGACTGGCGCAGGTAAAAGCTGGTGCAAAGCAAGGCGAAATTGCAGCCCGTCAAGCAGCTATTAATCGTTTGCAAGTGGAACTGGAAGGAACTATTAGAACCCAGCAAGCGACAATTAACCGTCTAGAAGCAGAATTGCAAGGACAACAACAAAGCTTACAAGCAACCGTCGCCCGTGTCGCCGCCGAAAAACGCAACGCCCAAGCTGACGTACAACGCTACGAGAGTTTATACAAAGAAGGTGCAATTTCCAGCCAAGAAGTAGATCGTCGCAGATTAAGCGCCGAAACCAGCACTCAGCAATTTGTTGAAAGCCAAGCCACCAAAACTAGAACTGTCGCCACCCTCGAACAGCAAATTAACGAAGCCAAAGCCAACCGCGACAAAACCATCGCCACATTACAACAACAAATTAGCGAAGCCAAAGCTACCCTTAATCAAACCGCAGAAGTTCGCCCCACAGATATCGCCACCGCCCAAGCGGAAGTAGACAGCGCCCAAGCTACCGTCGATAAAATTCAAGCCCAACTTAACCAAGCATATATTCGCGCTACTAAATCTGGACAAATTCTAAAGATTCATACCCGCGCGGGTGAAACTGTGGGGAATGATGGAATTGTTGAATTAGGTCAAACTGAGCAGATGTATGCAGTGGCAGAAGTGTATCAAAGTGATATTCATAAAGTAAAGCCAGGACAGCTTGTCAAAGTTACCAGCGATTCTCTCCCCAACGAATTGCAGGGAACTGTCGATTGGATAGGGATGCAAGTACAACGGCAAAATGTAATTAACGCCGATCCCTCTAGTAATATTGACGCCAGAGTAGTGGAAGTTCATGTCAAGCTAGATTCTGCATCCAGCGCCAAAGCTGCCCAATTTACCAATTTACAAGTCAAGGCGGTGATTGCACAATGATTGGCTTTATATCTCAACTCCAGCGACGTACACCTTTAGGATGGTTGCAATTAAGTCATCAAAGAAGCCGTTTATTAGTTGCACTATCGGGTATTGCTTTTGCAGATGTCCTCATGTTTATGCAGCTAGGGTTTCAGACGGCGTTGTATGACAGTAACACCAGAATACACCGCAGTCTGGAAGCTGATATTGTGCTGGTGAGTCCCCAAGCGCGTAACTTGGCGAATATGTCCAGTTTTACTAGACGGCGACTGTATCAAGCAATGGATTTACCAGGGATTAAGTCAGCCGAGGGAGTATATATTAACTTTGCAGATTGGAAGAATCCCCAAACCAAGAAAAAGACAGCAGTACTGGTGATGGGCTTTAACCCTGATAAACAGGTATTTGACTTGCCGGAAGTGAACCGCCAAAAAGATATGGTAAAACTACCAGATACCATGCTATTCGATCGCGCGGCGCGGGGAGATTATCAACAAGCGATCGCGCAAATTAATGCAGGAAAACCTGTAACCACAGAACTCGATCGCCGCACCATCAGTATTAACGGCTTATTTTCTATCGGTGCATCCTTCATTGCCGATGGTACATTAATTACCAGCGACCAGAACTTTTTGCGGCTATTTCCCCGGCGCGATGCTAGTAGCCTCAACCTTGGTTTAATTCAATTACAACCAGGTTACGACCCCAAACAGACAGCGAATACTTTAAAATCTCACTTAGGTGAAGATGTTAAAGTTTTAACCAAAGAAGAATTTATTGAATTTGAAAAATATTATTGGCAAACTAACACTGCGATCGGCTTTATTTTTAGCCTGGGTGTAGGCATGGGCTTTATGGTGGGCGTGATTATTGTGTATCAAGTTCTCTCCACAGATGTCAACGCCCACATGAAAGAATACGCCACCTTCAAAGCGATGGGATATAACAATCTCTATTTATTAGGGATTGTCTTTGAAGAAGCTGTAATCATGGCTATATTAGGCTTTCTTCCTGGCTTTGGCGTATCCATAGGACTTTATGCACTCACCAGAAACGCCACCAATTTACCCCTATACATGACCCTAGCCAGAGCCATCCAAGTCCAAATCTTGACGCTAATCATGTGTATGATATCCGGCGCGATCGCTACTCGCAAAGTTCAATCAGCCGATCCCGCAGATATGTTTTAACAGTCAACAGTCAACAGTCAACAGTCAACAGTCAACAGTCAACAGTCAACCATGAATCCAGTAATCTCTGTGCAAAATCTCGACCATTACTTTGGTCAAGGTCAATTGAAAAAGCAAGTTCTCTTTGATATCACCTTAGAAATTAACGCTGGTGAAATTATCATTATGACTGGGCCTTCGGGTTCTGGTAAAACTACATTGCTAACTTTGGTAGGTGGTTTGCGTTCGGCGCAATCTGGAAGTTTGCAAGTATTAGGTCGAGAACTCTGCGGTGCGAATGCGGCGCAACTTACCGAAGCTAGACGCAGTCATGGCTATATTTTCCAAGCACATAACTTGCATGGTAGTTTGACCGCACTGCAAAATGTGCGCATGGGTTTAGAATTACACAAGGATATTTCACCCCAAGAAATGAAAACTCGTTCTGCGGAAATGCTAGAACAAGTTGGATTAGGACAGCGCCTCAATTACTATCCTGATGATTTATCAGGGGGACAAAAACAACGAGTTGCGATCGCGCGTGCTTTAGTTAGTCGTCCGAGAATTGTCTTAGCAGATGAACCAACAGCAGCGCTTGATAGTAAATCCGGTCGAGATGTAGTTAACCTGATGCAAAAACTCGCTAAAGAGCAAGGTTGTACTATTTTGATGGTGACTCACGACAACCGCATTTTAGATATTGCCGATCGCATTGTCCACATGGAAGATGGTAAATTAGCTCAGGATCGGGCTATAGTTTCTGCTCTATCGTAAATCGCTTTTTTTGGCTGACAAAATTATGATGGTGATTTGTCAGAAAACTTTGATTTTTCTCCCTCAGTTGTGGGATAGTTTTGGGCGATCGCATTCCTTCAAAATCAGGGAATATAGCATTCCTATTTGATATTTGAACAAAAATGACAATGAAGATAGATAATTATTAATTATTAGACTTCTTGCATAAATATTGTCGCTGTGTTGATTAGGAGTTGGAAAAGCTCACGCAGAGCCGCAGAGACGCAGAGAAGAATGAGAAAATTAGGACTTTTGCAAGAGGTCTATTGAGGCTTGCTATATCCCAACAATATTAAGGCAATATAAAAATTGATAATCTATTGTGTAGTCAGGGAGAAAATCCTGACTACACACATTTAATTATTTTTGCGGTTATACTTATTTCAAATTGTAAAATACTTGCCATATCTAGCTGTTTAATAATTAACAAAACTTGATATATTTAAAATAGCGATCGCGCTCATTCTCCCCAAACAGAAAATATTTTGCAAATTATTAATTCTTTTTCTCCTCACAAGTTCCTCACATTTATTACCTAGATTTAATTACATAAAAGCTTTGACTCTCGAAATCAGAACCTTCATTGACTACAAAGGCGATGAAGGTGAGATTTTTCTTTAATTTCGGTGCTGCTTGTATATTGAGAGAGAGCTAAGTTTATCCGAACATTTAATCGATCACAAATTACAGCAGTTTTCACCTATTTGAACCACATCTGTCGTAGTAGGGGCACGGCATCGAAAATCTTTTGGTACATACAATAATTTTACTGGTGCCGTGCCCCTACAGCTTGGTCTATTTACCTGAAAATAGCTGTAACTCAACGACATCGGCGATGCGATCGCTATATAGCTATAAAACAACGATGCTTAAAATCGATGTTTTAGCTGGTTGTGCTGTGGTTTTTTCTATAGGTTTGATCTGAACTACACAGGGGTTATCTACTATGGTGTCGCTACTGAATCCACTCACCATTGATAAATATACAAATCCATTACCAAATTTACTCCAGCCAGGGCTTTTTATTGATGCTAGGCGTAAGGGTAAATATACAATCACCATGAGTCAAGGTACTCATGACTTTGGTTTAGGCGAGGGAATACCCCTAGCGCAAACATGGGGTTACCATAGTCCTTCAGCTCCAACTTGGGATGCAGCTGGTCTAAATTACCTCGGCCCTGCTATTGTTGCGCAAAAAGGTAAGCCCATCACTATTAATTGGCAAAGCAAGCTGCCTAAAAAACATTTACTACCAGTAGATACAACCCTACACTGGGCTTATACAGGCACTAATTATAGTATCAGCAAAGATGGTGTACCTGTAGTTGCTCATTTACATGGTGGAAAAAGTAAATCTAAATATGATGGACTCCCCGATGCTTGGTTTACCTCTACCGGTCAAGGCGGAAAGTTAGCTATTAATAAAGGTGCAACACAAGCCTATAAATATGACAACGATCAACAAGCAGCAACCATTTGGTATCATGACCACGCTTTAGGAATCACTCGCCTCAATGTCTATGCTGGGTTAGCAGGTTTTTATATCTTGCGAGATAACTATGATACGGGAATACCAGATAATCCTAAAACCTCTCGCATTGAAAACTCACTTCCAGGTAATTACGTCAATTTTGATTACCAAGGCGATCGCCAAAAAGACCCAGATGTTTACTATGAATATCCGATAGTTATTCAAGACAAAATATTTACAGCCGATGGTCAGTTATTTTATCCAGCCTCCAACGCAGATTTAGCAGCAGCAGGGTTAGAAGCGATGCTTCCGCCATCCGCACCCAATCCCAGTGTGATTCCAGAGTTCGGTTCTGGTAATGTCATCCTCGTTAATGGTAAAGCCTGGCCTTTATTAGATGTTGAACCGCGCAAATACAGATTCCGGCTGTTGAATGGTTCTGACTCCCGTTTCTACAGCCTCAAGCTAGAACAAGGGTTAGACTTTTATCAAATTGGTACAGACTTAGGTTTACTCAATCAGCCAGTGAAACTTAGTCATCTGGAACTAGCGCCAGGTCAACGAGCTGATGTAGTTGTAGACTTTAAAGGATATCAGGGAAAGACTCTGATTCTGAATAATTTTGCTGGTGGTATTACTAGCGAACCAATTCCCAATAACCCAGATACTACAGGTCAAATCATGGCTTTTAAAGTTGGGAATCAGGTAACTGTTGCTGATACTCCTTTACCAACAACCTTGCGGGGAGGTAAGGGTCAACCTAATGCTTTGCCTACTTATACTGGCCTAGTAACCGATCAAAAAATTATTCAGAAATTTAACAATGGCATTGATTGGCTCGATCAGACTTTTGTTGCAAGCAGTAAAAATCCCAAAAAACCAGATTTCACCAAAATTGTCAAAGATCCCTTAACTGGATTACCAATTGCTAAACAGTTAGCTTTATTTGAGAATCCTGGCGATACTTTTGGGCGGATTACACCCATGCAAGGAACTATTCGAGATGGTGCTTTAATGTGGCATGATCCTATTACTGAGTACGTTCAACTGGGTGATACGGAGATTTGGGAAATTTATAATACTACACGCGATTCCCATCCCATCCATTTACATGAAGCAGGTTTTCAGCTTCTCAGCCGACAGGATTTTACTGCAACTCAAATCGATCCATTAACAGGAGCGTATTCACCAACAGCACCATTAAGCAATATTCAATATCAGGGAGCCGCAACGCCAGCAGCGCCCCAAGAAGCGGGTATACTAGACACCGTTGTCATCGACCCAGGAGAAGTGATTCGTGTTGCAGCTACCTTCGATCTTCCCGGAGAATACGTCTGGCATTGTCACATCCTCTCCCATGAAGATAATGAAATGATGCGACCTTATGAAATTTTAGCTCCAGGTGCAAATCCGCTAGCAGCAATGGATCATTTGCAAACTGCTGTACTCATCTAAATATTGCTAACACATTACAGCAGTTTTCACCTATTTGAACCACATCTATCGTAGGGAACACCGACAATCTTTTTGTACATACAATAATTTTACTGATGCCGTGCCCCTACAGCGTGGTCTATTTACAGGAAGATGCTGTAACACCCTTAGACTCCGGGAACTGCAAAAATTGAATTATGCCAAATTGTAGAGGTGGGGCGATCGCTAATTCGGGGATCTAATTTTTGCAACGCTCCAAGATTTCCTGTAATCTTGATGAGAAAGCTAGGGGCTAGGGACTAGGAAAGATTTTCATAGTTGGTTATGAGATTTTCTCGCCATCGGCTGACTTGAAATATTTATATCTCCCTTTCCTTGTCCTCCTTCCTTTACCCCTGATGCATAGTGTGATAAATCTGTCAACCATATGGTTTCTACATTGCAAACAAATCAACAAAAGATAGGCGTGGCGGTTGTTGGTACAGGATTTGGGCAGAAAGTCCACATCCCCGGATTGCAAGCACATCCGCAAACGGAGGTGGTGGCGGTTTATCATCGAGATATCAATAAAGCTAGAGCGATCGCCCAATCCAATAATATCCCCCATGCCTGCGATACAATTGCAGATATCGTCAAGTTACCCGTAGTTCAAGCAGTTACCATCGCTACCCCACCGTTTTTGCACTATGAAATGGCAAAAACAGTACTGCAAGCCGGGAAACATTTATTACTGGAAAAACCGACGGCTTTAAACGCAACTGAAGCGAAGGAACTTTATCAGTTAGCGCAAAAGCAAGGTGTAATTGCAACTGTAGACTTTGAATTTCGCTTTGTCCCAGGATGGCAAAAGTTTGCTCAACTATTATCAGCAGATTATGTAGGAAACAAGCGGTTAATTAGAATTGATTGGTTGGGTTCTTCCCGTGCAGATGCTTCTCGCCCTTGGAATTGGTATTCTTCGCAAGATAAGGGAGGTGGTGCATTAGGTTCCTTAGGTTCCCACGCCTTTGATTATATATATTGGTTATTTGGCCCGGTACGCCGACTCAGCGCCCATTTAACCACCGCCATTCCCACACGCATCGATCCCGCGACAGGCGAAAGCAAGCCAGTAAATACAGATGATACCTGCGTGCTGACGTTAGAATTAGCCGATGGTACACCTTGCCAGCTTACCATTAGTGCAGTAGTTCATGCACCGAGAACTCATTGGGTAGAAGTATATGGCGATCGCGGTACTTTAGTTTTAGGTAGTGAAAATCAAAAAGATTACATCCACGGTTTTCGGGTTTGGGGTTCCGAACCAGGTAAAGCCTTAAGTGAAATCGAAATTCCCTCTGATTTAATGTTTCCCCAAAACCACGCCGATGGGCGAATTTCCGCATTTATCCGCGTAGTAGATCGATGGGTTCAAGGAATTTACAGCCAGCAACAAATAATTCCATCACTACGAGAAGGAGTTTACTCACAATTATTAATGGATTTATGCCATGAATCCCATCAAGCAGCAAGCTGGGTAAATGTACCCAACTTAGAAAGCTTCCTTGACCATTAACTCTTGTACAGACGCGATTCATCGCGTCTCCGTCTCCGATTCATCGCGTCTCTGACCAATGACCAAATCATCGATGACGAAATTCTACTTCTTTTTCCAGAATCTTGATATCATAGTTCTCAAAAAAATCGTGACCTAATAATCCGATCGCGGCTTTAGGTGCGATCGCAACTTCAATATTACTAGCTACAGCCGAACCTACAGTAATATTTTGGACTTGGCTAGTAACAAATTGTACTTCAGTTCCATCGGCTATTTGGGCGTTAATTTTCCCTGTAGGCTGTAGTTTCAGGGCATTCGCCATTTTTTGAGTTATTAGGGTACTGCTAGCACCTGTATCTAAAATCATCTCAAAAGTTTGTTGTTGATTGAAGGTGACATCAACAACCGGAGTTTTCCCCATACGGCGCTTGATAGGAATGCGAAAAACTCTACTATCTACAGGTGTTGCACCGCAAAGGCTACCTAAACTGACAGTTTTCCCAGAGGAAGTTACCATAAAACAGCTTCCCGGATCGTCAGCCGTAGCACGATGGAGAAATGCTAAAAATATTAACGTTGGCATTATTGCCACTACACCTAAGTTAAGAGTCATCCAACGCTTTTTAGCATTCTTCATAGGATAATTTGCTCCGCAATTCCTAATACCCTTTGTTATTAGATTACCCAGAGACGCGATGAATCGCGTCTGTACAATTGTCTTTCTTGTCCTCCCCAAAGCGCAACCGTCAAACCTCATCTGACGGCATTATCGCCTCTTGCAGATTAGCACCGTCAAGTTTTGCTCCCCGGAGTTTAGCACCTCTAAGATTTGCGCCGGCGAGGTTTGCGCCTTTAAGGTTAGTCCAAGATAAGTTTGCACCCCGCAAATCGGCTTCGCTGAGGTTGGCGCGGAATAGATATGCACCGCTAAGGTGAGCTTTGGTGAGATTGGCTTTATAAAGGTTAGCTTTGTAAAGGTAAGCTTCTATTAATTCTGCTTCGTGCAAATAAGCTTCGCTTAAATCAGCTGCAATTAAGTTAGACTGCATCAGATTAGCAAAACAGAGATTAGCGCGAATGAGTTTAGCGCCATCTAAATCAGCCTCTCTTAAGTCAGCATTGCTTAAATCTGCACCTATGAGATTAGCATTTGCGATCGCAGCATCGCTCAAATTTGCCCAACTCAAATCACAGCCTATGAGGTTAGCATGGCTAAGATCCGCTTGTTTTAAGTTAGTTCCGCTTAAATTAGCAACGCTGAAATTAGCTGCACTCAAATTTGCTTCAATTAGCTTGGCGCTGTAGAGATTAGCACTACTTAAGTCAGCACCGCTCAGGTTTGCGCGTACCAGCAAAGCATAACTTAAAT
Organism: Calothrix sp. FACHB-168; assembly: GCF_963889195.1. Taxonomy (NCBI): domain Bacteria; kingdom Bacillati; phylum Cyanobacteriota; class Cyanophyceae; order Nostocales; family Calotrichaceae; genus Calothrix; species Calothrix sp. FACHB-168. The sequence goes on from NZ_CAWPNJ010000085.1 coordinate 100,804, forward strand.
CGGTTCTTGTTAAATTTGCCCCTTGTAGGTTAGCACCTCTAAGGTTATCTCCACAGAGATTTGCACCACTGATATCTGGTTCAATCTGGGGATGTTGATTTCTCCACTCAAGCCATTGAACCGCACCAGCTTTGAGTAAAGCTAGATGCTCTCGATTCGCCATTGTCTCTCCTTTACTCCTGACGACCACTTTGGGGATTTGTCCGACCTGTAACATTTTCAATCGCGGTTAATGCGCCAGCTGCACCGGCAAGAATATCTCGTTCTTGTCCGCCTAAATACAGCCTTCCAAAGCTACCTACAGCTTGTACCTCCAGAATATTAATCGAAGCTGCTTTTTCGGCTTCGTTTGCAGCTAGTGCCGCATAAGCCGCAGGTTCAACTTCTAAAACATACAGAGTTTGTCCTGCTAATAATAACTGTCCCCGGCGGGTGCGATTGATTAACTGCGTCTGGTAAGCATCGATATTGCGGATAATTTGGCTAGAAACTACCCGTGGTTTGATACAATCTTCTCTTTTCACCCCTAAAGCTGCCAAAATCGCTTGACCAGCCGAGCGCGTTTCCCCTTGGGAGCTAGAATGAACTTCTAATAAACCATAAAGTCGTTCAACTACCTGTACACCAGGACGCACAGAGGCGGCTTTTAAAGCAATATCTGTAATTTTATTAATTTCAATGCCAGGAGAAATTTCAATCCATAGCGATGTATCCCCTGGTAATGGTAAGAAACCTTGAGCTACGGTTCCCATATATGCTGCATGTTGAGGTTGCAGATTGTCGAGAAATACGAAACTGCGTAGTTCTATTCCCAAGGTATTAATCTCCAGTCATGGGGCTAAACGTTATCGGTTGCAATATATGAGTGTAACCGATAGTTTGTCCTCATTAGTCATTTGTCAGAGACGCGATGAATCGCGTCTGTACAATGTGAGATCATTTGATTGTATAAAAAGCAACTTTTTTAATTTTTATTGCCATAGGCGGTAAACGCAGCACTGAAAAAGAATGAAACACCAATAATTAAATACCACAGAGTCAGCAGCTTACTTTTACTCCAGCCTGGTTTGATCGTGTCACCACTGCCGGCACCATGATACCAGTTATCGGGGAAAAAGAAATCAATATATGCATTTGACCAAACGCAAGCATAAATATTGTTGGCGACTAAATGCTCCCACAGCACCGCAGAGAAAATCATGCAGCAGCAAAAGATAAATAAGAATTTAAGTACAAGAGACATTGGTATTGATGGTGATTTAGGTAGTTTTTTAACTTGTCGCCTTTAACATCAATGGCAATATGTGGTTTTTCGGGATAATACTGGGTTAGATGAGGAATGCAGGCGATCGCTTTTTTTTAGTATAAATGTTCTATAAATCACCAATACCACTGAAGCTTTTTTTATAACTTTTTTGGTAGTCCCCAAGCAAGATGTAGTTTCTGGTGATTACAGCAAACTTAGAGATAAGTAAGCGTAAATTATCATAGCCATGACTACTGAAAAAACCAAAAACCCCCGCAATATTACTTCGAGTAATTCTCAGGAAACCGAAAGCAAGAAAGAATTAAATCAGAAAACTTCGGTTGAATTTTCAGTTAGCGTTGTATTAGGAGTTTTAATAATTATACTTGCGGCTGCGACTGCTTATTTTGGTGTGGTTCGCTAGTTATATAAGCTAAAAGTAGTGTTGTCGCGTAGCGCAACGCACCGACATAGCATCAAAAATGAACTGTACATTTCAAAAGGAATATGACAGATTGTAGGGGTATGGCATTGCTATGCCCTCTAAAATATATTGATGTGTCGCCAATATTATTTGAATTGGTATAAGCAAAAATTTCTACTATATTATTAACAACAAAAAAGCACATTCATTGTTTTGCTAAAGCCAAATCACTTTCAATCACCTTAGCACCTTTTAAATTAGCGCCAGCCAAATTACAAGCATAAAAATTTGCTCCTCTTAAATCTGCTAAATATAGATTAGCTCCTGTTAAATCTGCACCAGTGAGGTTAGCTTCAGTTAAATTGGCATAGCTTAAGTTAGCTCCCTGTAGTGAAGCTTCCTGTAAATTAGCTCCCGTAAAATTTGCCCTCATCAGGGATGCTTTATTGAGGTTAGATTTATTTAAATTAGCTTGGCTGAGGTTTGCTGCTGTTAAATCAGCTTGACTTAAATCGGCTTGAGTGAGGTCTGCAAAATTGAGTTTGGCATAGCTTAAATTAATTCCCACCAGTTTCACTAATATTAATACTGCACAACGCAAATTAGCATTCACAAAATATCTTTCGCCAATCGCGTAACGGCGTAAAATTTCATCCGTTGTGACTCTATTTAAAACAACTTGTGATGCGCCTTGATAACACCATTTCGCTTCTAATAGTTTAGCAGCAGTATTAACAGCTATCTCATCGCATTGCGCTATCATCACACCATTACAGCCATCCCACTCACCATTAAGCATTAAGGCTATCTCATTAGCTGTAGAAATAGAGTCAAATAGCAAAACAGATTCTTGATGCGGTTTGAACCAATTATGCCAAACTGTAGCGATAGTATTTGTCATATAGGACTAGTATTTGATTTTTGAAAAAAACTCAGTATACTTTGATTCCTTCTTTCCTGTTCCCTGTTCCCTGTTCCCTATTCCCTCCCCACGCCAATAATTTCAGGAATCAAAGCGGATTCCTATAGTGATAATTTTTGGTAAATTAAGTGACCAAGCACTGCACAAAAACCTACAAAATTGATGCAGCCTTGTACAGCGCCCAGTCACTAATTAGTTACATTTAACTCAACTACAAACCACGGCTAGAAATAAATTCTACGCAGCTGTATCAGAACGTTCAATTTGCTGGCGAATGGTATCAATAGAAGCATTAACGGCAGCTAGTCTAGATTCTAAATCATCTCTGATCCAAGTCAGGAATTTTAATTTCCGCTCTAAGTTAGCTTTGTGAGAAATGGGTTCGCTTCCACAACAGGAATTACCCCAGAAAGGAAACATAGGAAACATAGTTAACCTCTGTATTTAGCTGTTTTAACAGTGCAATTGATTGCCTAACTATATTCTGACGAAATTGCAATGAGCTTGGGGTGAGTAATAACCGACCATTTTTGTACGTATCTGGTAGGCGATCGCAATTCCAAAGTCACCTCGAAAATATGCTATAATTGCTCATCACACCATCTCTGGAACCAGAAAAAGCTAAGGTTGATACTTGCTAAGAAATATTGTTAGGCATCAAGTAAAAATAAGTAGTGCGAGCAGCGTTCGACTGAGCGCTCACGCCGAAGTCTTGCTCGCGCGGGCAAGATGCCCGCACTACAAAAATTAAATTGTTCAACTTATTTTTTTTTACACGACTCCTCAGTCAAAAACATACTTTTCTGCTACCTTCCAATAGCGAGAGAAGCGCTTGAGGTCAATATATCCGTCGTAATCAAAAAACGGTTCTACTTCAAACACTTCTAATTTTAAAGAACGCTCAATTTCATCGCAGATATTATGAAAACGCGGGCTAGGGCTATCAGTTGTTACTACTAAATCAGCCTGGTTTTCTTGCGCAAAAGCTAAAATTTCTTGTGCTACATTACCGCGACGAATTTCTACAGGTAACTCTAGCAAGCATTCATAAATAAACGTTATTCGCTTGAGACTCAGTTGCCATTCTTGGATCAAAGTATCATCCCAAACCCAAATTGCAGGTGCATTTGGGTATTCTTGTAAAGCCGGGTTTTCCGGACTCAAACAGTCGCCGTGTATCCAAATTATTGGGTTAGAGACGCGATTAATCGCGTCTGTACAATTTTCATTTATCATTTGTTTTTCTCACTATGCCCAATGCCCACTCGCCCTGAGCGAAGCCGAAGGGATGCCCCATGCCCAATTTTTATTTCTTCTTACCTTTCTGCCAGCTTTGACTGTTGGGTTTTTTGGTAAAGTCTCCTCTGGGAAATAGGCGTTTTTCTAATTGTTCGTAGCTACCTTCAAAATCACAATTACCGTAGAGAGGACATTGTTGACAATATACGCTTTTTGTGTATATTTCTAAATTTTCGCGGTTGAAAAAATAAGGTTTATGGCTGAAAGTACTGGCTACCCATTGCCATGACATATTATTACTGGCAGGATCGCCATCTAATAAATGTTGTAAAAACCATTTTGCACCAGCTTGCCAGCGAATCCGCCGCCAATGGACAATATAAGCGGCTAACCACATGCGGCTATGGTTATGTAAATAGCCAGTTTCGCGTAATTCTTGACTAAATTTATCGATGCAAAATAAGCCTGTATTCCCATCTTTAATATCTTGGGGTAACTCTGGGGCGTATCCCCCTACGGTGTAGCCTGTTTTGTATTCTTCTTGGTCTTGCCAAATGTTATTTCCTAGCTTGAGATATAATCTTTGCCAGTAATCTCGCCAACCTAATTCATTAATTAGTTTTGTCGCCTCATCGCGGTTTTGAACTTTATGTAAGACATAATCGCGAATTTCTCGCAGGCTCAAAACTCCATAACGGATATATGGTGAAAGTTTAGTGACATCACCTGTTAAAAAATTGCGTGTTTTTGCATATAAGGCTGGTTTAACCTTTTTTAAGGCTGTTTGGGCGGCTTTTCTGCCCCCAACTATCTCGCTGATACTATCGTCGCGTTCTGCGGCTTGGGGGAATTGTTCTTTGAGATAAGCGATTAATTCGTCCCGACTGGCAAATTCACGCTGCATAAGTTATGTGTTTACAAAATTTAACAGTTGACGCTACATATTAAGATAGCGTTGAAAGTCAGCCAGTGGAGTTTGAGAAAAAATATAGTTAGGAGTCGTGTAAAAAGAAGTTGAACAATTTAATATTTGTAGTGTCGGCATTTTGCCCGCGCGAGCAAGACTTCGGCGTGAGCGCTCAGTCGAACGCTGCTCGCACTACTTATTTTTACTTGATGCCTTAGCGTCAAACAGCCTAACCTACAATTACGTATCAAAATGCGGATTGGGATTAACTCTCACTAATGCCCTATGCCTCAAGCGCTTGTTATTACCCACATATATAGAAGCCTGATTGCGTCACCAGGATGAGTAGATTGAGCAAGGGAAGGGGGACAAGGAGTCTCTGACTGTCATCAAATATCAATGTTACAGAGTGTAGTTACACAATTATTGATATTGTTTCCCTATTAATACTGATGTGAATTGTGAATATAAATATCTAATTTTTAGCTAATATTTTAGCTAAAATAATTAGTTTTGTAAAAACTTCTTGTCAGTTCTCGGTTTTTTGTGAATCGCTCTCTAGGTTGAAAATGGGCATGGGGCATAAAAAAACAGATATTCATGTTTAGTTGTGAGATTGTCTGTTGACTGACTAACTTGAAAATAAGCGAGGGCAACAGATACCTAACTACGCCTATAATTTCTCCCCATCAAATCGGATTGCTAGAGAAAAAATTGCACTGAATGATAGATAAAGTAGTATTATATTTCCAAGAAAATTTTAGCTTTTATCATAAAGTCTAAAGCGTAAACATGATTGCCTGTGTAGGTGAAAGCCTCTCAGGAATAATGCAATTTGAAAATCGGAAATCCCCAGATTAGTGAATGGGGAACAGTAAATAATATGTCTAATTCTGCAATTACTATAACCGTCAAGCTATTTGCCGCCTATCAAGAAGCCTGTGGAAAATCAGAACTGGTGTTAGCATTCCCTGATGAAACACCGGTGAGTGCAGTCTGCGATCGCTTAATTGCGGAACATCCAGAATTGAGCAAATGGCGAGATGTTACCCGCTATGGAATTAATCTGATATTTGTTAAACCAGACACTATTTTACAAAATGGTGATGAAGTAGTGTTAATTCCACCGGTGAGTGGAGGTTAATCAACAGTTAAATCATTCCGGTGAATCGCCAGGAACCAGGGAAATTCCTTAGACTAGTAATTGAGTAGCAGATATTGCTCGAATATTTGCAGAAAAATTGCAGTTGGTCATGGTTCATGGTTACTACCTACGAAATGCCGAACAAACTTGCTGATGTCCAAAATTTGCTTGCTGATTTAATTTTCCGTTACTCATCTCGTGTAGATTACTTGATGATTCGCTTAGAACAAGCAGAAGGTACAGATATCTTGTTGCGGGGAGACAAGGTAGAAACCTTGAGCGAAGGGATTTCAATGGGCGGACATATTCGCGCTTGTTATAAAGGTGGCTGGGGACTCAGCTGTTTTAATCGACTGTCAACAATTCAAGAACGGATCGAAGAAGCGATCGCTGCTGCGCGTATGGTAGGCGATGAAGAAACCATACTCGCACCGATAGATCCAGTTCAAACGATATGTCAGCTTCCCCTCACGGGGACAGATCCGCGCAAAATTTCTTTAAGTCAGAAAAAACAATTATGCGATCGCTATTCTGATGTCCTCAAAAGCGTCGATCCGCGAATTACCACAACTTCAGTCCGCTATGCTGACAGCGCCCAAAAAATTATCCTCGCCACTTCCGAAGGAACATTAATTGAGCAATCTTGGGTGGATATGGAAATGCGCTTTGCGGCGACAGCGAGAAACGGCGAAACCGTACAAACCGGGAGAGAAACCACCGGTTCCCGCAAAGGTTATGAAGATTTAACCAATTTAGACACACAAGTTAAGAGTGCAGCCCAAAGAGCGATCGCAGCCTTAACTTTACCACCAGTCAAAGGTAATACTTATACCGTCGTCATCGACCCTATACTTACCGGGTTATTCGTCCACGAAGCCTTTGGACATCTTTCTGAAGCAGACATGGCTTACGAAAACCCAGATTTATTAGAGGTTATGACCATCGGCAGAAGATTTGGCCCCGAAGAATTGCAAATCTTTGATGGTGCTGCACCAGCAGGACATCGTGGTAGTTATTTTTACGATGACGAAGGTACACCAGCCACCACTACCCAACTAATTAAAGATGGTGTATTAGTTGGACGCTTGCATTCCCGTGAAACCGCCGGCAAATTAGATGAAACACCCACAGGTAATGCGCGGTGTTTAAATTATCATTTTATGCCCATAGTCCGCATGACAAATACCTGGATTGAACGCGGTAAAACACCAGTTGCAGACTTATTTACTAACATTAAAGAAGGGGTATATGCGCGTAATTGGTTAGGTGGAATGACTAATGGTGAAATGTTTACCTTTAGTGCTGGCGAAGCCTGGATGATTAGAAACGGTAAAATAGCCGAACCCGTGCGAGATGTCACCCTTTCCGGTAACGTTTTTCAAACATTAGCTGATATTGAAGCCATTGGTGATGACTTTTACTGGGATGAATCTGGCGGTTGTGGTAAAGGCGGACAAAATGGTTTACCGGTAGGTTGTGGTGGCCCCAGTTTACGAATTCGTGACGTAGTAGTTGGTGGCGAAAGTTAAAAAATTTGTAATTCGTAATTATTAATCATTAATTACGAATTACGAATTACGAATTACGAATTACGAATCTGTAAGCTATGCTATTAAGAATAGGGCAAACAAATCCCATGTTTGACTTGTTCGTGCTTTGCGTAAATCCTGTTGTATTTGTATCAGTAATTAACTAACAGAGGGAAAACTGCTCATCAAAATTTTCCCCACTGTTAACAGGATTTAGTGTGAGAGGTAGTTGAACAATGAATAAAACTTCCGAGACGCAAAGCAGCGCCATTCATTCTCTATTGAGCAGATTTAATTTTAGACTTACTAAAAAGACAATCGGTTTTACTTCCTTAATTGTATTTTTCGCTTTACTGGCTTTAGGTGGTTTCTGGTTTACTGGTAGGTATAAATTTACTAATAAAATGCCAGTTAAAATCACAGAATTTTCTAACGCTGATTATCCGGCTAATCCGGCTTTACTCAGCAAAAATTACCAAAGATATGCTAATCGTAAATTAACTATTATCAAAAAAGATGCTACCCGCTTTGATTTTGTACTAGAACCAACAAATAGCAAAACAGCAAAGATAGTTATCAAAAATGTTGACTTGCAATTACTAGTACCTAAAGTACCAGAATGGGTGAAAAAAGATAAAGATTTAGAATTAATAGCTTTAATTGAGCGAGAATGGAACCGACAGCAGGTAAGTTTTCCCGCTAATTCCGAAAATATAGAAATTACTGGCGGCGATGGTTTTGAAACAGAAAATATCACCGAAATTGCCTTAAGTAATAATTGCTTGAATGCTGGGTATTGGGAAGTAGCACTATTTACGAAAGAGGATAACAATAAATCTTTGTACTATCAAGGTTGGTTTACTTTTCCTTTAGGATATTACAAAAACATCTTTGAAAGTAACAATAAAATTTCCTATTGGGATTACTGGTGGCAATTAGAACATTGGCAAGAACCAAGCCATGCTGTAATTAAAAATAATCTCCTGCGAACCGTGATTGATGAAAAACCAGCTAATATCACTTTTCCTTTAGATGAAAGAATCATTTCTGCTGGAGAACAGACGAGAAAAATTAGAACTACACTTACCAAAAACCTGACAACTTGGCGAGATTTTTACAACAATCAACGCGAGATCCAATTTGCAACCTTTCGTGCGCCAGGATTTTATCAACCCACCCAACCTTGGAATACTCAATATTGGCGAATTGGTAAATTTGAGAAAGGTATTTTACGGAATGTGAAGCCTGTGAATAATCCAGTCAATTTACAGGAACTTGAGTTGTTATTTACTGATACCAAAACAGGAGAAAAAAATAAATTATTAATTAGCGGCTTTAACGCGCAAGAGTTACCGAAATTACCAATTTCTGATTATGCTAAAGGCTTATCTATGCCATTGGGTATAGGATTACCGCCATTTATGCAAAGCTACACAGACTTAAACAAAAAACATCCCGATGAGAATCCATATTTTAGCCTGTTGCTAGATTCTCAAAATCGCTGGATTAATCATCACCAATTAGGGGTTGATGGGACAATTATGCATCTAGATAAAGATAACCCAAATCTGCTGCATCTTTACTTACTTTCCTATGAAAGAAATAGCTTAATTGCCCATTTTTTAGTGAATCTTCAATAAACAGCATTTTATCGGGTAGGCAATGCTCACCCGATAAAATTATATATTAATTACCAAACCCTTCGGGCAGGGAACAGGGAACAGGGAATAGGGAATAGGGAAAAACCTGCCCGAATATTGGGTTTAAAGGCACCATTATTTATTTATGAAAACAGATAAAAATATTTGAAAAGAGATGGCGTAAGCCACGAATTTTCAATGCGTCATTATCCAAATCCCCGTTCGGCTGACGCTCACGGAACGCCTAATTTCAATTATGGGGATTCCCCTGTTGCCTGTTGCCCGTTCCCTGTTCCCTTTTAATCAAATCTAACTTTTTTGAGTAACGCCATCCACATATCGGATGGATCTGTATAGTAATCTATTGACTCAACTTTATAGCGATAATTTTGAGAATTTGATTGTAAAATAATGTAATCTTCGGGTTTAATATCTTTGCCTGTTGCGGTCATGTAAGCTTTCATACCTTCGTCAATAATTTCTAAGATGTAATCTTTTCCCGCAACTAATTGGCTATAGTCATGTACTTTATGATTGAATTTTAAATCTTTGCCAAAAGAACGTATGGGTAAGAACACACTGAATAAAATAAAGGTGAAATTAATACCTGTTTTAATTAAAGACATAAGTGAGTTCTCCAATTATTTTTTAACACTAGTTGTTAATAGCATTAACAATCGAAAATTAGACGTTAAAAGCTTTGTTTTTGATAATATCTAATTTAATCAGATATTTCCTCCGATAGTAAAAAATTATTTTTTACAACGAAAATATGATTTTGATGATTAGTCAAAGGCAGAAATTTTTTACTTGGTTTATGCCTACCAAGTAAGTATATTTATGTCTCGTAAAACCTGATGATATTTGGTAATAACTGCTTTAATTAGCAAAAATCACATCTGCAAAAATTAAATTAGATACCGATAAAATCAAGAGATGATTTTATGTATCAGTAAACAAGTAACTGCGGATATATTAGGTAAAACTTCACCAAATATAGCCCGGTTATTTTTATTGCGTATTTGAAAAAGTCAGTACCCGAAAAAATCAATCTTGGGTTAATGAAGCTATATTTTAACCATTGCTTTGCTGGCCTCTGACCCCTATATCATGTCTAATACTAGGGTTAATTTGGTTATATTTAGCTTGATACCCTCAATATAGATGCTCAATTATCCAACAGTTTACAACCTAGTTAATATCTTCGTCTACTGTGAAAATACCAAGATTTATATCAATCTAATCAAAAAATCAGTATATTGCTGGTAAATGTGGTAGAGTAACAGATTTACAATTAATTTTGTATTTTAAGTGACAGTAATTTGACTGTCACATGAAAGTAAAAATGGGAGCATCCCACTTTTTTAATCAATACCCTAGAAGGGTATTGCTACACAAACAAAGCCTGCGGAGGCAGGCTTCGTCTTTATAGCCCCAGGCTTCCAGCCTGCGGGCGTTTTCAAAACTGGAATGCACCCGTAAAAATTAAATTGAATTATTAAATCAGCTACCTTTTATTAAAGCAGTATCTACCTGTTGTAGTAATATTTCTAGTGTAGAGGAATTATCTAACACCACATCTGCGAGAGCGGCTTTTTCTGCAAGAGACATTTGGCTATTAATTCGCGCCTGTGCTTGTTTTTGAGTTAAGTGATTGCGCTGCATTAATCTTTGCAACTGCTGAGATGGAGAACAAGATACTACCCAGATTTCCGTCATTAAATGAGTTAGCTTGGCTTCAAACAGTAGGGGGATGACTAAGACTAATGTGGGTGCAGAAGATTGGGCAATTCCTTGACGAAAGCGATCGCCTACGTAAGGATGAATTATACCCTCTACCCAATTACGTTCCTCTGGACGGGCAAAAATAATTTCCCCCAATTTAGGACGGTTGAGGCTGCCATCTGGGAGTAAAATATCTGTACCATAACGTTGAGCGATCGCATTTAAGATTGGCGAACCTACCGTTACTGCATCTCTAGCATAAATATCTGCATCAAAAATCGGCAGATTATAAGCATTAGCCAAATAATCAGCGACAGTAGTTTTACCTGTGGCGATACCTCCAGTTAAGCCGATGATGCGTTTATTCATGGGGCATGGGGCATTGGTTAAGAGTCAATAGTCAACAGTCAATAGTCAACAGTTAAGAGTCAACAGTCAACAGTCAACAGTCAACATTGTTATTTTGCCCAGATAATTAATGCTTGGGTTAAGCCATCTAGGGTATATTCTTCGGCTTCTACATCAACTCTTCCTAGTAAATCATGGCAGGTTTTTGAGGTTTGGGGGCCGATGGAGGCGATACAAACTCCGGCTAAGACATCTGCAATACTGGGGAATCTGCTATTAATTAATTGGCAGAAAAATTGCACTGTTTTAGAACTGGCAAAGGTAATTATATCTACTTCGTGATTTTTTAGGGCTAATTCTGCAGTTGCGGGAATATTATTAGGACAGCAAGATTGATAAGCGGGAACTTCGATGACTTGCGCTTGCTTTGCTGTTAATTCCTTGACTAAAACTTCTCTGCCGCCACTTTCAACTCTGGGAAATAAAACTTTTTTACCTAATAATTGTTCGGGAAAGTGTTCTACTAAGGAATCAGCAACAAAATTAGGGGGAATAAAATCGGGTTGCAAACCGCGTTTTTTTAAACTTTGGGCTGTTTTCTCGCCAACTACGGCTATTTTCACATTTGCTAGGTGACGGCTATCTTTACCAATTGCGGTTAATCTGTCAAAAAAGTAGTCTACGCCGTTGGTAGAAGTGAGAATTAACCAATCAAAGTCAGTTAAATTTGCGATCGCATTATCTAAGGCTTGCCAACTTGAAGGGGGGCCAATTTCTAAAGTCGGCATTTCAACCACTTTAGCACCTGCGGCTGTCAGGCGATCGCAAAATTGGCTAGATTGTCCCGCCGCACGGGTGACTAAGATTGTTTTACCATTGAGAGGAAGTTGGGAATTAGCTGTCATGGTTGGAAGGATTAACTGCTCTGAGGTTATTTTCTCAGGTTGGAGGTAATTCCGTAGCTTAACTACCTCACCAATGACAATTACCACGGGTGACAGCGATAAACCAGAAGTGATTTCTAAAATATTCCCCAGTTCCCCTGTCCAAATTTGTTGATTAACTGTTCCTGCCCACCGGATAATCGCTATAGGTGTGAGACGCGATCGCCCTTGACGAATTAGGCGATGTATAATTTCTGCAAGATGTTGTCCGCCCATCAAAATTACTAATGTTTCTAGCCTAGATAAGGCTTCCCAGTCTAAAGCTTCTGGTTCGTGAGCGGTTAAAACTGCAAAACAACGGCTGAAAACTGGATCTGTGAGGGGAATTCCTGCGAGTAACGGTGCGGCTAAAGCGGAGGAAATACCCGGTACTACTTCAAATGCACAGCCAGCCGCTTTTAAAGCCTGAATTTCCGCCGTACAGCGCCCAAAAATAAACGGATCGCCTGATTTCAGTCTCACAACTTGTTTACCCTGCTGACAGTAGTTGACTAATAACTGATTAATCTCTGCTTGGGGTGTACTGGGTTTACCGCCACGTTTCCCCACATCTAACTTGAGACAATCAGCAGCGACGCGCTGCAATAATTGCTCATCTACTAGGGCATCGTATACCAATACCTGCGCTTTTTGTAAGAGATAATCGGCTTTTACTGTTAGATATGCTACATCTCCCGGCCCCGCACCCAGGAGGTAAACTTTACCCGTTGTGTTAGTCATTAGTTAGAGACGCGATGAATCGCGTCTGTACAATTGTCATTGATCATTTGTGATGCTAATACCAATTCTCTGTAAACTTGCACTTAATAATTGCTTCTTTTCTCTTGGCGTTCTTGGCGGTTAATTAAATATTAAATGCATCATCATAGCGAATTGGTATTATTATATCCCTGACTTTTTCAAGAAGTCGGAGATCTAGCAACTCAGGAAAATTAAGCGCCTAACATTTGTAATTGATGTAATGTAGCGTACATACCCCCTTGATGAACTAATTCTTCATGGCTTCCTTGCTCAATAAGTTCGCCACGTTTCAACACAAAAATGCGATCGACGTTGCGAATTGTTGATAAACGGTGAGCGATAATAATCGCGGTACGTCTTACCAAAAGTTTATTTAATGCTTGCTGAATTAAAGCTTCTGTACCCACATCTAAACTAGCGGTGGCTTCATCTAATACTAAAATTTGCGGATTGCGAATGGCAGCACGAGCAAAGGCTAAAAGCTGCTTTTGTCCGCTCGAAAGATTTGTTCCTCTTTCTCTTAGTTGTGTATCATATCCTTGGGGTAATAGTTCAATAAATTGATCGATATTTGTTTGTTGGGCTGCGGTTTGAATTTCATCAAAACTGTAGTTATCGCCCAGGGTAATATTACTTTTAACATCACCAGCAAAGAGAAATCCTTCTTGTAAAATTACAGCTAAATAACGGCGTAATTCTGCTTGTGGTAAGTCGCGAATATCGACACCATCAACAAGAATTCTTCCTTGGGTGGGTTCGTAAAGACGACATAAAAGACGAATAATCGAACTTTTACCTGCGCCTGTAGGGCCGACTAAGGCAATTTTTTCGCCGGGACGAATGGTAAAATTTAAGTTTTTAATGACGTAATCATCATCTTTATAAGCAAACCAAACATTTTCAAAGCGGATTTCGCCTAATTCTGGTGTAGGGTTAGGATTGGGGGATTCTAGATTCGCTACTACTTCATCTATGAAACCGAATTTGGCATCATAAATAGAGATGCGAGAATTATAGCGATCGCGAATTTCTATCGGTTCGTCTAAAATATTGGTAACTCGCTCAATCGCCGTAAAACCTGCTTGAATTACGGTGAATTTTTCGGCAAAGTTACGCAATGGGTCAAATAATTGTTGGGCATATAACACAAATGAAGATAAAATCCCGAAGGTAATTGTCTTACCCAGCAGTAACGAACCACCTAAAACTAAAACGCCGGCGATCGCTACTAAGCTAATCCATTCTAAAATAGCGGAAACTGCGGAATCATAAAAAATTGTTCTATCGATTTGATCCTTGTAACGTTCGTTAGTTTTACGAAACAATTGTCCATTAAATTTTTCGCGGCGGAATAGTTGAACTATATTAATCCCAAGAATATTTTCCTGTAGCTGAGAATTCAGCATCGAAAGTTCTTCTCTAGCTTTGTAGTTAGCTTGGCGATACTGCTTTTGTAAATAAACAATTACCAAGCTAATGGGTAATAAAATTACCAACAATAAACTTGCTAATTCCCATTGCAGAGAAAACATTAAACCAATAATCACCAGCATGGAAAATAAATCGGAGACAATCCCGACTGCGCCGGTAGAAAACACATCTCCCAAAGCTTCTACATCACTGGTGAGTCTGGTAATTAATTTACCAATAGGCGTGCGATCAAAGAAACGTACAGATAAAGATGTTACGTGATGGAATAAATCGTCACGAATTACTGCTGTGATGTTTTGTCCTAGTTTCTGTACGAGATACCCTTGATAACCAGTTAATATCAATCTGATAATAATCGCTACCAGTAATAAACCTTCTAAAATGTTTAACCCTTGCATTAATGGACGATTTTTAAGAAATTCGTAAACGCTAGGTTCTTGACGAATTAAAGAAATTGCTTGTCCAATGATGAGTGGCTGTACCGCATTAGCTATAGCGATGGGTACGAGTAAAAGCATTGACAGCGCTAGTAATTTTCCATGACGGCGGGCGTATGGTACTAAGCGTAAAAATAACCGCCAGTCATTGTCACGCCGACGGTATTGTGTGTCAGATTTTTTGAGGGATGGGTAGGTGCTCATAGTAGAAGCATTATATGAAATACCTACGCTTTTTGCTACTATCCTAGAGGGGAAGAGTCAATGGTCAATGGTCAATGGTCAATGGTCAATGGTCAATAGTCAATAGTCAATGGTCAATAGTCAATAGTCATTTGTTAGAGACGCGATTAATCGCGTCTGTTGTTATCGATCAAAATTTGCTGTGTTTAATTTTGAATTTTGAATTTTGAATTTTGAATTGAATCAAAATTGCAGCTTATATAAATTAAACAATTCTCCTGATTGACGCGAGAGAATTTTAGCGTTAGTGGCTTTAATTGTTGTTTCCCACTCAGCTAGGGGTTCTAAAAAGACTTCTGCACCTAAATAAGTTTCCAGCACCGCCCAATCTTCTGCTAGTGGCTGTTCGGGGTTGAGGATGTCAAAGACGAAGATTCCGCCGGGTTTGAGAACTCGCTTGGCTTCTTGCAATACAGCTTTCC
The DNA here is from genome assembly GCF_963889195.1 of Calothrix sp. FACHB-168. Classification (NCBI taxonomy): domain Bacteria; kingdom Bacillati; phylum Cyanobacteriota; class Cyanophyceae; order Nostocales; family Calotrichaceae; genus Calothrix; species Calothrix sp. FACHB-168. Next base: position 116,146 of record NZ_CAWPNJ010000085.1, read on the forward strand.
AGTATTCTAGGGGAAAATAACAGCTAAATCCTGTAGCGATCGCTAAATCAAATTGATCTGCGGCATACTTTAACTGATGCGCTGCGCCTAACTCCACTCCCTTAAATAGCTTAGAATTTAACTGCGAACCGCGAGAATTCAAGGTATCTCTGGCAAAAATACTAATTTCCTGCCCGTAAAAGTATGCTTGCCAATCGCGCCAAGGATAAATTAAAAAGCTGACACCACAGCCAATATCTAAACATTGCTGATTTTTTTGCGGTTTGGCGATTTCCCAGAAGCCAGAAGCAATCCTTCCTGGTAAAGTACCAGTAATCCAATCTCGATATATTGGCATTTCTTGGACTTCGGCTGGTAAGTCAAAGGGTTGATTTTGATATTCCTTGTTAAATCTCAATGCAACTTGGGCGATTCTTTCTTGCCATCTATCTGGGTTATGGTTAGGGAGGTTGAAAGGTGTCGGGGAAGGCTTTTTAGACATTAGGACTGTACTAATTTTCTCTCATTTTAGTCAAGTTTTAGATAATTGTAGGTTGGGTAGAGCGTCAGCGAAACCCAACAAAACCGCTTTGGTGTTGGGTTTCGTTCCTCAACCCAACCTACATCCACTACTCTTGGCGTTCTTGGCGTCTTGGCGGTTCAATAAATTAAGCTTTTTGGCAATTTTTGCGTAAGTTCTGTTCTAGTCTAAACAAAGTCCTAAAGCAAACCTAAATTGCAATTAGTTCTTTTCTCCAGCATCTCTTAACACTGCATCAATGAGGCTAGGTCTGATATAAATTCCATTAGTGCATAACTGCTCAATGTTAATCATCGCGCAATTCGTCGGTGATTTGGTCATCATCTAAGTTGATAACCGGGATTTGCAAACGCCCTAGTTCGTACATGAATTGAAGTTTGTTCATACTGCAAAAAGCGGCTGCTTTACCAAGGGATAGTCGCCTTAGCTCAAATAGTTTGACTGCGAGTAAAAATGTTAGTTCTGCTTCTAATGCTTGGGGTGATTTACCGGAGGTAATCAGTAATTCATCGGGATAGTGAAGGGATAGAATATGCATAATTCGCCTCTGGTTTCTTGATTTCTCATTCTTTTTTGATTATGGCTTACACCGCGATCGCTAAAATAACTACAGCAGCCAAAATTAACCAGTGAGTTCTACAATAGCAATCAAGCCATGACTTGCTGTAACATCAGCAATAATTCGTTGATGGTGTAGGGTTTGGGTAGAAATGTGGTGACGCCAGTACTGGCTAAGGCGGCAATTTTTTGCTTAGAAATCAAGCCACTGGTAGCAATAATTTTGACGTTGGGGTTGATTTTCTTGAGGGTGCGGATGGCTGTGACGCCATCGAGGGAAGGTAGCATTAAGTCTATGAGGACTACGCTAACGCAATCTATATGTTTAGCATAAACTGCGATCGCTTCAATGCCATCACTGGCTAAAATGGTTTTGTAGTTATGGGTTTCTAGGGATGTTTGCGTAATTTCTTGAATTGCTGGTTCATCATCTACAATCAAAATTGTCTCCCCTTGGGCGTTTACCACTTGCGGCTCATCTATTTGATGGGTTTCTATCCCTTCAATGGCTGGTAAATAAATTTGAAACCGCGTTCCTGCATTTTTTTCGCTATATACAGTCACAAAACCACCGTGGCTTTTGACAATTCCTAAGGCTGTGGAAAGTCCTAAACCTGTACCTTGTCCGACTTCTTTGGTGGTAAAAAATGGCTCAAAAATTCTATCGAGATTTTCATCAGGAATACCTATGCCTGTATCGCTGACTGTAATCACAATATAAGGGCCTACTTTGGCTTCTAAGTTCATCTGGGCATAGTTTTCGTCAATAAACAAATTTTTGCCAGAGATGGTTAAATTACCACCATTTGGCATAGCATCGCGGGCGTTAACACAGAGATTCATTAACACTTGATGGATTTGCGTACTATCGCCGGAAACTATCCATAAATCGTTGGGAACATCAACGGAGACTTGAATGATTCTTGGTAATGTTTCTTTTAAGACTTTAGAAATTTCTACAATTAGATGTCTGATTTGCAGATTAATTCTTTTACCTTCTACACCCCTAGCAAAGGATAATACCTGCTTGACTAAATCAGCGCCGCGTTTGGCGTTAATTTCCAGAATTTCTAATAAATGGTGAGTGCGTTCGTCAGCATCGGGAAATTTCAGGGGTAGTAGTTGCGCTCCGGCTAAAATTGGTGTGAGGATATTATTTAAATCGTGGGCAATTCCACTCGCTAAAGTACCAATACTTTCTAATCTTTGAGCGCGGAATAATTGGGCTTCTAAGCGTTTTTTATCTGTAATATCTGTGTCTACGGTGAGGATGGATTTGGGTTTACCTTGTTCGTCAATAACTAAACTCCAACGACTAGAAACTAAAACATCTTTCCCGGTTTTGGTGACTTTAGTTAACTCGCCTTCCCACTTACCTTGACGGATCACAGTTAACAGTGCGGCTTCAATTTCTGATGCTTGTTCGTCAATATACAACACTTCGCTAGCGTTTTTACCTAGAATTTGGGCTGCTGACCAACCGTAAAGCTTTTCTGCGCCTTTGTTCCAGAATAAAATTTTATTTTGTAAATCGCGGACAAGAATAGCGTCGGTAGCAATATCTAATAATGCGGCTTGTTCGCGAATGGTTTCATTATCTAATTTGCGCTGTTCTAGGGCGGCTTGTTGTTCGCTAATATCAATACAAGCACCGGTGATCCCTATTACTTGTTGGGATTCGTTGCGCAATGGTTCTATGGTGCAGTCGTAATATTGAGTTCCTTGGGTTGTTGTCAGAGATACTTCTTTTCTTGTCCCGACATTTGTGACTAATACGCCGAGTTTTAATGCTGTTAAATATTGGGCGGTTTCTAAGGGAATTAATTCTGAATCTCTTTTACCTAACATTTCTTCGGAGGTTAAACCAAAGCCGGGGTTATAAACCCAGGTATAACGTAATTCTTGGTCTTGGTTAAAGACAAAAATTGGGGAATTTTTTAAGGCGACGCGGAAACGTTCTTCACTATGTCTTAAAGCATCTTCAATGCGTTGGCGTTCGATAGCATAACGCATGGAACGAACTAATAAATCACCTGTAACTTGTCCTTTAATTAAATAATCTTGTGCGCCTTCTTGCATGGCTCTTAAGGCTAAATTTTCATCAGCCATTCCCGTTAAGACAATAATCGGTATTGATTTGACTTGATGATGAGCGCGAATAAAGGTTTCTAATCCTTGACTATCTGGGAGAGATAAATCTAAGAGCATGACATCAAAATGTTCTTGCAGTAAATAATTTAATGCTTCATCAAGTTGCTCAACTGGTTTTAATTCGACTAAAGTTGGGGTAACATCCTGTAAAAATTCTTGTAATAATAGGATATCACCGGGGTTATCTTCCACTAAGAGAACTTTGATAATTTCTCCTGTCATTATTATTACTCCGGTGGGAGTTTGACGATCGCAAACCAAAAGTTTTCTATAGTCCGGATAATTCTCACAAATTGATCGAAGTCAACAGGTTTGGTAATATAACAGTTGGCTGCTAAATTATAGGCTTTAACAATATCTTCTTCGGCTTGAGAGGTTGTTAGCACAACTACAGGAATTCTTTTGAGATGTTGGTCGCTTTTAATTTCTGCTAAAACTTGCCGACCATCTTTTTTAGGTAGGTTTAAATCTAGTAGCACAATATCGGGATGTGGTACTGTAGCATATTTATCTTGTTTGCGTAAGAACGCCATTGCTTCTACCCCATCTTCTACAACACTGAGATTCACGGAAATTTTGCTATCTTCTAAGGCGATGCGTGTGAGTTGCGCATCGCCTGGATTGTCTTCGACTAACAAAACCTCGATAGTCATAAGTAGAGAGCGATCGTTCACGGTTGCTTTCCTGTTTCCTCTGGAATGGTAAAGTAGAAAATCGAGCCTGTCCCCGGTTTCGACTCCATCCAAATGCGCCCACCGTGGCGTTCTACGATTTTCTTACAAATTGCCAGACCAATTCCAGTACCCGGATACTTACTTCGACTATGTAACCGTTGAAAGATGACAAAAATCTTTTCAGCATACTGAGATTCTAAACCAATTCCGTTATCGCGGAATGAGAATAACCATTCTGCTGCTAAAGAATTGTGGTGAGAATTTTCGGGATTTGATTCTATGGTGTTTCTGGTAGCTGTGATGTAAATTTGCGGGGGTTCCTCTTGGCGGAATTTAATGGCATTGGCTAGCAAGTTTTGAAATACTTGAATTAATTGGCTGTTATCGGCAACTACTTGGGGGAGAGGTTCGGCGGTAATTGTGGCTTGACTTTCTTGAATGGCGATTTGCAAATTAGCGATCGCTTTTGCTAACACCGTATTACAATCAACTAATTTAAATGGTTGGGCCCTGGTACTGACGCGGGAATAATTTAATAAATCGTTGATTAAGGTTTGCATCCTCTGGGCACCATCTACAGCATAGTTGATAAACTCATCGGCACGAGCATCTAATTGATTTTTGTACCGCCGTTCTAGGAGTTGTAAATAACTCGTCACCATGCGTAATGGTTCTTGTAAGTCATGGGATGCAATATAAGCAAACTGTTCTAATTCGCTATTAGAACGCCCTAGTTCTTGAGCTTGGCGGGTTTCTTGTTCTAAAAGTTGGGCTTGAGCTAAAGCAATTCCGATTTGGTTGGCTAGTTGTTGGAGTAAATCTAGTTCAGAACTTTGCCATTCTCGCGGACTATGACATTGATGGGCGATTAACAAACCCCAGACGCCATCTCTAATTAATATGGGTACAACTAGGTTAGCTTGGACACTATATAGCTGCAAAAATTCCCGGTGACAGTCGCTAATATTTGCTTTAGCTACATCTGTAATTGTGCTGACTCTGCCTTGACGATATTTTTCTAAGTAATTTTCCTTAAAGCAATGGTCGTCAATAGTTTGTCCCAAGGTGACAGTCAAGCCAGGTAACACCGCTTCTTGTACTACTGTACCCGAACCATCTGAGGATAGGCGAAAGATTAAGACTCGGTCAGCATGAAGGAGTTTTTGAATTTCCGTGACTGTCGTTTGCAGGATATGATTTAATTGTAAGGATTCGCGAATTTTGAGGGTAATTTCTGAGAATAATTGCGATCGCCGATTTTGGCGTTTAATTTCTTCTTCGGCTCGTTTGCGATCGTCAACATCGGTATGGGAACCTACCATCCGCACGACATTACCCGCATGATCCCAGAGTGCTTGTCCCCGATCTAAAATCCATTTATAACTGCCATCTTTACATTGGACGCGATGCTCGGTAACGTAATAAGGTGTTTTTTTAGCAAAATGCTCCTGAATCGCTTTTAATACCCAATCTAAATCGTCAGGATGGACTCGTTTAGACCATTCCTCTATATTATTGGCGATTTCATGGTCTTGATAACCGAGCATTTCTTTCCAGCGAGGAGAAAAGAATACCTCATTTGTTTGCACATTCCAATCCCAAATGCCATCATTATTACCATGTAAGGCTAATTGCCAACGTTGCTCGCTTTCTTGTAACGCCTGTTCTGCTCGCTTACGGGCGGTGAGGTCAAGGGTAACACCAATCATCCGCGTAGGAATACCAGTATTATCGTATATACCAACACCTCTAGCTAATATCCAATGAACGCTACCATCCGGCCAAATATTGCGGTATTCTGCCTCATAATCGCCATGCTTGACAAGCGCTTGTTGCACAGCATTTTGCATGTAAGCGCGATCTTCAGGATGAATGCTTTCTAATAATAGCTCGTAGGTAAATTCATAGGACTCTGGTAAACCAAAGTTAGCTTTGCACTGCTTTGATGTAGATAACTGGCCTGTAGCTAAGTTTAATTCCCAAGAGCCAAGTTTAGCAGCTTCTAAGGCGACTTTTAAACGGCGATCGCTTTCTTTGAGAGCAGCTTCTATCTTTTTCCTGGTGGTAATATCTCTGGTAAAACATCGCGTATGGATAAACTTGCCATTTTCCCAGAACACGTTAGAGTGAATTAATACATAACGAATCGAGCCATCCTTGCAACGCAATCGGGCTTCATAGTTCTGTAGAGTTTCATTTCTGCCCAATCTTGCCATAATATCTTCAATTACATGGCGATCCACATGAAACTCAGTGATAGAATGCCCAATATACTCAAAGCGACTGTAGCCTAAGAGGTCAAGTTCTGCCTGATTTGCCCAAATAATTGTGCCATCAGCCTTTACCCAGTGCATCCCGACTGTCGCATTCTCTACAAAATCTGTGAGTTTTTGCTGACTGCGGCGCAAAGCAACTTCTACCTGCTGTTGTTCCGCAGTCTTACGAGATAATTCAGCTACATGACGCCTTAGTTCTAATTGGTCGATTACCTGACGCCCCAGGGCTTGAAGTGCTTCTATTTGTTGCTGATTCAGTTCTCGCGGCACATTATCAATCACGCAGAGAGTACCGAGAATATCACCTTTAGGAGTAACTAACGGCACACCCGCATAAAACCGCACAAAGGGATAGTCAACCACCACCGGATTTTTTGCCAACTCTGCATCAGCAGCAGCATCCGATATCACTACGATTTCTTTTCTTTCTAAACACAGGTAAGATAAACCCACATTTCGGGGCATTTCCGGTACATCTATACCTAGTTTGGCTTTAAACCACTGACGGGTTTCGGCAATAAAATTAACTAAAGCTATGGGAGTACCACAAATAAATGCAGCTAACTTAGCAATATCATCGTAGGCTGTTTCCGCTTCTGTATCGAGAATTTGATACTGATGTAAGGCTTCCAGTCTTGCTACTTCGCTGTTAGAAAACACAGGCCTGATAAATTTTTGATGAATCTATCTTTAAGTATATCTTTGGGCATGGGGCATCCCTTCGACTTCGCTCAGGGCAAGGGGGCATCCCTTCGACTTCGCTCAGGGCAAGGGGGCAGGGGGAGGAGAGAAAAATTTGATTAAATTACTTGGATAATTGTTTGTTTGATTGGAATCAACACAACATTGATTGCGATAAATACAACATTGATTGCAATCAACACAACATTGACTGCAATAAATACAACGTTGATTGCGATAAATACAACGTTGATTGCGATAAATACAACATTGACTGCGATAAATACAACATTGATTGCAATCAATACAACATTGATTGCAATCTTTACGATAACCTCAGCAGTCGTGTAGAAATAAGTTGAACAATTTAATATTTGTAGTGCGGGCAGCGTTCGACTGAGCGCTCAGTCGAACGCTGCTCGCACTACTTATTTTTACTTAATGCCTAAGCTGCGAAAATGTTGGGTTTCGCAAAGCCTCAACCCAACCTACAATTTTCTCGCAGTGGCTCAAATAGTCTTACCCTTAACATTTGCGAATATATCCCCATTTATCACCAACATTAACTAATGCCATACCATCAACAAAAGGTTTAGCATTATCAAAATTTGGGGGAATGGTAAATTCAGCATACTGATTAATATACCCCCATTTACCTCCTAATTTCGCAGGGGCTAAACCTTCTGAAAAAATATCAGCATCATCAAACTGGGGTTGGATCAGGTAATTGCCATTTTTATCTATATAACCTAATTTATCTCGGAATTTGACTAATGCTAAACCTGCTGAGAAATTGCTAGCATCATCAAAATTGAATTGAATGATTCCATTTCCTTGTTTATCAATATATCCCCATTTGTCAGCAATTTTGACAGCAGCTAATCCTTCAGAAAAGGATTTAGCATCTTCAAAGTTGGCAGGAATTACTAGGGGCACATTATTACCAATATATCCTTGTCCAATATATCCCCATTTATCGCCTTTTTTAACTGCGGCTAAACTTTCAGAGAATGATTTGGCATCATTGAATTGTTGCTTAATTTTCAGGTTACCAGTTACATCGATATAGCCATATAGATTTTTGAATTTTACTAGTGCTAGTCCTTCTCTACATGGTTCAGCTACATCATAGTCAAAGCGAGTGAGCAATTTACCTGTTTTATCAATATAAGCATATTTATATCCCATTTTGACGGCGGCGATACCTTGATAAAATGGTTCTACCCAATCAAATTGCGCTTTCAGGATAATTTCTTGGGAGATATTTCTGGTAATATAATGACTATTTACTCGCCTATGTGTAAAGCTATTATTTTTGATTTCCTTGGGGTCAAATTTACCAGGTGGTTTTGCGTAAACTTCAAATTTTAGCACCTTGGCTAAGGCGTTATTATCTTCTCGTAAACCTTCGTAGAAAAATAATAATTCTCCTTGCAGCCCCACAGAACGATTATACTTAATTGCCTGGACTAAATATTCTGGTGAAATGCGATAGGTACTTTGTTTTAACAAAATACCGGGAACGAGTTGGGGTAGTTGCTGTTTGCTAAAATTATTGGCTATAAATCTATCAATATCTCGCTTATAAGTGTCAAATTCTTTCCAATATACCTGGGGATGAATTAAATCAACTAATCCTAAGTCAACCCAAGCTTGAGAATCTTGGAGATAGTTTTCATAACCCCAAGGATAAACGCTGGGAGATAGGGAAATAATTAATTCAGGTTTGATATTAATAATTTCCCGGTAGACGCGGGTTAAAAAATTAGAAAGAATATCAGCCCGCCATTGTAACCAAGTTGGATCTTTTATATTTGCTGGTGGTGATTGATTAAATTCTTGATTGTAACGGGCAATGGTTTTATCATCATAACCGGCTTCGCTGGGTAATGCGGGAAAGCGATCGTCTCCTTGAATTCCTGCTATTTCATAATTTTTAACAACTTCTATAAATAAACTTAATAAAAATTCTTGGACTTGACTATCAAATGCATTTAGCCAGGTAAAGCCATTTTTAACCACTGTTTTTTTATTAGCATCAATCGCCGCCCATTCTGGTTTTTTGGTGAGGATAGCATCGTTTTGTTTTTGATAGGAACTAGCAAAACCATATTCAAACCAAGGAATAACGGCAATATTAACTCGTTTAGCTTCAGCGATTAATTCTGCTAAGGGATCTCTACCTTTAAATTTCTGATTAATTTCTATGCCAAAATTTTCTCCCATGACTTTACTGGGATAAATGGTTTCGCCATTATTCCAAACAACAGGAAAGACAACGTTAAATCCTGTATCAGCGAGAAAATTCATCGCCTCAGCAATATTCTGTTGAGAATTTAAGACTTGGCTAGCTGTGGTTGTAATCCAAATACCGCGAATTTCCATGAATTAGGTGATGCTTGATTTAATAATATTGTCTTTAACTAATAGCAATCCTTCTGCAAAAGGATGGGCTTCATCAAATTCTGGAGGAATGACAAATTGTCCGGTTTTATCGATATAACCCCACTGATTATTAATTTGCACTCTTGCCAATTCTGCTGTAAAAGCATCGGCTGTATCAAATTTTGGTGGGATCGCGAATAATTCTATACCAGGAATGTAATTGTACGGTACAGTCTGAATGCCCAAAATTCGACAAACTAAGGCGGCGATTTCGCCTCTGGTAATGTTTTGATTGGGCTGTAAGCGTTTGATGTCGGGGTAGTTAACAACGATCGCTTTTTCCGTTGCAGCTGCGATCGCATTTATCGCATAACTGGGAATTTGCGCAAAATCATCGTAATTTTTCTTTAAAATACTTGTTGGATCGGCTGTAGCTTGGTATTTTAACCCAGAAGCTACTGCTGCGAAGGCTTGCACCCGTAACACTTGTTCACTGGGCTTAAATAAACTGTTGGGATAGCCAGAGAGGAAGTTTGTCTGATATGCTTGAGCGATCGCTTTAGCTGCCCAATGACTAGCCGGTACATCAGTAAAAGTAATCGGGGGACGAGATACTGGCTGTTTGGGTAACCCTGTAACAATAATTGCCGCAAACTCCGCACGAGTCACTGGTGCATTAGGGCGAAAAGTTCCATCAGGATAACCTCTTAAGATATTTCTCTGAGATGCAGCTAAAATAGATGCTTTTGCCCAATGATTTTGGATATCAGAAAATAGGGGACTGTTTACCATAAAATGTGTTTTTTACATTTATACTTGTGCAAGTATCTCACATTAATTCGTAATACCCTACGGGAAGCCGCTCCGCGTCTACGTAATTCGTAATTCGTAATTTACCTATTTAACGATCAATACGCTTGGTGTTAGTACCGAAAAACGGAAACTGTGTAGGTTGGGTTGAGGAACGAAACCCAACATTTTCGGGAGTTTGTTGGGTTTCAATTCGTGCAAATTAATTTACAATTATCCTTAACTGTTGACTGTCAACAGTTAACAGTCAACAACCCTATATGTTATACTTCACCAATCATTTAAGATGACTATATAACCTCTTTATTGCCAGTTACCGACTAATACAAAAGGTGCCCAGTAATAGGGATGTTTAAAGACGGGATTTAATTTTCCTGATAGCAGAATAAGTTGTGCATTCCGCAATGCTTCAGCTTTTTTTTGGTTTTGCGCTATCTGTTTATAAAACTCAATCATTAGCGCCGAAGTAGCTTCATCGTTAACAGTCCACAGGGTTGCTAATGTGCTGCGCGCCCCCGATTGTACAGCAATTCCAGCTATTCCTAAAGCGGCGCGACTATCGCCGGTGGCTGTTTCGCAAGCACTGAGAACTAGTAAATCTATAGCCGCTTGTTGCTTGGATTCACGAGTTTTTAGTACCGAACTAAAATCATTGACATTTAATCTTTGATTCCAAGTCAAAATAAAAGTTTCTTCAGCTTTAGAACTAAATTTACCATGTGTTGCTAGGTGTAATATTCCTCCCGGAAATGATTTAACTGCATCTTCTATTTTTTGCTGAGTGAAATTTTCATTAATAAAGTTTCCTCTAGTTGTTAATATATCTTTGATTTGCTCAAGTTCATTTTTCACACCAGGGATAGCAGGGAATGTATCACGGGCTTCACTGAGTCCCCCAATTAATGCTTGTAAGCGGTTTTGACTCACAGCTTTTGGGGGTAATAATTCTAAACCTGGGGTGATAGCAATGTTATAAGATTTTTGAATCAAATATTGCTTTTTCTGTTGGTCGTAAAGTGCAGAAATTGGGATACTTTGTAAGTTACCATCTAAAACGAAGACAATATTTTTAACACCACTATTTGCTAAATCTGCTTCAATCGGACGAATTAACCATTCATAGATTTGCTTTGAGGTTTTGAGGAATTCTCGCGGACTTTTCAAGAATATTTCTTGCTGGAGTTTTTTAACTTGTGTTTGAAATTCTTGTTTGGCGAGAATAACTGTATGTAATTTCAGAGATTTATTTTTTTGCTGGTGTGGTAATGAGAGAATAATCGATAAGCGATCGCTCAACAGTACCGGGTAAATTACCGCAGTTTGTTTCTGGGTATCGATTTCATCAATTTCCACGGGTTTAGTATCTAAACAAGCTGAACGGAAAAAGTTATCGAGTTCTGCTAACTGTAAAGATTCGATAACTTTTCTAGCTTTATCTAAATTCTCCGCGCTCGGTTCGCCTGTTTTTGGTAAGAGTAAGCTTACATATTCGCGATACACTGGTTCTACTTCATCGCGAAATGAAAATTGCGCATCGCGATTGACGGTGACTAAATCACGACGGATAGATTTTAAACTCTTGACTGCGCGATCGTAAGCTGCGATCGCACCTTGTTGATTTTCTTCAGGATTACCTGTAGCACTGAGGATTCGTCCTAATTGCCATTGCCAACGGTAAGCAATATCTCTAGCTTGAATTCCTTCTGCTAATTTTAGCGCTTGCTGCGTCAAAGTTCGCGCTTCCGTCCATTGCTGAGTGTATTCGTATAAACTACCTAATGTACCTAAAGCGTAAGCTTGCGATCGCACATCTGCTAAAGTTTCCGCTTGCTGAAAACCTGTAGCCACAATCTTAGCAGCATTACACAAAGAATCAGCAGATGTACAATTATTTTGGGGATTTTGGGCAATTATATCTTTAGCGAATAATCCTGTTTTGGCTAACCTTAGCAGCATTTGGGCAAAATTAATCCGCGCATAAATATTACTGCGACTTGCGGGTAAATTCTCTATCTTTGCTGATAAATTAGCAATTTGCGAGATGATTTCCTGGGGTAACCCTTGCGTCAACAAAAACTTATCTTCACCAGATTGAATTAACAATCGTAATTGATTTAAATTTGCTTGTAATTGTGTAGTTTGCTTCTGAGAAATACTTGCAGAACGTTCATAAAACCGAATAGCCGCTTCAATATCTTGCTGTGCTTGCGCCGTATTTCCTAAACTTAATAAAATTTCTGCTAGCTTTTCTTGTTCGGGGTTTGGTTTTCCTGTATTGGTATTGTTTAAACTTGCTGATAATGTAGGATTACAAACTGTTTCTAATTTCAATAATTTCGCTTGAATTTGGCAACTTTCTGTTAATATACTCCGAGATTTATCAGCATGTCCTACCACACGTAAAGTATTGCCCAGACTCAGCAAACCAGTGACTTTTAAAAGAGAGTCTGCTTGTTTATCTAAAATTAGTTTAATTTCTTCTAAGGTATTATTAGCGCGACGGTAAAGTCCTAATGTTTGTAATGCTTGCGCCTGGTTAATTTTACTGCCAAGCTTGCCGATTTCATCGCCAATTTTACTATAAGTATTGCTTGCTTCTTGCCAACTAGTTAAAGCTTTTTCTGTTTCCCCCTTTGCTAATTGTAATTGACCTTGAGTATTTAGCGTTTGAGCAAGAATAGATAAATAATCTTTACTATCAGATTTATTATTTAATAACTGTAAACTTTCGTCAGTCGCCTGTTGCGCATCAGCTAACTGTCCTAACTGTTGATAAGTTAAAGAAAGGTAATTTAATGCTAATGCTTGGTTAAGTTTATCTCCCGATGATTGAAATGCCACATCAGCCTGTTGAAACATCTTCAAAGCTGGTGCATATTGTTCTTGTTGGTATGATATTACAGCTTTATCTAATAAGTCTTTACCATTGCTAACTCGTTCCTCTGAAACTTGATTGTTAATCACTGCAACTAGAGGTGAAATTTGTTGAGTCAGATTAGGCGATGAATTGATAAATAAACTACTTAAAAGTAAAATGAGAGACATAAATATTGTTGACTGTTGACTGTTGACTGTTGACCATTGACTAAAAAGCCTGTGTATAAATCACAGAAAAATATAGTCCATTTTCCTGCCAAGTATTTTTATTAGAAATATCAATACCTAGAGGGATACCCCAATCAAAACGGGCAGTTAAATTATTTTGTTGCCATAAAAGTCCGATTCCTGTAGAAGCGAGAGTATCGGGATTAAGATTAGTTCTCCCCGGTTGAGAAATATTCCAAGCTGTACCAAAATCTAGAAATGGCGTAATTTGTAATAAGCCATTAACTTGAGGAACTCGTAATACTGGATAACGGAATTCTGCCGTTGCTAAAAAGCCATTATCTGCTAATATTTGGTCTTGACGATAACCTCTAACTGTTGCTTGTCCTCCTAAACCAATTTGTTCAGAAGCTAAGAGAGGCTTATCAGCTATTTGCAAATCTGTACGCAATAAAAATAAAGTTTCTGGTGCTAATAACCTTACCCATTGCGCCTGTCCTCGCCAGGTAAAAAATTGACCATCTGGCGCATCTTGATTGATTGTCGCACCTAATGCGTCTATCCCGAAACTAAATTGCGATCGCGCTGCTAATACTTGTTGACTACTACGCTGAGTCCATTCTTGAAATAATCGCAAAATAGTTACTTTTGTGGTTCCATCTGCACTCGCACCAGGAGAAGGAAACGGAAGTCTTTCGCCTATTTGTGCTTGCAAAAAACCAACATCACTATCTCGATGACTCGCACTTACCCCAACTGCAAATTCTGTTGTCGGCGTTTCCACTAATGGTTGGCGAAAACTAATCCCATATTCTTGAGAAGTTCCTTCAATATCTAAAACATTGAAAGGTTTTTCAATTACATTACTCGCTGCATAACTATAGTTAAATTGCACAGTTCCATTCCGAGGATTGACGGGTAATCTATAGCTGACATCTACACTATTACTACCATCAGTATTGGTATAACCCACGCTTAAGCCATCACCCAAACCCAACAGATTAGCTTGATTTAGTTGAATTTGTCGTTCTAAACTCCCAATACCCGGTGTACGTTTATTATCTAAACTAACTTGCACTGTAAATGTTTTTGCTTCCGTAACTTGCACAGATAAAATACTTGCACCCGGATTTACCCCATTACCCAATTCCGCCGAGATATTTTTGATTAATGGATCTAATTGTAAAAGTTGCAAAGCTTGCATTAACTTTTTTAAATTTAAAGGCTTACCTGTAGCTAAAGCAAGGCGACTTCTCACATAATCAGGATTTAGCCTATTTGTACCGCGAATTTCAATAGTTTCTAAACTCCCTTCCAAAACTTGAATTTTAACTACACCACCCTCAACTTTAAAAGTTTGGTTAGCTGGAATATATGCACCTGAATTTACATAACAAGGTAAATCTGTATTTTTATTTTCTGCTTCACAACCTTGAGTATAAAGTTCAGTAATTTTATCGGCTGCTTCTAATAGTTGAGGAAAAGTGATAGGTTTATTGATAAATTCCTGGAGAATTTTATCTAATTGTTCTTGACTAAAAACAGTACTACCCACCACCTCAAATTTAGTTACCTGAATTTTTCCCGCTAAATCTGGCGGAACATTTTCCTCAATCGGCGGATTAGTAACAGGTGAAGTGGGAAATAACTCCTCTAAATTCGGTAGTTTGGGTAATATAGGAGTGGGTGTAGTCGGTTGTTCAATTTGACGATTGATATCTTGTATCGGTGGGTTGGTAGGCGTTTGTGCTAACGATTTAGGAATAAAAAAATTAAAGAGTAAGAATATAAATATCAGCCAATTTCTGTGATTTTTAATGTGTTTTTTCTTTGATGCATACATATATATAGTGCTTCTCAATTGAGAAGATTCAGGTTTTTCAGATATTATGCGTATTTCAACTAAATACAATTCAGTTAGGCATTACTTTGCCTTTTCTTCCTTCTAATTCTTCTCTCTGTATCCTTGGCGTCTTGGCGTCTTGGCGGTTCCTTAAAAAAACTGATTTCGTTCACAGCGTTGTAATCCTTACTGATACCATTTCACAAAAAATATGATGTGAATGTAGGTTGGGTTGAGGAACGTAGACGCGGAGCGGCTTCCCGTTCGCGTAGCGTCTCCGCAGGAGAAGGGTAACCCAACAACCCAAAGCCTTGTATATGTTGGGTTTCACTTCGTTCAACCCAACCTACGCATCTGTCTCATTTTTTTCTGGAATTGGTATGAACCTAATTGCTGTATTAGTAAGCGACTATACACAAGTTGTATGCGATGAAAGTTAAAACGGCTACAAGTAGCACTTGGTCAATTCATAAATGTTTACAAAAACCGCAGAGAACACAGAGTACACAGAGAGGAGTCTGAGGAACTTTTGCGTAAATCTTGACAGACTATTGTGTTTTCTACTTAACCGCACAAGTAGAGGAATCGATTCCTACAGTAGAAGATTGCGGTGTATGAGAAATGAGGGTAACTTCGCCTTTATTATTAAATAACCAACCAGTCGCAGGCATAGTTAACACAGTCTTTTCCTGACTAGCTGTGGGTTTTACCGCCTCAGTAGACACTGTTTGCTGTGGAGAATTAGCACGCAACCGAACATCCTCCCACACCGTATCACTACTGAGAAATTCATCAGGCTTAGACGGTAATCCACCACGCCCAGCATCAGTAAATGTACTCGCTAGCTTTTGATTCCCCACCCCACAACTTTGGGCGATTTGCTGTGATGGGTCTGTTGCGTTCGTGGGGAGTGAGATAATACTTTTACTAGGGTCAATCTCTGGAGAATTAATACTGACTACACCGTTTAATTGAGGGTCAGTTTGGGAAATCGCCGTAATATCATTAGTTTGCAGCAATTGGGGGTCAAGTTTTTCGGGGTTGGTTGTACCTAATTTCTGTTCTAGTTCCAATCTGGTTAAGGTTGCTAAACCAATTACGCCTTTAGCGTTAATTTCAATAGCACCACCACTACCAGAAAAGGCATTAGCTGAGATATCATTATTTTCAGCAGCTGGCGAGACAATAAAGCCATTATTCGGATTGAGATTAATTGCGATCGCACCACCATCACCACCCGCGCCTTGTTTTCCTGCGGTGGTAGAGATTGTACTATGACGCCGCAATAACAGTAAATCTTGCACATTCAGTGTAATACTACCACCTTGACCGCTATCGGTGTCAGCACTAATACCTGCAAGGTTATCCAATGTTAGACGATTGGCGCTAATGCTAATACTACCTGCAACACCTGTACCCTGACTATCTACAGAGATTTTCGCTTCGTCTTTGAGGGTGACTTGGATCGGGTCGATGTTAATTGTACCGCCATCGCCTGTAGAATTGGCTTCTGTGTTGGCGAATAGACCGCTATATTGATTTATGGGGCCAAGTATGCGCCTGACTTCGCCATCGCTTGTGGGTACAACGAAATCGTAGGTATATTTAAGTTTATTCAGTCTCTCTTGGAGTGCATTGATTTGTGGAACATAATTAATAATCTGTTCCAATCTATCCAAATTATTAATTAAGTTATTAATCGGTACCAATAAGCTAGCAATTTCTGGATCGCTGATAATTAATTGAAAATCAAAACTATTCTTAAATTTATCTAGTCTCGTCTTCAGTTCATTTAGGAATAAAATCGATTTAGGATTAGCTAAGAAATCACTTAATTTATTAACTAAGTTATTAATTGGGTTGAGTATACGTTGACTATCTTTGTCATTCTCAACCAACAAAACATCATAGACAGCTTTTAGAAAATCTAATTGTTGTTTAAGCTCATTCAATTTTTGTTCGTATTCATAATTTTGCCCAGAAATTGTAATATTCTCAGTCGCATTAATTTTGATACTACCTGCTTGTCCACTTCTATAGGCATTGGTGATAATTTGCCCGCCGCCTGTAAGCTCCAAATTATGCACATTAATATTGATATTTCCGCCCCTAGCTCTACTTTTAGAAGGAGCGCTCAAAACACCTCCATTATTAATAGATAAAGTCCCCGTTGTTATGGTAATATTACCACCAGAACCAGCATCATTTTTTTCGCTTTCTGTATTCACAGAAAAGCCGCTAGATGTTCTAATCAACGGTGCAGAGCCAGATATATTTATAGCAGCAGTAGCTTGACTTGCATCATTGAGAGGATTAATAGTAATATTGCCACCATTACCACTGGCAAAAGTTTCTGCATTAATTCTTGCTCCCCCTTGGAGAGAAAGCAACTGTGTATTGATATTAATATTACCTGCATTGCCACTGCCAAAAGTTTGGGCATCAATTCTGGATGTATTACTTAAAGTCAATGATGGCGCAATTATATTGATGTTGCCGGCGTTTCCAGTACCAAAAGTTGTAGCTTGAATCAGCGATTCGTTATTAAATATCAAATCCTGGCTTGTAATATTTACATTCCCGGCATTTCCTCGCAAATACGTTCTGGCATTTAAAATAGAATTATCGCTAAAAGATGCTGTTTTATCTACTGTAATCGAAATACTCCCACTATCTCCAGATCCTAAAGTACTAGCATTTAAAAGAGAGATATTGGTTAAAAATAAATCGCTAGCAGCGATATTAATATCACCACCACCAGCACCTTCTTGATTAGTTAAATTTTCGAGATTTACGTTAAGTTGATTACTACCAGTATTAATACTACTTGCCGATAAAGAAACTGCACCACCAGTTGTTTGCAAATTTATGCTACCTGCTTTTCCCGTACTCAGAGTATTTGCAAACAGCGAACTTTGATTTGCTAAAGATATTGTATTAGCCTCTAGATTAATCTTTCCGCCATAACTAGAACTAGCAGTTACAGTTTCTAAGTTACTGTTATCGATTAATAATTCTCCCAGGGATTTCATTGTAATATCACCGACATTATAACCAGCCTCAAAGTTACTATTATTAATTTGTGAGTTATTAATGTTGATTTTTTCAGGAGATAATTCTGGATATTCGGAAACTCCAAGCGAAATTTTCCCCAGATTTCCAGTGATAAAAACTTTACTAGCGTTATCAATTTGAAGCAATTTTCTGGCATTAATCGCTATTTCTCCTGCATAGCCAGAGCCGATATTTTGTATGTTAAAATTAGATCCTGTTAAATAAACAGAACCGTTAGTAGAATTAATATTTATCTTACTAAAGTGATTATTACTAGAATTACTAGCAAGTTTAATATTACCTATATATATATCACCCGGAGCGGTAATAGTAACATTTCCAGCCAATCCGTTATCAGCCACAGAGGTTATATTTAAAAATTTGCTGTCAATACCACCTTGCTGACTGATGAGAGTGATATTACCGCTATTTCCAGTTAATGAATTAGCAATTAATTGACCTTGTAAATCGAGATTACCAGCAATTAGACTCAACTCTTGCCCAACATTTAAATTCCCGCGATTGCTAATACTTGCAGATTGATTTTCCGCAAACTGCAACCCCGGACGCAAATTGACTGTGAGTAGTGGCGCTGCTTCAGGATTATTGGCGCTAAATTTTAAGCCATTATTAAAGACAAAACTATTAGCTGTTGTCGCCAAAAATGAACCAGGAATATCTAACCGCGCGTTAGCACCAAATATTATGCCATTGGGATTGAGAAAATATAAATTTGCTCTCCCATCTACGCCCAAAGTTCCGAAAATTTTGGAGGTATCGCTTCCAGTAACGCGAGTAAAGATATTTTCAATTCCTGCGGGATTAGCAAAATATACTCGTTGTCCTTCACCAATATTAAATTGTAAGAAACTCTGAAACAAATTAACGCCTCTAGTCGCACCACCTTCAATCAAAGTTGTCGGTAATCCTTGAACGTTAGTATTTGTTGTCAGATTTGTACTTTCTGCACCTAATGTATTATCTGGGACAATTTGCGCCTGTGCAGAGTTCATCAACGCACATATCAAACTCGTAATAGCGAATAATTGCCATAACTGGTGGCTAGTAAATGCAACCATATAAGTATTACCTTGAAAAATTTATGCTGAAAACAAACTTTATTTAGCCGCACAGCTAGAGGAATTGATTCCCATAGCAGAAGATTGAGGTGTTTGAGAAATGAGGGTAACTTCGCCTTTATTATTGAATACCCAACCAGTCGCAGGCATAGTTAATACTGGCTTTTCTTGATGGGTTGTGGGGTTTGTTGTTTGGGTAGACACTCTTTGCTGTAGAGAATTAGCACGCAGACGAACATCTTCCCACACCGTATCGCTACTGAGAAATTCATCAGGCTTAGGCGGTAATCCACCACGCCCAGTATCAGTAAATGTACTCGCTAGTTTTTGATTCCCCACACCACAACTTTGAGCAATTTGCTGTGATGGGTCTGTTGCGTTCGTCGGCAGTGAGATAATACTTTTACTGGGGTCAATCTCTGGAGAATTTATACTGACTACACCGTTTAATTGGGGATCTGTTTGGGAAATCGCCGTAATATCATTAGTTTGCAGCAATTGGGGGTTAAGTTTTTCGGGGTTGGTTGTACCTAATTTCTGTTCTAATTCCACCCTGGTGAGGGTTGCTAAACCAATTACCCCTTTAGCGTTGATAGCGATCGCACCACCACTACCAGAAAAGGCATTAGCTGAGATATCATTATTTTCAGCAGCTGGCGAGACAATAAAGCCATTACTTGTATTTAGATTAATTGCGATCGCACCACCATCACCACCCGCACCTTGTTTTCCTGCGGTGGTAGAGATTGTACTGTTACGCCGCAATAACAGTAAATCTTGCACATTCAGTGTAATACTACCACCTTGACCGCTATCGGTATCGGCACTAATACCTGCAAGGTTATCCAATGTCAGACGATTAGCGGTGATGCTAATACTACCTGCGACACCTGTACCCTGACTATCTACAGAGATTTTCGCTTCGTCTTTGAGGGTGACTTGAATCGGATCAATGTTAATTGTACCGCCATCGCCTGTAGAATTGGCTTCTGTATTGGCGAATAGACCGCTATATTGATTTATGGGGCCAAATATACCAACAATTTCGCGATCGCTTGTCGTGGATGTAAAACCGTAGGTATCTTTAATTACATCAAAATTCTCTGTTAGTGCTTCCAGTCGTTGATTGTAGCTTAAATCCTGACCTGCGATCGCCACATTATTACTAGCATTAATTTTAATACTACCAGCTTCTCCACTACTATAAGCATTTGTGAGAATTTGTCCGCCAGCTGTAATTTCCAGATTATTGACATTAATCTCGATATTCCCACCGCTACCGCTACTTTTAGAAGGTGCGCTTAAAACTGCACCATTTTTAATAGATAAATTACCAGTATTAATAGTAATATTGCCACCAGCGCCAGCATCTGCTAATTTACTTTCTGTATTGACAAACAAGCCAGTAGAAAATCCATTGAGAAATGATGCACCAGATAAAGTCACAGCTGCAGTAGATTGTTGCTGTAAATTCAGGGGATTAATAGTAATATTTCCCCCATTACCACTACTAGAAGTATTACCATTAATTCTCGATCCCTCTGTTAAAGACAGTGATTGAGTTTTGATATTTACATTACCAGCCTTACCACTACCAAAGGTTTGGGCATCAAATCTTGATGACTGATTTAAGGAGATTAATTCAGCAGTCATATCAATATTACCAGCCTTACCACTGCCAAAAGTTTCTGCTTGAATTAAAGATTCATTACTAAAATAAATTTCCTGAGCTTTAATATTAATATCACCAGCATTACCTTGAAGAGATGTACTAGCATTAATAATAGAACTATCAGCAAAAGATACAGTTTTATCTACTGTAATATAGAGATTACCACTGTTCTCTGCTCCAAAAGTATTAGCATTTAAAATAGAGTTTTTAGTTACAAATAAAGCCGCAGTGTTAATAGTAATATCACCGCCGCCACCTTGTCCTTCTTTATATGGTTCATTTTGTGTAACTTTCGCAATTAAATCGTCACTACCAGTATTCATACTACTTTCCGAAAGCGAGACTGTTCCACCCGTTGTCTTGACAGTTACACTTCCAGCTTTACCAGTTCCTAGCGTATTAGCTAAAAGAGAACTCCTATTACTCAAAGATAGTGAATTACCTGTTACGCTAATACTTCCTCCCGCACCAGAACCATAAGTTGTAGTTTCTAAATTACTGCTAGTTAAAGATATCTCTCCTAAAGATTGCACTGTTATATTACCCGCATTTTTAGTCAGAATATTTTCGGTATTATTACCTGCTACCAAGTTGCTACTAGTTAAAAAACTGCTGTTAATCGTTACTTTTTTTGGGCTTAAAGATTGATCATTAGGGGAATATCCAATCAAAATATTACCTGAATTTCCATTACTGACAATTCCCAGGGTTGCATTGCCAGTTTTACCAGAATTCCGATTGAAAATAATCTCATTTAAGGCATTAATCAATATACCCCCAGCATAACCACCAGCAGTATTTGTTGTATTCAATCTAGATTCTTCTAATATTACCGAACCTTGGTTAGCAGCAATTTGAATATAACCAGGTAAAAGGTAAGTATCAGAACTACTATTATCTAAACTATTACTTTCGCTATTAACTTGACTGTTTTGCAGAGAAATATCCTGTTTACTGGCATTAATTTCTATACTTCCCCCATCTCCTAGTCCGTTATTATCTGTTTTCAGGATAGTTCCTAGCAATGATATTGCACCAGAATCTAGTCTGAGATTTCCCGCATTACCTGTTCCGCCTATAACATCACTAGCAATTTGACTATTAGTCAAAGAAATTGAACCTAAAGATTCCAGATAAATATTACCCGCATTAGTTTTACTGGCATCAATAGAAGCATTACTATATATCTTACTATTAGCAATAGCTATGTCGTTTACCGATGTAATTCTAATATTGCCAGCACTACCTTGTTTGCTAGGATTATCAGTAATTAAGCGGGAATCAAAAATATTCAAAATTTGCGGAGATAAATTAGCATAGCTGGATTTACCCAGAGAAATTTGACCGTTATTACCAAGACTAGAAATATTACTATCATTCTCAATTTTTAATTCCTGAAAAGCAGTAATATTTATATCTCCTGCATAGCTGATACCAATATTTGTAGTATCTAAATGCGAGTTATTTAGATATACAGAACCATTGCTAGATTTGATATTGATGCTGCTAAATAACTTACCAGAATCGCTACTATCTACATTATTAAAATTACTCGATGCTTCTATATCACCTAGATAAATATCTCCTGGAGCTTCTATAATCACATCTCCTGCTAATCCATTAGGTGTTTTGGAGATTATATCGGCAAATCTGGTATCAATACCAGCACTTTTACTAACAAGAGTAATATTTCCGCCATTTCCATTACCTAAACCGCTTAAATCGGACAGTAAACTGCCAACAACATTAATATTTTTATTAGCAATCAGTTGAAGATTATTGTTGCTATCCAATCCAAAAGAAATATCAATGACGCCGTTACTGTTAATGTCACCTCGCGAATCAACGATGACATCGCCAAATGTTTGAATCAAATCGGTTGTAATGTTACCAGATAATTCATTAGGTGCGTACTGATTTGTTAACAGTATTTTGCCTTTGATTGGTTCGCCAGTTAATGAATAATTGAGATTGATAATACTGCCAATATTAATATTGGCACTTGAACTTGGTGCATTAGGATTAACTATGCCAATTACGCCAGTTATCGGATTTGGTGTCAGGCGGGGAGTTGCAAATGCAGTAGTTCCCGCGCGAATATCTAATGTTGGTTCTTTTGCACCATTAATAGCTACAGAATTTGTCCCATTAGCAAGACTGATTGATAAAGGTACATTTTCTACAATTGAATTTCCCGGATTACTTTTATCTGCACCGATGATTTTAATACTATCAATATTCACTGCACCGCCCGCCAAAATATGCAAAGAAGCGCCTTGGTAACTATGAAAATTAACGTCGCCGCTAGCACGTATAATTGGGTCATTAGGGCTAAACAGATTACCCAAATTTCCATCTAATTTTTCAATCTGAAAATTCCCGCCAGCCCAATAGCGAGCATCTCCAGCTATAGTATTAGGACTGCGTAAAACCATATCTGCACTAGCAAATAAACCACTTTCAGGGTGGTTTAAAGCAAATATATCTATACTTTGATTACTTTGGAGAGTTAACTTTTCGCCTGCGGAAACAATTACAGGATTGCTAGCTGTGTCTCTGATTTTAACTGTATCTTGAGCAATTAGGGTTAAATCTCTACTAGCTTGTAACTTACCTTGTAAATCTAGATTAGCAGCAATTAGGCTCAAATCTTGCCCGACGCTTAAATTTCCGCGCGCGCTAATCATCCCCGATGAATTAGCCGCAAATTGCAAACCAGGACGTAAATTAACTGTCAGTAGCGGCGCTGCTTCAGGATGATTGGCGCTAAATTTCAACCCATTATCAAAAACAAAACTATTAGCTGTCGTCGCCAAAAATGAACCAGTCACATCTAAACGCGCGTTAGCACCAAATATTATGCCATTGGGATTGAGAAAATATAAATTTGCTCTCCCATCTACGCCCAAAGTCCCGAAAATTCTAGAGATATCGCTTCCCGTGACGCGAGTAAAGATATTTTCAATTCCTGTGGGATTAGCAAAATATACTCGTTGTCCTTCACCAACATTAAATTGTAAGAAACTCTGAAATAAGTTAACACCTCTAGTAGCACCACCTTCAATTAAGGTTGTCGGTAATCCCTGAATGTTGGTATTTGGTGTCAGTTTTATACTTTCTGCACCTAATGTATTATCTGGGACGATTTGCGCCTGTACAGAATTAATTGATGTAGTACCCAAGCTAACCGCTAAGAGAATCAGCAGCTTTAATTTCCCTAAATTTTGGCGAAGAAATGAAATCATGGGATTATTGCCCGTGTAGAAATCGCGGGTTCAGTTTATACACAAAAACAGATTTTAAATAAGTATATTTTTGGAGAAAAATATCCAATATTTTACTCATCTCTTCATAGAAGTGGCGAGGTTTATGATTTTATTATTCCCGTAGTAAAATTAGCACTATGAACTGCGATCGCTTTCAACAATCCTTTGCAGTAGACCCTTCTCTTAGCGGTAAGCTGTTTGACTTGTTAGAAATCACATTTCCCGGACTCAGTAGTTTAGCTGAATGTGGACGAAAGCTAGGTGCATCTTGGGAAGCTGCTTCCACTCCTTTTATTTATTTTCATGAAGATATAGCAATTAGCCATGTGGGAGTAGTCGAAATTCCTCTCTACATCATGGGAGAAAAAGTAACTGTTGGCGGAATTCATGCAGTCGCTACCCGTCCAGAGTTTCGCAGAAAAGGTTATTACCGCGCTGTCATGAATGAAGTGTTGGAATATTGCGACAAGCTTTATGAAACTCTTGTATTGTCCACATCGCAGCCAGAATTTTATCTACCTTTTGGCTTTCGTGTCATCGCAGAACATATCTTCAAAGTTCAATGCAGTTCTACAGGTAGCACAGATGGCTGGAGAGAACTAGATTTGACAGCTAACGAAAATTTAGAATTACTGCACAGACTGTTAGAAACACGAGTACCAGTCTCTAATGTAGTCGGGGTAGTTCAGGAAAAAGCCGTGTTCTTTGTGAATGAAGGCAGCCGTCCTTTATATTATGCAGCAGATTTAGATGCGATCGCCTGTATAGAAATAGAAGATACTCGATTGCATCTATTTGATATAGTCAGCACACAGATACATCCGTTGTCAGAAATCCTAGTGAGAATACCTCAATTCATTGAAGAGGTAGTAATTTACTTTAGTCCCGAACTTCTCAATACGGAAAATGTGCAAGCATTTCCCGGTGTGATTGAAGAAACTGTTTTAATGGTGCGCGGTAAATTTGCCGCAGAGAAAGAAAAATTTATGCTACCGCGTTCGGCGCGTTGTTGAAAAAATGCCCCACCGCTTTCAACAAAAATCCCCTGTACTGAAGCCAGTCAGGGGATTTTAGGTAGAAAGTTGACGGTTTGACAACAGACTATGAATTAACTAAGCGCAAAAAAAGCGGGCTAACCGCTAGTTACTTGGTTAGCCCGTGCAGCTTTGGGAACGCGCAGAGAAATTACTATTGCAATACCAATTTCACATTGGCGTTTTGTAAACCGCGCTGTTTTACTTCAGCTAAGGTTTTGTTAACTGCATATTTTTGGTTGATGGAGTTGATCAACTCAGTTTGATTATGCTTTTTAGCTACGCCCCAAAGGTCAGCAATGAGGTCAAAGGAACCATCACTGTTGCGAGACCAACCCAGGTCATATTCGCCTTCTAACACAGCAACGATGTCAGAACGTACGCGCTGACCATTATAACCACGGACATCAGCTTCAGTCTTCACGCTGATGCCCAGGTCACGCAAGGATGCTTTGAGGATTTCTGCATCGGTGATTTTGGTGCGCAGAGTGCTAAAGTGAGACATTTGGGTTTCCTCCAAAGAGAAGATTGAGAAAGAACGACAACGGTTTGTTTTTGGGGAAGCCGCGCTTAAATTTAAAGCGGCTTGTTTCGAGCGCTGCTAGCATTTACTGCTAGCCTTTCCCCCTGGGATTAGCAGGGGAAAGCTTTTAAAACTCCATTCGCTGATATTCAGCAACGGAGGATGCTGCGGGTCTGGCGCGCTGTCTGGCCCAGTCTCTTAAAGCTGTGACCTGTTCTTGCATCGTTCTAGACAGCGGTAAAGTTGCCTTCAGTGCAGCAATAATATCTAGTTGGGTGAACTCGCGTTCTTGGGCGAAAGCTTCGTACATCGCCGCCACTATCGCTTGTTCAATTTCTGCCCCAGAAAAGCCATCGGACATTTTCGCTAGTTGTCCTAAATCAAATCGTGAAATGTCTTCACGACGCTTCGTCAGGTGAATGTTAAATATATCCTGACGTTCTTCGGGTGTGGGCAGATCCACAAAGAAGATTTCATCAAAACGACCTTTCCTTAAGAATTCTCCCGGCAAACGCTCTACTCTGTTAGCTGTTGCCATGACGAACACAGGAGATTTCTTTTCTTGCATCCAGGTGAGGAAAGAGCCGAAAATCCGGCTGGAGGTACCGCCATCTGAATCACCAGAACCAGCACTACCAGCAAAAGATTTATCTAATTCATCGATGAATAATATTGTCGGGGAAATCGATTCTGCTGTTTTCAAGGCATTACGCAGATTGGCTTCACTTCGACCCACCATTGAGCCGTCGTAAACTCTACCCATATCTAAGCGTAAAATTGGTAACCCCCAAAGACGAGAAGTAGTTTTCGCTATGAGGGATTTACCACAACCTGGAACTCCTAGAATTAACATCCCTTTTGGTTGGGGTAGCCCATACTCTCTCGCTTTTTCTGTAAAAGCGTTAGAGCGTTGCTTGAGCCACTTTTTCAATTCTTCTAAACCACCTACAGCATCAATAGTTTCATCTTCTTCGATGTATTCTAAGATACCATTGCGCCTGATTAGCTGCTTTTTCTCAGATAAAACTATATCTACTTCATCTTCCGTCAACCGCCCTGTAGTTACCTGTGCCTTGCGATAGACTTTTTCGGCTTCATCTTTGGTTAAACCCAAGGCGGCTCTGAGAAGTTTTTCTCTGGCTTCGGTTGTCAACCTCCGCCCGCGATTTTGATCTAAATGGTGAGTTAAGACTTTATTTAACTCAGCCATATCTGGTAGTTGAAAGTCAAGAACTACAACTTCTTTTTCCAGTTCGATAGGTACTTGTTGAACCGGCGACATTAATATAATGTTTTTTGGCGAACCATGCGACGAAAGTTTAAAATTAGCGATCGCATCACGTAACGATCTAGTTGTCGCAGGTGCATCTATAAATGGATGTAAATCTTTAAGTATAAATAAACCAGGTTCTTTATGACGGATAATCCACTCAATTGCTGCTTCTGGTGAAACAGTGTTATGTTGGGTGACATTCCGAGGTTGACCATACTCCACGATGCCGTGAGTTACTGTCCAAACAAATACTCGGCGTTGGGGCTTTAGTAACTGGGCGATGGTGGAAATTGCCTGCTCAGCCCGCTCTTCCTCGGAGGTCACAAGGTAGATTAAAGGGTATTGAGCTTGAATTAGAATATTGAGCTCTTCTTTCATACATCGACCTACTTGAGACCTTAGTACAGTACAGACATCGTTTTGCTGGTGATGAAAATAGAATTATGAATTTAATTCTTCATAATTCATAACTAACAAGGAACTAGTTCTTCCTCACCCAGAAGATGGGTTTTTTCTTTATCCATTTCATCAATGGAAATATCATCTTGACCAATTACCCCAGGTTGATTATTTAAGGTAATTAGTTCTCCTTCTCTTAATACCAACGAACTTGCACATTCGGGGCAGGAATATACTCTATGAGTTCTGCCATATACAGAAGCTTCTATTTCTTCTACTAATTCTGAATTAGAAAGGTAGAAAAATAGGGCGCGTTCTGCCAGATCTGACATGGGTTCAGAATCAACTGCTGAACGAATTTTCAGCCTCCTGTGCAATTCAGGCGATAGATACAAAGTAACTTTTTGCTTAGTTTGCGTTTGCATATTTCTTTAACGGCCTTACCCGGGTATGTATATTACGTTATCGGCTCTCTTCTGGCTTGTCAAGACGGTAAAACGTTTTGATGGCAATATTGTTACATTTGTTAATAATTGGGCATGGGGCATGGGGCATGGGGCATTGGGCATTGGGCATTGGGCATTGGTCATTGGTCATTGGTCTTCCTTGTCCCCCTTGTCCTCCTTGTCTTCCTTGTCCTCCTTGTCCCCCTTCCCTTGTCCCCCTTTGGGCATTTCCAAAAATAAAAAAAATCCCACCCTGATATACAGGATGGGAAAATTGGAGAAAAGCGAATCTTTAAATCTTAGCTTCTACTTAAGACAGCTAGTTCTTGGCTGTTGGCTATGCGCTGGTGTAGGTTTGACCAAGTTACTCTGTCTAAACTGGGTAATACGACATTAGCTTTACCTAATCGCTCAATTGGCCCTAGTCCTACAGACCACATACCTGCGGCTTTGGCGGCTTCTACTCCGGCGATCGCATCTTCGATGACAATACATTGTGATGGAGAAATGCCAATTTGTTGCGCGGCAAATAAGAATAAGTCTGGTGCGGGTTTGGGTTGGGTGACGCTGTAACCATCGGCTATGGCGTCAAATTTATCTTTAACGCCTAAGCGGTGAATTACTGTCTGAGCATTTTTACTAGATGAACCTAAAGCAATCTTAATTCCCGCATCTCGCAGTTCTTGGAGGAGATTGGCGACTCCTGGGAGTAAATCATCTGCGGTAATTTCCTCAATTAATTCCAAGAAATAGCCGTTTTTGCGCTCCATCATGTCTTGAATTTGCGCTTCTGTGGCGGTGCGATCGCCTAAAATTTGCATTAGGGTTTCTCGTCTGGGTAATCCTCTAATCGCGTCGTTGGCTTCTCGATCAAAAGGAATGCCTTCTTCGTCGGCTACTCGCTTCCACCCTAAATAGTGCAACTCAGATGTATCGGTTAACACTCCATCTAAGTCAAAGATGACACCTTTAATTTGGGGGTGTGCGGGTTGCAGATTCACATCTGCTGGCGGATTGTCAATTTCCATGTCTGTATTTTGTCGCAAATCGAAGTCATACCACTCGTTGCGCCATTGCAGCCGGAATTTCAACCGTTTCCAAGTTGGAGGCAAATTAGGACAGGCGACAGGGCCTAATTTTGTCATGCGAATGCCGCCAAACCCAAATACCACTGCTTGCCATACACCTCCAGCACTGGCGGCGTGAATTCCTTCAGCTGCATTACGCCTTACATCTTCTAAGTCTACCAAGGCTGAACGGAGAAAATGTGTATAAGCGTGGGTGGGTTGGTTTAAATCGCAGGCTAATATAGCATGGATAGCGGGGCCGAGAGATGAACCATAGCTATGGTCGGTGCGTTTGCTGTAATAATCCCAGTTAATCGCTAAGGTTTTGTAGTTGTAACGCTCTCGCAGTAAATACAGCAGCATTAATACATCTGGCTGTTTGAGAATCTGCTTTTGATTTGTAGCTTCAATTCCCAATAAACCTTGTAAAGATTGAGTGCGGGGTTCATAATCTGCTAGATTAACATCTTCTAGCTGGAAAAAGCCTTCAAACTGCTCAATTAAACCAGTGACTTCGTCTTGATTTACATATAACAGTTCTTGAATTTCTGTCCATTGATGCAGACGCTCTATAGTTAACTGGAGTTGTTCGGCTAATTGACTAGATTTTTCGGGATAGGCTTGCTTGAGCCAGTCCCAAAGCTCCAAAGCTGATTGTAAGTGCCACTGCACCATGACATTGGTGAAGGCATTATTATTGACGCGATCGTGGTTTTCATCGGGGCCAATTACGTCTAAAATATCGTAGCTTTGCCGTTCTACATTCCAAATTGCGCGACTTTGCCAGAAAACTGCGGTATCTAAAATAATTTCTGCACCATAATCCCGCATCCAATCGTCATCGCCTGTAGTTTGCCAATAATGCCAAGCAGCATAAGCAACATCAGTGTTGATATGGACTTCAATATCACCGCACCAAATTCTCACGAGTTCGCCGTTACCGCTAGCATGGGGAACCCAACGGGGTGTAACTTCATCACCAGTATCGGCGCTTTCCCAAGCAAACATGGCTCCTTGATAGCCGGTTTCTTGAGCTTTGCGTCTAGCTCCTGGTAAGGTGTGGTAGCGATAGGTGAGCAAGTTCCGCGCCAAAGCTGGTTGAGTTAAGGTGAGGAAGGGAAGTATAAAAATTTCTGTATCCCAAAATATATGTCCGCGATAAGCAAAACCGGAGAGGGTTTTGGGCGGAATACTTACATGGTCATCTTGACGCGGTGCTACAGCTAATAATTGAAATAAGTTGTAACGGACGCTTAACTGGGCTTGGCGATCGCCTTCTATAATAATGTCACTGTCTTGCCATACCTGTTCCCAAGCAGCAATGTGAGCGGCTAGCAAGGTTGAATAACGCGGTTCGTCGGCTAATCTTTGCAGCGCTGCGGCGATGGGAGTTTCAATTTCCCGTGAGGTAAATAGGGTAATAATTTTTTCCACACTCACACTTTTTCCAGGTACGACTTGGAAAGTTGTGGTGAGGGTGGGAGCAGTATCAGCATTTGCTAAATTAATCGGTGGTGCATTTTCACCTTCCACTACTAATTTAGCTGCCATCCCTAACTGAATTTCCGAATGGATAGTTTGGTTGTATAGCCAAATAATCCGATCTACACCACCTTGATTTAAGGTTTTCCAATGGGGTACGCCTTGGGTTTGGGGTGTGGGATCAAAACTGGTTTCAAAGGAAACTTCGCCTTCAAAGTCTAAGGATGTTACCTGAGCGCGAATGGCTAATACATGTCGATCTGCTAAACTAGCGAAACGCTCAAAATGAAAATCTAATGTATGTCCTTGGGGAGAACGCCAACGTACATCACGGCTGAGTATGCCTAAACGTAAGTCGAGCCGCCGTTCGTAGTAGATAATTTCGCCACTGTCCATAGTAAAGCGATCGCCTGCCACTTTGATCGTTAATGGCAACCAGCTTGGACAATTCACTAGTTCAGTATAGGCGATCGCTACTTTGTCATATAAACCATGTATGAGTGTAGCGGCGGAATCTTGAGGATATCCTTCTTCAAAACTACCCCGCGTTCCTAAGTAACCATTACTCAGAGTAAAAACGGTTTCTTTGTGGTGTAGCTGGGCGGGATTGAATTCTGTTTCAATAACGTTCCAGTCTGTAGCTTCATTCAGTGCTTGATTGTTGTGAGAATTGCGAACGGATAAATTGACCATGAGTATACATACCTAATTTTCGCGGCTAGTTTGAGTTAGAATGAAATCCCATTTATAGGACTTCAAGGCACAAAGCGCTATTTTGAATATTCTGCGACTTCAATGCAGTCTCAATAGGAAAACTTTGACCTACTTGCTAATATTAATGTTCCGATTTTCATCAGTCTATAGATAGATTTTATTAATAACTCACATGCAAGGCTATTAATATTAGAAAATTTACGAATATATATATATGGTTTAACTGTGTTACATCAGGATAATTATCTGTAAATTGCACTCCTTATATACTCACTACATATCAATGAACTCATAATCCAGAAGCTGCTTCACTCTTATAAAATTAAATAATTATTAATTTTTTTAAATACTGGCTGACGGGGAAATTGGGAAATCTTCTTACAGCCTGAGCTATTGGTGGAAAATGCTAGCTATTATAGGCATTTTCCATCAGTTCGGCTACTGCAAAAATGAGTCATTTATTTAATTTATCGAAAATCAAATTTATGCCAAGTTATCCAAATATATGGAAAATTATAATTGTGCTTGTCTTTATGAATGATAAGTAAACATGTCAGATAAACATGACTATATAATCAATAGTTGATTATTTAATAAATCCTCGAATTCAGCTAATTTCTTGTCAGGAATATTCTAGAGACGTTTGGCGAACATACTCAAGCAGCAATATAGCTTCCTGATGGAATTTAGAGGATAGAGTGAGGATGCTGACAAAATTTCCCAGAAAATTACTCACTCCGACACAAAAATAATTTATCGCTCATAATTTTTGCGGAGAAGTCAGATAAATATCAGCAAAACCCGGGGAGTTGTCTCTATACCTTATCTTGGGGTGGAGGAACAATTTTCAACTTGTTGAGATTAATGTCAATTTCCTGAAGTACTTTAAAATCTTCTTGAGGTAAGGGGTAACTATTACTGTTAAATAAGCCTGCACTGACAGATGGTTGCTGTTCTAAGAAAGAAAATGCTTGACGGAACTGATATGGCTCTGCTTTGATGGGTGAATCAAAGTGACAGGGAATAATCCAGTGAAAATCCCAACTAGCGACTTTATTCGCCCAATTAATCGTTTCTTTGGGTGCGCGGTTGAGAATGAGCGTCTGTAATATAGGCGCTACAAATAACCTACCATCACCGCTTAAGGCAGCAAATGAGCGTTGCCAATCTGGTTGCCATTTAAAGGGATATAAGCCAAAATAAGCTTTTTGAGAACGTTCTGGGGCTTTTATGGCATCGCGCAATGTTTGAGCAAAGCTAATGACATCTAGTGCGCTTGGTTGAAAGTATAAAGCAAATAACGATATCCGTTGCCAACCTTTACGACGGTTAGCTTGATTATCGACAACAATATCCCCTGCGCTTTCCTTAGCATGGAAGAGTAAAGGATAGGGATCTAATTGGACGATCGCAGGTGGTTCTTCGGGTACAGATAGTATGGTATCTGTAAGTAACAGAGTATGCGATCGCTTATGGAAGAAAGCCACCTCCGCAAATTTTCCTGGGCCTAAATGAATCGGGCCGAGAATAGCATAATCAAACTCATCAGCAAAGGGTGTTTTTTGGCTATCTGCTGGGAGTATTTGCGTTCTTTTTGCAGGTAACCCCAGCCAACTCAGAGGTAAATTTAAAGGAAAACTCCACTGACTGGGAGCAACAAATACCTGTGCTTGCGGAAAGCATCTGGCAAAGGGGCCAACAAAAACCTTATGTTCTAAACCAGAGATAGTTGGCAGAATAATATACTTAACTTCTCCGTGTTCTGCAACCAACTCATTTACTAGTCGGATACATTCGGCGGTAGGTGCAACAGGAGCATATACCAGAAGTCCCCCGGCTTCTAGCTTTACCACAGTCATGCGAATGGGGACAACTACATAAAAAATGCCCTGTATTTGGTCAAAAGTCCAGATTGTATCTTTAACTACTTCTTTGCGAATTGTCCGACGATTACCAAATGGGTAGATTGGTAAAGTAAACCAATAGAACCAAGAAAAGTCCTGAGAGTTAATTTGTTCGCTGTTACTTACCCGTTCCTCTTGAGTCACTTTATCAATCCCCCCATTCCCAATGCACTATTTGCTCTCCAAAAGTTGGAGTTTAGCAAATTATTGAGCCATTAATTTAATTTTTTTACAATTTCAGTAATTATAGTATTGATGCTGAAGCCATAGCTCGTCAGAGTTTCTGTCAAGATATATTTATTTAAAATTCCCTAGTCAAGCAGGTTAACAATACTTTAGAAATACGAGAGCTTAATTCTTAAAGTAGAGGAGAGGCGTAACCATAAATACATATACTACTATTACCAAGCAATAATTTTATAAGCCCCTAGTCTTAGACCTACTAGGAGCTTTTTCTTAAAATTTTTCCCTAGTGAATTTAAGGCTTATGTCGAAAGATATAGCCGAGATATAGACAAGATACAGAAAAGATTTTCTGATTCTTTAGATATATCGATAAATAAGGCTAATGGCAGATTAGTTACTAGTAAGAAAATTGTTAATGTTTGATTGTTGGTAAACAAACTTTATTCAATCAAAACAATGAACATTATTGCTTGGCTACTTTTAGGACTGATTGCTGGTGCGATCGCAAAAGCTATTTATCCCGGTCATCAAGGTGGTGGAGTCCTTGGAACTATCATACTGGGAATTATTGGTGCATTTATTGGCGGTAGTTTGGCTGTATTCTTTACTACGGGAAGGTTGGCATTAGCCGCTTCAAGTCTCAGCATTCCTGGTATCATAGTTGCGGTTCTTGGCGCAATTATCGCCGTTTTCTTGTGGAATTTGTTGAACCGCAGCAGCGCTGCATAGAAACCATAGAACCTTAGATTGTGAATTAATTATTAGTAACCCCCAGGGAGTCTAGTTAGCTAGATATTTAGATATTATTTATCCCTGGAATTATATGAAAAATGTAGCACCTACCTAAATAGAGGTAGGTGCTATTAATAATTTAATAGTCATTGGTCATTTGTCATTTGTCATTTGTTATTAGACTTCGTGCAAAAGTCTTTATTCTTTCCGTCTTCTTTGCGCCTACCCTGCGGGAACGAATCCGTCGAATGCGACTTTGCGTGAGCTTTTCACACTCATACTCAACAAAGCCAAAATATTTATGCAAGAAGTCTATGAGTCACTGGTAATACTTACTTAAGTTACTGTGATAATTTGTTGATGTGATCTAGAGAGTATTGATAATATTTGGTATTTCCTTGTGCTTGATAGAGGCTAGCTGCTAATTTGTAATCTTTAATCGCATTTTGTTTGTCGCCTGACTTTTTATAAAGATTAGCTCGATTGTAGTAAGCATTAGCATATTTAGAATCAAGCTCAATCGCTTTGTTATAGTCCTGGAAAGCGCCTGAATTATCTCCTAAGTCCTCACGGACTATACCGCGATTGTTATACGCATCTACATATTTAGGGTTAAGTTCCAGGGCTTTATCGTAGTCTAGGAGAGCGCTTTTTTTATCGCCTAAGTCATTACGCACATTAGCCCTAGTATAGTAAGCAAAAGTATATTCAGGATTAAGCTCAATTGCTTGATTATAATCTAAAATTGCGCCTTTTTTATCACCTAAATCATCGCGTACATTACCCCTGGCATAGTAAGCAGCAGAATATTTGGGGTTGAGTTCAATGGCTTTATCATAATCTTTAAGCGCACTTTTTTTATCGCCTAAGTTATTGTGAACTAGACCCCTTCCGTAATATGCAAAACCATATTTAGGGTCAAGCTCGATTGATTGATTATAATCTTGTAAAGCATTTTCCTTTTCGCCTAAGTCATTGCGAACTCTGGCTCGATTGTAGTATGCAAGTGCATATTTAGGATTAAGGTCAAGGGATTTATTGTAGTCTTCTATAGCCCCTAGTTTATCACCTAAATCATCGCGGACGTTACCGCGATTATTATATGCAGCAATATATTTAGGGTCAAGCTCAATTGCTTTGTTATATTGTTCTAAGGCTCCTTCATTATTGCCTTCTTTACGTAGTTCGTTACCACGCTCATAGTATTGAGTTGCTGTAGTGAGTGAGCCAGCAGCAGGAGAAGCAGAATTTGAAGTTTCTAATGCGGGAGTATTTGTTAATTGTGTCTGGCTGGAAAGTTGCAATAACTTATAACCGAGAAAACCCAAAAAGAGAGTTATCAAAATCCCGATTCCTGTTAGCAACTTGTAATTGTTTTTTGGTGATGGAAGTGGGGGTTCTGTATTGATTGGTGTGGTTACGGTGATGGTGGGATTTACTTGATTTACTTGTAAATCTGCTAAAACTGCATCTGCTGTTGGATAGCGTTGGCGAATATCTTGTTGCAGCATTTTATCTAAAATATGCCCTAGTTGATGACTGACAGTTTTTCCTTGCGCAGCCATTACATCTCGCCATGTCCAGCGTTGCTGTTGAGGATTGTACAGTAAATTGGGAAAAGTACCAGTGAGCAGATGAATACAAGTTGCACCTAAAGCATAAATATCACTCGCTGAATAAGATTCGCCATAGGTCATTTGTTCTGGTGGCGCATATCCGACAGTTCCAACCGTGGTACCGATAGACATGACTGTACCGCTAAGTTCTTTAGAGATACCAAAGTCAATCAATATCAGTTCGCGATCGCGCCGACGCATGATATTCTCTGGTTTAATATCTCGGTGAATAACATCATGCTCGTGGATAAACTTTAAAGTCGGTAGCAATTCTGTCAATAGTTGCCAAATTTGCTCTTCAGTATAAGTTCCCTGTTGTTGTAACTCTTGAAGTAAATTCTGTCCGTCGATAAATTCCTGGACAAAATACAAACGTTTGTCTTGTTCGATGTTTGCTAACAGTCGCGGAATTTTACTAGACTTATCCCCCAGTGTATCTAAGGTTGCTGCTTCCCGGTTAAACAATTCCACCGCTTTTTGGTATGCTGTGGGGTTATTAACAATCTGTACTGCTGGAAAGAACTGCTTAATTACACAGCGCTTTTTCGATGGGGTACGTTCATCCACCGCTAAGAAATTTCGCCCCATTCCGCCAGCACCAAGTAACTTAGTCGCTCGATAGCGATTATCCAATAGGAGACTAGTACCGCAAATTAGGCAAAATTTTGTATCCTCTGGGTTAAAAGTCGGGTTTTGGCAATCGGGATTGAGGCAATAGCTCATACTGGTGTTTGGGGGCATACTAGTAACTATTTTGCCTCTAATTAAACAGTACCAGCCAGGTTTTTATCGGAAAATAATTATTAATCTTAAAGTGGGCATGGGGCATCCCTTCGGCTTCGCTCAGGGCGGGTGGGTATTGGGCATTGGGCTATTGAGTTCTCCCCTGCTTCCTCTGCTTCCTCTGCTCCCTCTGCTTCCTCTGCTGACAAAGCGATGGAATATTTTTTTAGTTGGAAGTCTCAAACTGGCTGCGCATCAATTTTTGCACGCTGACTAAAGCTCGGTTTAACTCATAGTTGCGTCTATCTGGATTTTGTAAATAGACTTGTTGTTCTTCTTCAATCATTTTGACATCTTGAACTACTAAACCATCAAGTAGTTTTTGGGCTGCACCAAATAAGCTATCTTTAACAAAACGGCGAAACCAAATTGGTAATTTGTGTAACCGCCAAAACGCATTTAATGATGTGAAGTGTATTAAATAAGCTTTGGTTTGGGTTTCGTTGATGGGACAAAGTAAGCAGTAAATTTTAAAATCTTGCCCCAATTTTGACGCCCAGTGGGGATAAATATAACTCACATCTAAGGGTTCGGGATGTAAGCGGCGTAAAGCGGGAAAAAATAATTGGGAGATAGACCAAATTTTATCGATTTTATAATAACTCTGGGCGGTGTAATGGGCATCTACGCGATGATTATCTTCATCGATGTCTTGTAAAGCTGCTTCTGCCCAGGCTTGTAAATCCTGATGTAAATGTCCGTGATACATATCCATCAGGTTTTCAATTAAATAAGAATAATGAGCCTGACAATTAATAATTGAAACTGTGGCAATATAATTAAGATGATCCCACTCTGGTAAACCCAGGGGTTCTACTGTTGGTGTGTTATCTCCCAGAAATAACCAGATAAAACCGTCTTGTTCTTTGACTGGGTAGGAACGAATTTTACAACTGGGTAGTTTTTGATTCTCTGCGAGGTAGGGAACTGCTGCACATTCACCGGATGAGTCAAAGCGCCATCCATGATAGGCACATTCTAATTTACTACCAACAACCTGCCCATGACTGAGTTTAACTTGGCGATGGGGGCAACGGTCTTCTAAAGCGTGGATTGTGCCCTGATTATCTCGATAAAGTGCGATCGCCTGTTGCCAAAGTACCACACCTAGAGGTTTATTTGTGACTTCGCTACTTTGAGCAACTACATACCAGTGATTGGGATTAATACCTAACTGACGAATATCGCGATTTTGCACAGTGTGGGAAATGGAGGACATAGACTCGCTTTTTCTAGGTGTCTCTAGTCAAAATTGATATGGCTGAAAACCAGACTATCACTTTCGGAAGCTCTAAATAGCTGCTTTTGGCGCTATAAAGTAGGTGGAAATAACACAGTAACCATTTTCAGGAAAAAATCTGTATGACAAGCTACCAAGAAACCTTAACCAGCAACGAAGTTAATGATTTGATTGTGGAAACGGCGACGATTAACCACGTAGAAGTAATTGAAAATGTCATCGATAGCTTGGAACAAGATGACAGCGCAATGGTTAGCCGCAACCCAGATGGTAATTATCTGTGGAAGTTTAAATACGGCAGTGTGGAAGTATTTGTCCAACTCAGTGGTACTAGTGATGAAGATACCATAACTGTCTGGTCGGCGGTGCTGAAGTTACCTGTGAAAGATGAACCGCAATTATTACGGTATTTATTAGAATTAAACTGTACAAGCACTCTCGAAGCACGTTTTGGGATTATTGAAAGCCAAGTAGTGGTAATTTCTACTCGTACCTTAGCAGAAATTTCGCCTGGGGAAGTCTCGCGGTTAATTACCATTGTCGCCACGATCGCGGATGATAACGACGAAGCTTTACAATCTAAATTTGCTGCCCTTTAAAGAATTCTGATGTATAGCAAGCAGGTTTGGCGACTAATTCCTTTGCTCAAAGCTGCTGGTAACGTGCAAATGGCTATTGATTCTTGGTTGTTAGCACAGCACCAGTCAGGAAAACACCCTCCAACTCTGCGATTTTACACTTGGTCGCCAGCTGCTATTTCTTTGGGCTATCATCAACGCGAATATCCCCAATTTTGGGATAATATCATTTGCCAAGGTGAAAAACTAGATATAATCCGTCGCCCTACTGGTGGGAGAGCAGTTTTACACCAAGGTGATTTAACTTATGCTGTCGTCACATCGGGATTAAATGGCGATCGCCTGCAAGCATACCAAAAAATTTGTCAGTTTTTGATTCATGGTTGGCGATCGCTCGGCGTAGAATTGCAATATGGTACGGCTGGACGCGGTTATATTCACAACCCTAACTGTTTTGGTACGGCTACAGGCGCAGATTTAATTTTACCTAACGGTGCAAAACTCATTGGTAGCGCTCAACTGCGGCGTGGTGGAGCAATTTTACAACATGGTTCTATTCGCTTACACCAAGATGCGGAACTGTTTAGCCAAATATTTGATGCAGAATCTTGGACACAAGTGCAATTACCTCCCAGTTTAACTGAGGAGGTAATTATGACAGCTTTAATGGCTGCTGCTAGTCATTGTTTTGATATCGAGTTAATTGTCGAACCCCTATCTCAATTAGAGTGGGAGGAGATTTTAGGGGCTAGGGGCTAGGGACTAGGGGCTAGGGATGAGGGGAGGAAAATCAATTATACCAATGCCCTATGCCCATTTTAAAATCAGGCGTTTCTTGAAGATAGCCGGCTGCTACACAATCATCAATTAATTGCAGCACAAACGGCCAAAGTTCTGGTGCGCCTGTTTCTACGGGTGATACTCGTTTCATAACTTGATCCCGTCTAATACCATGAATGCGCCATGTACCACCTTGGGTTTGCTGGTTGTGCAGTAAAGGTTGTATCCGATCTAAAGCTGCGGCAAACTTAGCAGTGGGTGTTTCTCCGGCTTCAAACTCATCCCAGAGTAAACGCAATTCGTTACCTATATCTGTTGGTAAAATTCCAAATAGCCGCGCTGCTGCTTGTAATTCTTTTTCTGACTTATTGTAATTAGCTTGCACATCATAGCAGAAGGTATCACCTGCATCAATTTCTACCAAATCATGAATTAATAGCATTTTCATGGCGTGGAAGATATCAACTTCTGCGGGAGCGTATTCTGCTAATGTCATAGCCATGATTGCTAAATGCCAAGAGTGTTCTGCACTGTTTTCTCGACGCGAACCGTCGGTGAGGAGTGTTTGGCGCAATACTTGTTTGAGGCGATCGATTTCAATAATGAATTCGATTTGTTGCGTGAGTCGGTTAGTTTCCACCTATTTTTTATCAATGCTACCTTAATCAGGTTATACCAATTCAAAATTCAAAATTCAAAAATAAAAAAACCTGCATCAGCAGGCTAATTATATACACTTACATCAACAATAGACTTCTTACCTAAATATTGTCGCCGTGTTGACTATAGGACTCATATTTGATTTTTGAAATACACGTAGTTAGGGCTATGCCGCACAAAACCCAGATATGGTGGGCAATGCCCACCCTACAAATACTAACTGACAAATGACAAATGACAAATGACAAATGACTACTGACTACTGAATCAACTTTTCCGTAGATGTATATTTAAGTTCTAAATTGGCTCTCACCCATAAATCTGCTGTTGACCAAATATAAAACTTATTGGGCGCATCAGCAAAGTTTTCGCGTTTATGGGTGACTATTGCATGTAGGTGACGATGACTAACACAGGCTAATTCAACAGCAGATTCAAAATCTTTGAGAGTTGATGACCTGGCCTGTTGTAAAATTCGGTTATCAATCGGGCAAATTTCGATTTTTTGTTGCAAACAATTCACGACTAATTTAGCCACTTTTGGATTTTGTAAACAACTAATATAGTTATAGATTTTCTGCCAGCCCACATCTGTAATATATACGTGAATTAAAGGATGAATTATATCTAATAATTTACCAACATCTTCAACACAATCATGGCGATTCATTAAAGCTTCTAAAATTAAATCTGCATCCACCAAAATTTTTAGCACTTTATAACCCCTAATATAGAATAATCAAATAATGAATACCATAAGCAAAATGAACGCATTTAGTTAAATACATCTCTTTTTTGGCGAGGGATTTTGCAAATGCGTTTAAATTGGTATGACGCGAAATTATTTATTTGGTTCCAAAGTTTAGGGAATAAATAAATTAGCAACAAATACTTATTGTGATGATTATGTGATTTATTTTTAAATACTTAGTATGCAAATTTTGGTGGTTAATACATACAATATCATCAGCTAAAATGCAAGTAAAAATTTATTTTGGCGGTTTTAGTAGTAAATAAAATAATTGTCCATTACCGACTGTGACACCAGCGCGATCGCCTGCTAATTTACCTGTACCTAAAAAATAATCTACCCTTCCCGCACCTTTAATTGCACCGCCTGTATCTTGATCGAGTACGTAACGACTGACGACTCGATGCTCTAATTTACCTTTCTCATCAGCAAAGGGAAAATCAGCCCTAATTAATGCTAAAGCACCAGGAGGCATTAAAGATTTATCTGTAGCAATTGAACGTTCGGCGGTGATTGGTTGTCCGATTGAACCCTGTGCTGGTGCGCCTTTTGTTTCTTGAAAAAAGACAAAGCTGGGATCGCGAGGAATATATACGTTTAATTCTTGGGGATACTTTTGAAAATAATCGAGAATAATGGGCATAGTCATCCCTTCTAATGGTAATTTCCCATCATTCGCCAGTTCTCGTCCTATGCTTTTGTAGTTATAGGCGATATTACCTGCGTAACCGATGCTGGTTTTTGTACCATCAGTTAATTGCAGTTTTGCTGAACCTTGAATTTGTACCATGTATGGTTCGAGGCGATCGCGAAACCAAAATAATTCTAATCCCCGTAATTTCCCCTTGGAACCTTGTAAACCATCTGCACCTTCGAGTTCTAAGCGTGTCGGGTGGGGTAAACTCCAGGAAGCTAAATCGGGAGGTGCTTTGTAAACCGGATAGCGGTATTCTGCTGTGGGTACGCGACTTGCAGTGTACAGTGGTTCGTAATAGGCGGTGTATAATACAGAACCTTTACTATCTCTACCAATTGACTGATAATAGACAAATTCTTTGGCGATCGCTTGATGTAGTTCGGTTGGGGATTTTGCTGTGAGTAACAATTGACGAAAGCGCAGCAAACTTTTGTAAACGCGATCGCGTGTAATTCCTGGTATTTGATACTTTTTATAAGCCGCATCTGCTCTAGTCGTTTGCAGATAGCGTAAACTGCGATCGATAGAAGTTAACAGCGCCTTTTTATCCCCAATTTTACCGTTTTCGCCTTGATATATCGCCTCATCAATACAAGAGCGATCCTCTACACAACAAGTAACAGGCGATCGCGCTATTAATACAGGCGTTTTTTGAGTAGTATTCTTAGTAAATAATCCTGGTAAATGCCACTTTTTAAGTTGACATTCTGGCGCACTTAATGGTCGATACCCTAATGAGGGAATTCTGACTAATAAGATTAAAAGTATAACAGGTAAACTAGTTAGATAAATAAATTTAAATTTCATTTAAAGTAAGTCGGCGTAACAAAAATACATTGCTCAGAGACGCGATGAATCGCGTCTCTACAATTGTCTTCCTTCCATGCCCAATGCCCACCCGCCCTGAGCGAAGCCGAAGGGATGCCCAATGCCCCATGCCCCTCTACTCATTCATGTTATGATATGTTGCCACTGCTGAAGGTGAAATTCGGTTCAGGTAGCGGAAAATCCAGTATTTGAAAATCGTATCTAAAATCACCGGAAATGTAGCAATAAATAAGAAGATAAAATCACGATTTGCTGGTAATCCCCAATGGCGTGATAAACCTTCTAAAATTACTTCCCAACCATGCGGGGAGTGAAACCCGACAAATATATCGGTAAACAAAATGATAATAAATGCCTTGGCGCTATCACTCAAACCATAAACTACATTATCGAAAAATTCTTTGATAATGGCGATAGAAGGTTTACTGACTAACAACAGCCAAATAAAAGCACCTACAGAAAAAATATCGGAAAATACATTTTTAATCGCATTAGCGCTTTCTTCTTTGAATTCCTCAGCCAGTTCGCTGGCTTTCTCATGCATCTGAGTTTCTACTTCTTCAGATGATAAAGGTGGTGCGTTGCTAATGAGACTTTGAAATTTAATTTTTTCTTCAAATCTTTCTAACTCTACTAATGCTTCTTCTTCCATTTCCGGGTTCAGAAAAATTTGCACTGTTTCCGAACTTCTAAATTTTTCCACTAGCGGCCCCACTACCAAAGCTTTTGCTAATTGGTGAGTTAAAAGTGGTACAATTACTAATAATAAAAGAAACCTAATAGATATAATTGTGCGGCGTTGAGCTTGGCGAAAGTTTTGAACTACATCTTGTTCGGAATTAGGGTCTAATTCAACTTGTAATCGAGTGATGGTACTTAAAATTGACCTGGGTAATATACCTGTTGTATTTGCTTTTCCCTGGGGTTTTTTAGCACCGTTATTCGCTAGTTTTGGCGTTACTGGTTGATTAATTGTTAAATCAGTTTTACTCTGGGGAGGTTTATCGACAACAAATAGAGAATTTGGCTCATTTTCATTAAAGGTATATTTGGAGATAATTTGATCAATGAATTTTAGTTTTTCTAAAATTAATGACAGTTCTGGATATTCTACACCTGCTTCTTGAGCAGCGTTTTGATTAGCTTCGTTTAAAAACCAACGGCTACTTTTAAACTCTGTCAGTCGCATTCTGGCAATTTTTAATTGCTGCTTTAGATCGGTTTGAAAATAATCCATGACATTATGACTGTACATGGTTGATAATGGCTCTATTTTATTACCATTAAAATGTTGATCTTCTAAGTTTTTAATTTTTAAGGCTGCGTTGTAAGCTTCATCTAGGGAACGTTCTGGGGTGCGTAAGTACCATCGGTAAAGCCCTAATAAAAACGAGTAAATTTTTTGACCAAAAACAGAGTTTTTCATCGTTGGCAATCATCCAGCATGATTTGGTGATTCTTAACCTT
Organism: Calothrix sp. FACHB-168; assembly: GCF_963889195.1. NCBI lineage: Bacteria > Bacillati > Cyanobacteriota > Cyanophyceae > Nostocales > Calotrichaceae > Calothrix > Calothrix sp. FACHB-168. Next base: position 159,320 of record NZ_CAWPNJ010000085.1, read on the forward strand.
AAATTAACGCACGAAGTATACTAACAAATCTACAAGGAGAGGGTTTGTGGCTTTAGATTCGCTTTGGATTGTTGGTGGTAGCCGTAGTGGTAAAACTGCTCGTTTAGTTGGGCAGTTATGCAGCTGGTTACAAAATCATCATCAGGCTATTGACTCATTTTATACTAACCACAAAAATAAAAGAAAAGGCAACTCTGTACAGAAAAGCTGGGAACTTCGACAAACTGAACCGGGAGTTTTGCTGTTAGCTGCTAACGATGATAACCGCAGAGAATTGGGAGATAGAATTGTTACCGCGACATCGGGTAAATTTCCGGTAAGGGCGAAGACACCTTTAGGATTCTTTCAGGATGAAGTGATTTTATTTTGGCCGTTGCTGATACAGTCGTTACAGCTAAACGCCCAATTTCCGGTGAGATTGCGCCCAGAAACCGAACAGGAACTAGCAACTAAATTGTGGCGATCGCATTTAGACGCAGAAATTTTAAAATTGGTGGGGATGAGTGAGTACCGACTGGTGCGGCGGATTCTCGACTTCTTGCAATTAGCAGCATATAGCGGTGAAAAATGCGATCGCATATCCGCAATTTTAGCAAGGGGATTGGCAGATAACCCAATTAATTTAGAGCCGGAATTTCTCGCCTCTCTGCTGCTAGACTGGCGCGATTGGTGCTTACACAGAGGATTGCTCACCTATGGGATTATTACCGAACTCTACAATCACCATCTCTTACCCAATCCACAATATCAACAGCATTTAGCCAAGCGCTACCAAGCAGTATTAGCCGATGATGTTGATGATTATCCCGCGATCGCCCGCAATTTATTTGAGTTCTTACTAAATCAAGGTGCTGTCGGCGCGTTTAGTTATAATCCTGAAGGTGCAGTACGCTTGGGATTAGGCGCAGATCCCGAATATTTAGCAGAATTAGCCGATCGTTGTCAGGAAGAATCTTTAATCAGCCCGCCGCGAGAATCCTTAGCCATTAACTTAGCTAGCTCAATGGTAGAATTAGCCACCCAACCAATGGCAATCTTGAGCTTACCAGAAACAGTACAGTCAATTCAAACGACCTCCCGCGCCCATTTATTGCGCCAAACTGCGGAGATCATCATCAATGCAATTAAATCCGGGGAAGTAGAACCGGAAGAAGTAGCTGTCATTGCACCTGGTTTAGATGCGATCGCTCGTTATACTTTAATTGAAATCCTCAACAAACAAAATATCCCTGTAGAAGCCCTCAACGATCAACGCCCTTTAATTAGTTCCCCAGCAATTAGGGCATTACTCACCATGCTGGCTTTAGTTTATCCCGGTTTAGGACGCTTAGTAGACCGAGATGCGGTAGCCGAGATGCTGGTGGTATTAAGCCGCAGACAAAAACCAATAGATTCCGGCGAACTCAGCACAGACATCGATCCGGTACGCGCTGGCTTAATCGCCGATTACTGCTTTGAACCCCACCCAGAACGCCCGAATTTGCTACCCGTCAACACCTTTGAACGCTGGGATCGCATTGGCTATGCAGCGACTACCGCCTACAACGAAATCTTACAATGGATTGAAAAACAGCGATCGCAACAAGAACAGCGATTAATTCCTAGCCCAATTTCCCTACTATACTTAGCAATTCAAGACTTTCTCTGTAAAGACAATAACCCCCCCTACGATCAACTAGCAGCCTTGCGGGAATTATTAGAAACAGCCCAACATTACTGGGAAATTAACACCAGACTGCACCAAAGCCAAAGTAAATTACCCGCACTCAGCCCCATTGAATCCACCATTGCCGAATTTATCCAACTACTGCGCCGGGGTACAATTACCGCCAACCCCTATCCTTTACGCCCCATAGGCTCCGCCAGAAAAGCTGTCACATTAGCTACCATCTTCCAATACCGTTCTAGCCGGAGATTTCATCGTTGGCATTTTTGGTTAGATGCGAGTTCCCCACTCTGGGCGAAAGGTGGTGCAGCCACATTATATGGTGCGCCCTTATTTTTACAATCAAGATTAGGAACGCCTTGGACAGCAGAAGATGAGAAATTAGCCGAAGAACAAAGATTACAAAGAATTTTAACCGATTTACTATCCCGCGTATCCGAGAAAGTTTACCTATGTCATAGCGATTTAGCAGTCAATGGGCAAGAACAAATCGGCCCCTTGTTACCCTTAGTTCATGCTTGTATCACCGTTAATTCTCAGGCGGCGGTTACAGTTTAATTGTAGGGCATTGGCACTGCCATACCCTGAAATCAGAATCACACCAATTAATTGTAGGGGCATCGGCATTGCCGTGCCCTGAAGCGCAATCTATATATATTAGTGTTTTTATTTAGGAACTTCCAAGAAATAAATTATCCAATCTTGTGGGGTGGGCAGCGTTCGACTGAGCGCTCACGCCGAAGTCTTGCCCGCCTTTGACTATGGGCGGGCGAGACGCCCACCCCACAATAAATAGTTGTATATTTTTTTATTTGGAAGTCCCTTAAATGGGATGAGAACCTAAACAAATCTGTGGAAAACTTAGGTGTCATACCAATTTAAATAATATTTTCGCAACATCAATATATTCTAGAGGGCATGGCATTGCCATGCCCCTACTATCTGTCCAATTCTTTGTTCCAAACCTTTTTAACTGCGGAAAACACTAAAACGAGTAAGCGATATAGCTTTTTACCTGCGGAAAACACCAAAACGAGTGCGTGATTTACCGAAACGAGTAAGCGATAAGGCTTTTTGAGTAGGTGAAATAGTATTTTACTTGCGGAAAACACAATAATGAGTAGGCGAAAAGGCTTAACGAGAAGGTGAAATGGCTTTTTGCTTACTTAAAACAGGAAAATGAGTACTTGATTGAGATAAACGAGAAAGCGATCGCTATTTCTCTTTACTAAAAATATAAAAATGAGTCCTCAATATATGTAAATGATAAAGTTGGCGCATTTGAGCAAAAAAACTTAACCTCAAGCCTTTACCCCATGCCCACTCGCCCTGAGCGAAGCCGAAGGGATGCCCCATACCTAATGCCAAATCCTTTCACCAAAAATTCATATATTTCTACCTCTTCTTTATAAAGAATTTATTTAATATCCGTTCTTATACTTAAATCTTGATTACATTAAGACATATAAATCACATTTAAAATAACCAAAACTCAATAATAGTCATAGATTTACAGTTAGTTATTCCGGGAGCATCAACCATTTACCACGCCCATAAGCTAGAAACTTAGGGCGAATATTTTTGTATTTCTAGCTATATTCGCAAACTCACTCTAACAATGAATATTACTCATCTCAAACCATCTCAAATCCTGAAAACAGAACCATTCTGGCTTGCAAGCATTGCTGCTGGGCTAGCCGCCATTTGTCTTACGTTAGTTTGGAAAGCTCATGATGTCGGACATTTAGGCATGAGTCTGTTATTTTTATTTGCGATCGGCTCGATATTATGGGATAAACGCCATACATTCAATTTTGAAAGTGATGTTTTCTCCAGTGTTGTCGGTTGGCTGATAATTAGTTGGGTACTATGGCAAAGTACAACTCATAATTTAGGATATATTATTCGTCTTTTACCCTTAGCTTCGGCTATTGGTGTAGGTTTATTAGCCTCTGGCTTTAAGGGTGTAAAGCAATATTGGGAAGCATTTATTATTTTATTTTTCCTGGAAATACCTAGCGTTTTAGCTGAGTTATTTTTAGATATTTCCCCTTATAGTGCTAAATTTGCTAGTCTAATTTTATGGTATTTAGGTTATGATCTTACCTTGAATGGGGTATATATTCATTTGACAACTGGTAGCGTCAAAGTAGTTCCTAGTTGTTCCGGTATAGATACGATAAATTATCTCTTAGGGATATCAATCATTGCCTTGGTGATGTTCCCCATAGCTAAAAATAAGCGGTTATTTGTCTCGCTATTTGCGATGTTTTTAGGCTTTTTTCTCAATGCCATTAGAATTGCCATATTAGCCGTAATGGTAGGTACAAATGAAGCGGCTTTTCATAGTTGGCATGGTGGTAATGCTTCCTATTCTTTTGGTGTATTTGGTATCTTAATTTTTGGTGCATTCTATATGTTTATTTTGCGCCAAGAAGAGCGACAAATACAGAAAATGGAAAAATCTTGAAGTTGTGCAACCTCAAAGATAATTGATATTACAGCCATTTTCAGGTAAATAGACAACACTGTAGGGGCACGGCACCAGTAAGATTATTGTATATACGAGAAGATTGTAGTGCGAGCGTCTCGCTCGCTGATGTTCAAAAGCGAGCATCTTGCTCGCACTACAGAATTTGGGTAATTTATTTTTTGTAAGTCCCCAAATTAGGTGAAAACTGCTGTAAAAGCGCAATAGCTTACCTAATCCAACATTTCTGGCTCGATACCTAAAGCGTTGAGTTGTTCTGGGGAAAGATTACGTAACTTTTCCACCAGTCTCTCCCGTTTTTGCCGTTCAATTATGGCGCGTTCCTCACCTGTTAACAATAAATTTCCTTCTGCATCCCACCAACGCAACCAAGGTAATTCAGCATTTTGATACAATCCCTGCCATATTCCCAACTCTACCCCTAAAGGTGAAATTGGGTAATGTCCGCGATCGTTGGCTGTCATGAGTTGATAAGCATTATCCACGAGGTGATAAACTTCAACTTGGGCTTTTGCTACTTCGTAAATTCCATAATAAGGAACGCGAATTGCTTGTTCGTAAACCCAAAACTTACCAACATTTCCCCCTTCCCCTTGAGATGGCGGTGTTTTGTCTCGTTCTTCTGTACCATCACCTGAGACAAATTCCAGCACAATCAACGGTGCAATATATTCTTTCCACAGTACATAGGAACGTCGCATTTTACCGTCGAGAGTTGGCGGTACATTGGGAACATAAAACCAATCTGGTGCTTCTGCACCTTTTTCTGGAGGATCTGTTAATCGCCAATAAATACCAGAATCTTGCCCAATACAATATTGTCCGTCAGGATGAAGTTTTTCTAAAATCGGTTTAATTGAATCTGTCAGTAATATACTTTGGGGATGCTCCTGAAGATTTTTCACAAACGAACCATCGGAATCTGGTAGCTGGTTATGATCGGGTATAGTTAATGCCGATAGGGAAGTCATAGGCTTTAACCAAGGATTTATCTCAATTTTATTGTGGTTTGCGTGTTAATTGTTAGACTCTTAGGGGCGGGGTAACCCATTGGTGTCAACTTAAGCTAAAAATAGCCTCACTCTTAGCTTTCTCACACGCCTTGGAATGAATTCCAAGGGACAAAGTCCAAGTAGGGGCGGGTTAAGCGAGATAGTCGTGAATTATTGGAGCATATTTGTGAACCCGCCCCTACTAAAGTAGACATCAAGATTTTGAGGATATTTAGTCATCTTGAGATGACTTTGGCTATTAGCAAGGAAGTTCAGTTCCTTGCGGTAACCGGATTTAGCGTTAAGTTGACACCAATGGGGGTAACGCCGCCCCTACAATTTGGGATAATTTATTTTGTACTTCTTCAGGATTACTACTTATCAACTGTTGCTCAACCGATTAGTCTACCTTAGGGTGATGTCTTCATAGACAAAAATTCCTTAGCCTAAATTGAGAGTTCAATAAATAGGTATTTAAGGATAAAATTGCTATGACAGGCAATGTTTCTAATGTTTCTAATGAAATTAACAAGAGTGATAATAAATCTCTGTTAACTGGTGTTCTCTTGATTGTCTTGGGAATTATTGCGATCGCACTTCCGGCTATCTCGACAATTTTCGCAGAAGCCTGGGTAGCGGTGATTCTCGCCTCTGCTGGTTTTGCGAAACTATTCTATGCATATAACACCCGTAACGAAGGCGGTTTAGTTTGGAAAGTTTTATTAGGCGTACTTTACATTGCAACTGGTGTAATGCTGTTGATTTACCCATCTACAGGTATTTTGACACTAACTTTATTGCTGGGTAGCTTCTTATTAACTGAAGGTGTGTTTGAGTTAATTCTCGCATTTAGATTGCGTCCCCAACAAAATTGGACATGGGTATTAGGTGATGGTATTATCACATTAATTTTGGGTTCTATGATTTGGTTTCAATGGCCTTTTAACGCACCTTGGTTAATTGGAACTTTACTCGGTGTCAGCATTCTCTTCACTGGCGTCTCACGGCTAATGCTGTCATGGAATGGTGGCTCTGGCTTGAATAACCCGGATCAAGCTGCTGGTACTGCTTAAGGCATCAAGTAAAAATAAGCGGGCAAGATGCCCGCACTACAAATATTAAGGCGATCGCATTTTCTTGTTCAACCGATGCGATCGCGATCGTGTGGTGTTAACAAATATGACATATCTGGCCCGGAAGGAATAATTCCGCCAGGATTTAACGGAAATAAATTACCATAATAATCTTGCTTCACGCTTTCTAAATTACAGGTGTCAGCCACACCAGGAAGTTGATATATATCTCTTAAGTAAGCTCCTAAGTTGGGATAATCTTGGATTCGCCGACGGTTACATTTAAAAATGCCATAATAAGCGACATCAAAACGGAATAATGTTGTAAATAGCCGCACATCTGCAAGGGTGAGATTATTTCCACACAAATATCTATTTATTTCGAGTGCAGCTTCAATTTCATCTAATGTCGTGAATAATTCATCTATAGCTAGATTGTAAGCTTGTTGGGTTTGGGCAAAGCCGCAACGATAAACACCGTTATTTACACTGTGATAAATCTTCTCATTCCAGCTATCAATTTTTTCTTTTAATGCTTCTGGATACAAATTCAGTGTTGGATTACCAGCGAACTCATTAAATTCTGAGTTCAGCATAACGATAATTTCTGAACTTTCGTTATTAACAATAGTATTTGTTTGTTTATCCCATAAAACGGGAACTGTAGCCCTACCGTTATAACCCGGTTGCGCTAGTTGATATAATTGCGCCAGACTAGCACAATCTAATTCTGGTTCATCAAATATCCAACCACCTGCGATCGCAGAAGGAACAACCACAGTTACAGATATTGCATCTTCTAATCCCTTCAAAGCTCGTAAAATTAAGGTACGATGCGCCCAAGGACAACTTAACCCTACATAGAGATGATAGCGCCCTGTAACTGCTGGATAAAGACTAGTTTTCTCTGAGCTAATAGAATTTCTAAATTGACTGCTAGGACGAATATACTCTCCCGACTTGTTGCGCGGAGCAATTTTCGACATCATAGTTTGCCACATAGTTGTCCACACAAACCTACCAAGCTGAATAATTAGCTTTGGCGGTAGTGATTTACCTTTCTTTTTTGTCGAGATAGTAGACTCAACCTGAAAATTTTTAACCTCAGTCATAGTTAATTTTTATGAATAAATTCAAAGCTTGGATTAACATTTAATTTATGCATTTTCTAAAGATTTATTTCTTAAGTTTTGTATAGCAATAAATGACGATCGCGCTACTCTCTACTATAGGAGGTATTCAGCTATATCTATAGTAGTGCTAACAATTTTTATTGCTGAATAATTTTATCACCTAAGCAGGAAGAAACTTATAGAGATTTTTTATTAATATCAAATTCTAGATTTAGTAAACAAGCTAATGCCTAATTTTCTGTAAGTTAGCCATTCATTAGCTCACAGAATATAACCGCAGTAGCTGTTGGAATCAGGTGCAGGTAGTGTATCTATTCGCTAAGGGAGATGATTAATATCTTCCTTAGTGATTATTTAGTTGCTCAACAACAACAATTAACAAAAATAATCATTTTTAAAAGCTTAATATCATGACTATATTTAATCGCAGTGAATCTAATCAAACTACTAGTAGTAATGATAGAGTAGTAAGTCCTCCTCGGACATTAAGACTACAAGATGCAATATTGTTAATTAGTTTAGTAATGATAGCTGCTTTTGTAAAATGGGACTACACCGATGGACAGGGTAGCAATCGATTTCCTAATCTGACTAGCACATCAGAAGTAACTACAAATACTGGCGAATTTATTGGAGAAACCATCACAATCAGAAGCAAGCCAGTTAAGACAATAAACTCTAATTCCTTTATCATCAACGATCGCCCAGGAACTAGCCAAGAATCTCTATTAGTTGTAAATGCCTCAAATGTAGTTTTCCAATTACCACTTAATAGTAATAAAAGAATAGAAATTAAAGGTGAAGTTCGGAGATTAGTAATTCCAGAAATCGAACGAGATTTTAATTTAGATTTACCAGACGCAGACTATACAAGCTATCTGAAAAAACCCGTGATTATTGCTAAATCTATTAGTCTAGTCAACTAATTCTAGTTGCCAAAATTAATGAGCAGTAAGATGAAGACAGACAAAGAAACAAGGGAACGCAGAGAATAACTAAAATAACCAATGACCAATGACCAATGACAAATGACAAATGACTATTTATGCTTTTGCCCCAGCCTTCTTGAGAACAGCAACTATCTTCTGCCAATTACCTTGAGTGGCGATATTTAGCGGAGTTGCACCCAGCTTGTTTTTAACATTTATATGTGCGCCCTTGGCAAGTAGAATTTTCACAACTTTGACATAATCATCTTCATAATGTTGAGCTACTGGCGAACAAGCAAACATGAGTGCAGTGCTATCTTTTTTAGTTTTTGCATTCACTAAAGCACCTTTCTCCAGTAAAAATTTTGTCATTTCTATTCCCGCACGATAAGTATATCTAGCTGCAACCATTAACGGAGTTATGCCATTTGGATCGGCAATATTCACATTTGCTCCTCTTTGCAGCATTAGTTCTACACTCTGCATTGAACCATTACTTACCGCCAGCGCAAAATATCTATCGGGATCGCCGCCGTTATCTAAGTACTGTTTCAACACATCAACTTGATCTACGGTAACAGCCTCTATTAGTGTTTCTTCTGGGTTATTTGTTTGTGCTTGTGTTGCTGGAATTGAGGGTGTTCCCAGCACCATAAATAGGAGTAACAATCCTAACTGCCAATGCGATCGTTTTATGACCATATCTCAAGTATATAAAGCATCTTGAGGCAACCTTCAGTCCAAGAAGTATGTTTTCCGGAAGGTATAAACTTTTATCAAGTAGGAAATTAAGTATTGGGCATTGGGCATTGGGGAGGCAGTGCGTTGCGGGGGTTCCCCCCGTTGTAGCAACTGCCGTCATTGGCAATAGTTTGAGATTTTGGGTTAGATTTCAATTAAAAATTCAGTATCCAAAATTTAATACCAATTGGAAAAAAGAATGCGACAGATTGTAGGGGCACTGGCACTGCCATGCCCTCTAGAATATTTTGATGTGTCGCCAAGATTATTTGAAGATTATTTGAATTGGTATGAAATCCAAAATCTAAAATTTCAGTTAATAACCAGAATCGCGAGTATATTGTGATTCTTCAATGATGACTTGTGATTGTTGAGCATCAACTGTCGATCCAGTTTTTCTAGCGATTTGTTGCTGAGAAAACATTTCCCGCAAAACTATTGCAGGATCTACATAGTTGCTGTCATACTTGAGTCCCCAATGTAGGTGAGGCCCGGTGGTGCGTCCGGTCATGCCGACTCTGCCAATTCTGATACCAGTAGGTATTTGTTGACCTTCAGCGATTTGAATTCCGGCTGCGCGATCGACTAAATAGCGCCGCCCAGAGACGCTTTCAACATGTCCTTCCATGTGACAGTAGGTATGCTCCCAGGCTCCGGATTTGATGACGATATGAGTACCACAGGCATTGCGATCGCCTACTTTAATGACTTTACCAGCCCACCAATTGCGAATGTAACTACCTTGGGGTGCAGCGATATCTAAGCCGCCATGAAATTCCCAGTTATCACCACCAGTAGCTGAACGGCGATAACCAAAAGCAGAAGTGTAAGCACGAAAATTCTCTACAGGAAAAGAAGCGGCTAGCCAAGCATTACTTTTATTAACTTTGGTTGACTTAACTTCTCTAGCTCTGGCGCTTTCTGGTTTCGGTAATAGAGTAATGAAGCTGGCAATACTCAATCCTAATATTAATAAAGTAGCTCCCGATACTAATACTTTTTGTCGCTGCTGATTCATTTTTTCTGCCTCAATCCAATAAAATTATTAATAAATTGCTGTGAAAATTCAATTTAATTGGGTTCTAAAAGCTGCGATGAAAGCTATTTAATTCTTGATATCTCAATATGGTTGACATGACAATATATGGCTAGTACATATTTCTATGTCAAGTTATCTAGCCTACAATATCATGCTTTTTTAACTATCAAGTCTGTATGATTAGAGATTCAAATCAAAAATTGCCAAATTAGAGCTAATCAGTATTTTTATTGCATTTCAGTACACAAGTATAGTCTTTAATTAGTATAGTGTTTAGCTAGTAATTACGGATTAAGTAATTTTTAATATATAATGTTTCTACTGGTTTTTACGGATAGCACAATGATGCTAATTCATACATTATGAGTCAAAAAAGCAGTGGTGACTGAAATAATATACGCTCAAGATAGTTGCTAATCCGGCAAAAGGCTGTTAAGTTAATGTACTTAAAAGACTAATTTGACGTTCATCAAAGCTTTACAGCTAAAATTGTGCCTTTACAAGACTCCGACAAACTATGCTGACAGATATTTGGCCCTTCCAGTTTGAATTGGATACAATTGCGATCGCGGGAGCGAGTTTGTGGTCTTTGGCGTTATATTTAGCTTTTTCCTCGGTGAGTGAATGGGTAATTGAGCAACTTAACCGTTGGTTTAACTTTGCCGAGCGATCGCTCTACACTAGCAAAACAGAATTTGAAAAAACGCGCAAAGCTAGAGAATCCCAAAACGCTTTCTACGCTTCTTTGTTTAGCATTGTGCCTTTTTTGATAGTCGGTGCTTTAGTCCACTGGGGTCTAGAAATTAGTTTAGGCCCGAGTTGGGGTATCAGTACTGGTATACTTGCTTGCATCGGTTCCGGTATTTACGAACTCGGTAGAAGAGATGGGAGTTCGGAATAAGAGATGGGCATGGGGCATTGGGCATTGGGCATTTTTTCAATGAGAAAAAGTCTCTCTCATAGCCAAAAATAACGCCCGCAGGCTAGAAGCCTGGGGCTATTGTGACAAAGCCCACCTGCGTGGGCTTTTTTTTATTGGATGAGTTTAGACAAAAAGTAATCAATCTTGTAACTAATTAGTACAGCACGGCGTAAATAAAGCTACTATTTCAAATAGTCACAAGCCTTGATATATTAACCTTTTGACTTTTGACTTTTGACTTTTGACTTTTGACTTCCACATAGCGGTACTAGTGCTGCATGGCGTAAATAACCATACCATTTTATAAATTCATTTTGATAATCTAGAGTAGTGCGAGCATCTTGCTCGCGTTTGTCAGCGAGCAAGATGCTCGCACTACAATGGTATGCTCATTTCCGCCGACCTGTACTAGATGCAGAATTATCTAGGATGAATGTGTTGTCTGGGGCCCCATCCGGGATTGATAATAGCTGCTAAATCTTCTTCAGATAATTTGGCAATTTCTGCTTCTAATTCTGCAACTGTGAAATTATAGCCACGTTCTTTAGCAATTTGGATAAAGGCTTCGGGATTGGATGTGGCTTTTAGTCTTTGCTTTAATGCTTGATCTTGTTTTACAGCTTTAAAAAGTTGAGCAGCATTTTGTTGCGGCATGACAGTCTATCTCCTGTTTGAAACATTAGATTTGAATTGAGTAATTCGACTCCTGTCGTTTTGCCTAGCCTATGAGCCTAGTAGAAGATATTTTCGCTGAGGTTATAAAGTTCCATCTTAGAACTAATAAACAAAAGAATTTGATTTTGACAAAAAAATATAACTTTCGATAACTGTTTGTAGCATTAATAGGTTAGTAATGAGATTCAGTCATAAAATGATTTATATTTATGATTTTCTTTTTAGTCCTAATTTGAGGGCTGAAATCCTGACTATAAAATATTAGGGACTTCCAAATAAAAAAATATTCCAATCATTAACTTATCAAACCCGCAACTCGTAAGGGCGGGGTTACCCCGCCCCTACAATTTGACATAATTTATTTTCTAGCGAATATTTTGACAATCTATGACTGGTAAACACTTCTATCATCTTGGTTTTGGACAAGAAGATTTGGGTAATTCTCCACCAACAATTGCTTTATTATCTGGCGATCCGGAACGGGCGCGTTTGATTGCGCAAACTCATTTCCGCGATGTGCGCTTATTGTCAGAGAATCGGGGACTAAATAGTTATATGGGCTATTTAGCTAACGATCGCCCTATTTTATCTGCTACTAGTGGGATGGGTGCGCCTTCTTTAAGTATTGTTGTCAATGAGTTGATACAGTTAGGTATCCGGAAAATTATTCGTATTGGTACTTGCGGGTCAATTCAAAGCCATGTGTCGGTGGGTAGTATTGTCATTAGTAGTGCGGCGTTATGTCGCCAAGGTGCAGCTAATGATATTGCGCCTGTGGAATATCCAGCCGCAGCCGATCCGTTTCTCACAGTGGCGTTGGTGAAAGCTGCGCAAGAGTTAGGTGTTGAGCATCATTTAGGAATTACGGCTTCGGTGGATACCTTTTACGAAGGACAGGAACGCACAGATTCAGCTAATCCTTATTTAATGCGATCGCTCCAGGGAATTACCGCCGAATATCGCCAATTGAATATCTTGAACTATGAAATGGAATGTGGCACTCTGTTTAAAATGGCGGGAGTATATCAATTTGCGGCTGCGGCTGTATGTGCTGTAGTTGCCCAGCGTACTGTTTCGGAAAATATCATCTATCCGCAGAAGGATATTGCTATAGAAAATGCGATCGCTACTGCTGTACGTGCAGTTAGTGGCTAACACAATTATTTTACAAGGAGAAAAATATTGTTTTCTATATGGCGCGTGCCATTTTTCATTTTCACAGCTATTGGCAGTCTTGTTTTAGCGATCGCAATTAGTTCGCCAGTAATTTCTGGTGTTGCTAATTCTTCTACCATTGCTAACGATAATAAAATAGTTGCAGCAACACCAAATTTAGGCAGACATTTTCAACAATTAGGGGTGGAAGGTTCAATTGTAATTTACGACTCAAAAAATAATCGCACCTACGAACATAATCCACAACGCAATGCTACAGCAATGGTTCCCGCTTCAACATTCAAAATTTTTAATTCGCTGGTGGCGTTAGAAACGGGAGTGATTGCTAATGATGTGGCTGTTCTCACTTGGGATGGAATTCACCGAGATATAGAAACTTGGAATCAGGATACAAATTTGCGTCAAGCTTTCAAAAATTCCACTGTTTGGTTTTATCAAGTTTTAGCGCGTAAAGCGGGATATGAACGGATGCAGGAATTCATTAATAAAGCGGCGTATGGTAACCGTCAAATTGGTACAGCCGCAGATATCGATCGCTTTTGGCTACAAGGGCCATTAAAAATTACACCCAAAGAGCAAATTAATTTTTTGCAACGCTTATATCAAGATAATTTACCATTTTCTCAGCAGACAATGGAACTTGTAAAAGATATTATGATACGCGAACAAACTCCAAAATACACGTTACGAGGAAAGACGGGTTGGTTAACCAGTAGTAAACCAGAAATTGGCTGGTTTGTTGGTTATTTAGAACAGAATAATAATGTCTATTTTTTTGCTACTAATCTTAACTTGAAAAAACCAGAAGCAGCACCATTAAGGATTGAGATTACACGCCGCAGTTTACAGGATTTGGGTTTGTTATAAGTCTTAGTCAATCCACAATGGTACTAATTGAAAATCTTGACTATTAAACAATCCTTTATCGCTCAATTTTAACTCTGGAATTACCAACAGCGCCATAAATGCAAGGGTCATAAACGGTGCTGACAGTTTACACCCAAGGTGTTTTACCCAAGCATCTAGTTCAGCATAATGCTTTGCAACTTGATAGCCATTTGCGGTACTCATCAGCCCAGCTACAGGTAAGCCTAGTACTTCCACATAACTATTTTCTGCGACTGCAATACCTCCTTGGGCTGCAATCACTGCATTAACAGCATTGCAAATTTCTTCATCGCTGGTACCGACTGCAACAATATTATGGGAATCGTGGGCAATACTAGAAGCGATCGCTCCCCGTTGCAAGCTAAAATTTTTGATAAGCGCGATCGCGGGTGGTAAATTTTGATAGCGATTGACTACTACCAGTTTCAAAATATCATGCTCTAAATCAGCAATCACGCGATCGCTGGCAATCTTTGCAGGTAAATGTTGTTCTTTGGTAATTAACTCTCCGTCAAACACCTCAATTACCCGCACAGTTTTACCTTTTGCAGGTAAGCAAAAATCTTCTACTTGCTTTGGCTGCGTCATAAAGCGGTTAATTGGTGTCACCGCCACAGAAGGTAACAATGCTTTACCTGCTTTCGCTACCAGTACACCTTTACAATATGTAGATTGTACGGTAAACTCTTGCAGATTATTTACCACAATGAAATCTGCTGCATCGCCTACTTGCAGTAATCCGACATTGAGATTGTAATGTAACACCGGGTTCACACAGGCGATTTGCAACACATCCATCAAATCATGACCTAATTTTAACGACCTGCGCACCAGTTGATTAATATGTCCCCGCACCAAATCATGAGGATGCTTGTCATCGCTACAGAACATGCATTGATAGGGATGGGAATCGATTAAACTGTGTAGCGCCAGGTAATTTTTTGCTGCGGAACCTTCACGAATCAAAATCTTGATGCCCACAGCTAATTTATCTAAGGCTTCTTCTAAGGTGTAGCATTCATGGTCTGTGGTAATCTTAGCAGCAGCATACCTTTGCGCCGCCTCACCAGACAATCCCGGTGCATGTCCATCAATGGGAAATCCCAATTCTGCTGCAATTTGGATTTTTTCTATTACCGGTGGATCTCTTTGCAGTACGCCAGGGAAATTCATCATTTCGCTGAGGTAAGAAAGTCCATCCTCTTGCAAGAGTTGGCGAATCTCTGCGGCGGTAATTTCTGCACCTGCGGTTTCAAACTGCGTCGCGGGAACGCAAGATGGTGCGCCAAAAGCAATGGTAAATGGTGTTTGTGCTGCATTCGCTACCATGAAGCGCACGCCAGGAATACCCAAAACATTGGCTATTTCGTGGGGATCGGAAACTGTCGCCACTGTACCATGTACTGTTGCCAGACGAGCAAATTCCGATGGTACAAGCATCGAACTTTCAATGTGAACATGGGCATCAATAAAACCTGGGAGAATGTATTGATGATATTTCTGCCCATTTTGACGCATAATTGAGTTAATACGTCCTTTTTCTATGTAGATTGTTCCCGGAAAGATAGTTTTATGGAGAACATCTACAATATTGCCAGAAATCCTCAAGCTAGACATCGCTCACCTCCTGAGGTAAAAGCGATCGCGTTCTCTAATTTTATTTTATACTGAGGTAGTATAAATCGCTCCAAGTTGTGTCTAATTCTTGACTGAGAAATTAACCTAAATCAGGTTCAACACCTAATGCGCGTAATTGTGCAGCTAATCTTTCTGTTGGGGTTAATATCCAGTTACCTGACTTATCATACCAACGCAACCACTGCTGCTCAATATTTTGATAGCTTCCCTGCCATACACCCAAACCTAAATCTATTTCTGGTATCCAAGTCCGCGATTCTGATAGCGCCACCTCAGCATAACGACCGCCATTTAACTTAAAAACTTTAAAATCATAGGTGTAGCGGTCAAATATGGCGTAATAAGGAATGCGGAGAATTTGCTCGTATACTTCCCATTTTGTGGGCGGTTGGTCGATATCTCGCAATGTCTGTCCTAAATCTTCTTTTTCTGTACCTGGGGATAGCAATTCAACCACAATAAAGGGATTAACACCCTCTTGCCAAACAACGTAACTTAAGCGTAAATCCCGTTCTTCATAAAGACGGGGAACACCTAAGACAGCATACCAATCTGGACGCTTGTACCATAGGGTATGACGCGGATCGTAGTAAAGATTGAGGTCGCTAGCAACTAAAATTTGCTCTTGTGGGTAATTGGGAGGACGAAAGGTTTCCTCTAACAGGCGGGGTTGAAATATATGAAACTGATCGGGCAAACCAGGTTCCTCCGGATCTTCACTAGGAAGATCGTACATCGTTGGTAGATAATCTTTTGGCGATCGCGGTGGATCAGTTTGATACATGATGAACCAGTCCTGACAGTAAGAGCCTCATTTTCATTATGAAACATGCTTTAGCAGTTGGGAAAAATTACAAGCCGCAAAATTAAATTGTCACAATAGAGTAAATAATAATTGGAGATAAGACTGTGACTAATCTCGGACAAAAAAGATTAGATGCTGCTTTAACCATTGCTACTTATTCTGTGGGTAGTGCTACAGCTTCTGCTGCGCCCACCTTTGGGGGAGAAATTCCTAAACAAATTTTGTTAACTGCTTCTGATATCCTGATGTATACCAACATTTGGAAAATTTATTTTGCAGAGGATTTATCTAGCAAACAACTGATGGAAATTTTGACAGAGTTAGGATTTGTTACTGTTGCGGGTGCTGGTACGGCTTATGTAGTCAGTAAAGTCAATACAGCAATCCTCAAAGAGATTTCTAACTGGATGGGGCCATTAGGCTGGGGTGTTGTAGCTGCGATCGCAGGTTCTTTAAGTGGTTTATTTGGCGTTGCTTGGGCTATTTACTGCGATCAACTTTACGCGCAAAAACAACCACAGTAAATCATGCAAAATTCTTAATTAATCACATTGTTATTGACAACTTGGGTAAGATTTCATCACCTTCATTAGCGATAAACTGCCCCTATAATTAGGGCAATAATTATGGGAATTAAAATCGGGATAGCTACTATCAAACCCCATTTACCAATTTTAATTTCCTCGCCCTCCGATTTAAGAAAAGCAATCCACCCCCCAACTCCCATCAGCAGCCACAGAAAACCAAAAGCCAGAAATATTATAAATACTGAATCATCCATGAAATATCAATTTAAATTTAGCTCTAAATATTATAAATGGTCATTCTAGTTTATTTGGAAAATATTTTAGATATTGTAATATGATAGTTGCCAACCTTACATTTATTCATATTGAAAGCTATTTATCTAGCACAATACAAAGTAAATAAAGCTACCATTTAAAACAGTCAGAAGCCTTAATATATTAACCTTTTGACTTGTTGTAATAGTAGCTTTCTCCGTTATTTTCCGCAGAATTTTTTAAATTTATTATGTTAATTTTTGCCGATTTATTGCTTTGATGGCATAGCGAGATACTAGCCAAGTTACATAACCAAAGCCAACTAATTCAAAAAATGAAGCAACTAATGGAATACCATTTAATGCTTCTGTAATTGCTAATAATATCCTCAAGACAATAACGCCTATAACCAGCACAGCAAAGCTCAAAACTGGTAGTGGATATTCATTGACAAAATTGCCTATATTTTCTGATGCTTTTGCTATCAATTCAGAAATTCTTCTGCTAATTTCTGATTCTTGCTTATCAGATTGCTCGGTATTTGCTAATGTTGTAATCTGCCCTGGCGCGGCAATTTCAACTGTGGCTATCTTTGGCGGTAAAGTAGCTTCTACATATTCTGATTGTGTTTCTTTAACTTGCATAAGCTTGGTTCAAAGAATTGCTGTATAGATGTGATACTACCATTGCGGCATTATTTTTGGATAATTTCATCTTCCAATTGGCTGAAAAACAATCTCTCATCCGAGAAAAATAAGTATATTTTCTAATTGAATAATTTTCTCTTCCGGTAGCAACCGCAATTTAAATATAGCAAAATTATACCTTTAGGCGCAAGTAATTAACTAGGAAAAATGTTGATATGGAAATAGGAAATTCTGAACGGCGCTAATTAGTTGTAAACAAAACAAAGTACTGTACATGACAACTACTACTGAACAAAATCCAAATATTTATCAGTTGGCTAGACTCATTGAAGATATTGACTGTGGTATGTTAACCACCATTGATGAAGATGGTAGTTTACACAGTCGCCCGATGGAAAGGACTAGCGATATTCAGGCTGATGGGACAATTTGGTTTTTTACTAACGCTAGTACGCACAAGGTATTTGAAATTAAAAATAGTCAACAAGTCAATATTAGCTTCAAATCTGATGACGCGCAGCGATATATTTCCATTTCAGGTATTGCTGAATTACTCAAAGATCGTCAGCAAATGCAACATTTTTGGAAACCAGAACTCCAAGCTTGGTTTCCCCAAGGATTAGATGAACCTGATATTGCTTTGCTGAAAATAAACATCACTAGGGCTGATTATTGGGATAGTGAATCTCAGTTTCAACAGCAAACAATTACTTTCTAGATTTTTAGGCTGATTTTTCAAATCTACCCTAATGAAATATATGCCTTACCAAGAAATTGAAGATTTACCAGACTCTGTTAAAGAACATTTACCCAAACACGCCCAAGAGATTTTTAAGGCTGCCTTTAACAATGCTTTAAAAGAATACAATGAAGAAGAATCTGCATTTCGTGTTGCCTGGAGTGCCGTAAAACGGGATTATGAAAAAGGCGATGACGGGCAATGGCATCCTAAGTCAGAATAGTTGTGATTGTAGTGATAATCTCATATGGCAATATTTAGCGATCGCCTGACGGGGTAGAAGAGGCGATCGCTTTTTGGTTATTCCTCGCCCTAGAGAAACTAGTTCTCTCAATCTGTACTCTACTGTTTAATTAACATATCTTAATGTTGAGTTAATATTTATCATTTAATATGTATAAAAATTTATCATTGATAAACTTTTGACATGAAATTGGCAAAAAAATAATGGAAGAATTCGTTTATTATTAAATATAAATCTCTGTTTTTGGTAATTATCTAGAAAATAAATGAACAACATTAAAAGTAATAAATATACTCTTATCTACGATATTTGACTTCATCCTTAAGATAGAATTTTTTGGTTGCCGATAGTTATAATGCTTTTGCGCCTAATCAAGCTTGCCAAGTTTGAAGAATTGTTAGCTAATAATTCAAATCCTGACGATTTACTTACCTAACCAAACAAATTTATTCAGGTCAAATAATGTCTGACAATGAAAAAGGCCAAGGAAAAACTTCCCGACGCAGTTTTTTTGGACAAGCATTAACCGCAGCGAGTACAGCGATAGTCGCTCCGACTTTGATTAATCAAGTAAGTGTAGCTAAAAAAGCTATTCCAAATTCCCAAGGAGAGATGAAGGTGAAATTAAAGGTAAATGGTGAGTTGCGAAATTTAGATATTGAACCGCGTGTCACCCTACTAGATGCATTGCGGGAAAATTTAGGGTTAGTGGGAAGTAAGAAAGGATGCGATCGCGGACAATGTGGAGCTTGTACAGTCTTAATAGACGGTCAACGAGTATATTCTTGCCTAGCTTTGGCAGTGATGCAAGAAGGTAAAGAAATTGTCACCATTGAAGGTTTAGCAACAGGCGATACTCTCCATCCAGTACAAGCAGCATTTATTGAAAATGATGGCTTTCAATGCGGTTATTGCACCCCCGGACAAATTTGTGCTTCCGTGGCGCTACTTGAGGAAGTAAAGCGAGGTTGTGCGAGTGTGGTTACCGCAGATTTAACTCGTCCCCCACAATTAGCAGAACTTTCAGATCGGGAAATTAAAGAACGGTTAAGTGGTAATCTCTGTCGCTGTAGCGCCTACAACGGTATTGTCGCCGCAGTTCAACAAGCGGCGGGACAAACGCCACCTACGGCAGTTGCGGATGTGATAGTTTAGGGAAGTAGGGGAACAGGCATGAATAATTTTACTTATGCTCGCGCTAGCTCACAAAAAGACGCCGTACAAAAAGCAAGTAGCGATCGCAATTCTCTGTATATTGCAGGGGGAACAAATTTAGTAGATAGACTCAAGGGATTTTTAGATCAACCATCGCAAATTATTGATATTTCGCGCTTGGAGATGAAGCGCATTGATAAGTTAGGGAATGGAGGTTTGCGGTTAGGGGCATTAGTTAGCAATACAGAAGTTGCAGATAATACAGATATTCGCCGTGATTACCCTATCTTGGCAAGGGCGATTCTATCCGGCGCATCCCAGCAAATTCGCAATATGGCGACTGTAGGAGGTAATTTACTGCAACGCACACGTTGTCCTTATTATTACGATACTGCTTTCCCTTGCAATAAACGGGAACCGGGGCAAGGTTGTCCGGCGATTCCGGGAATTAATCGTATGCACGCGATTTTGGGAGCTAGCGAACATTGCGTTGCTGTCAATCCTTCCGATATGAACGTGGCGTTGGCGGCGTTGGATGCAGTGGTTGAGGTGGAAGGAACCCAAGGAAAGCGCCAAATACCATTTACAGATTTTCATCGTCTCCCCGGAACTACACCAGAACGAGATACAAATTTAGAGCCAGGGGAGTTAATTACATCGGTAATTTTGCCACCTCTAGCCTTTGCTAAATCGGGAGTTTATTTAAAATTACGCGATCGCACTTCCTACGCCTTCGCCTTAATTTCCGTCGCCGCCGCCATTGATTTAACTGGAGATAAAATTAAAAATGTCCGCTTCGCCATTGGTGGTGTAGCTCATAAACCTTGGCGTTCCCTAGAAGCAGAAGAATTTTTAATCGGTAAAACTGCGGAAACTGCAACCTTTCAACAAGCCGCCCAAATCGCCCTGCAATCAGCCAAACCCTTAACCTACAACGGCTACAAAGTCGAACTAGCAAAACGAGCAATTCGCCGCGCACTGACAATTTCTGCCAAAGGAGGCGGAGTCGTATGAATAAAGTAATTGGTACAGGCGTAAACCGCAAAGATGGCTTCGCCAAAGTAACGGGAACTGCAACCTACGCCGCCGAACATCAAATTGCCAATGTGGTGCATGGTTATCTTGTCACAGCTGCGATCGCTAACGGACAAATTGACAGTATCGACACCAGCGCCGCCAAAACAGCACCAGGGGTAATTGCAGTATTTACTCACCAAAATTCCCCGAAAATCTTTAAACCTGCTAACGATTTTATGACCTCGAAAATTTACGAGGCTAGATTACCTTTATCAGATAATAAAATATACTACGGCGGGCAAATTATCGGTTTAGTTGTTGCCGATACCTTTGAGCGGGCGCGTCATGCAGCCCATTTGGTGAAAGTAAAATATATAACTGAAAAACCTGCAATTGATGGCAAACAAGCCAGCTACAAAGAAGCACCGTCATTTTTTGGTGAAGAACTCAAATTTACCAAAGGCGATATCGCCGCCGGCACTAATGCCGCTACAGTAAAAATTGCCGCAACTTACACCACAGTTACCGAACTCCATGCAGCAATGGAACCCCATGCCATTATTGCTCATTGGACAGATGATAACTCCTTGACAATCTACGAACCATCCCAATGGGTAGCCGCTTCCCAACGCACCTATGCCCAACTTTGTGGCTTACCCACAGAAAAAGTGCGGATTGTTACGCCCTTTTTGGGTGGCGGTTTCGGTTCTAAAGCTTTTCCTTGGCCTCATGGAATTTTAGCAGCCGCAGCAGCGCGAGAAATTAAGCGCCCGTTAAAAGTTGTCCTCACCCGTCAGCAAATGACAGCCAATACTGGACATCGTTCGGAAACTGAGCAATTAATTAAACTAGGGGCAACCGCAGATGGTAAGCTCACCGTCATTGACCATGAAGCCAAATCCTGTACCTCACTCGTAGATGTGTTTCCTGAACTCTGCACGGGGATTACCCCAGCAATGTATGCAGCAGCAAATCTGAGAATTCAGCAAGAAATCGCCACATTGAATGTCGGTACACCCACATTCATGCGCGCGCCGGGAGAAAATCCGGGAATGTGGGCGATGGAATCAGCCATTGATGAGTTAGCTTGGGCGTTAAACATCGATCCGGTAGAACTGCGGTTAAAAAATGAAACCACAGAACACCAGCGCCAAGGCTTACCCTTTTCCGCCAAGCATTTTGCCGATTGTTTGCGCGTCGGTGCAGAAAAATTTGGCTGGAAAGACAGAGCAAAACAAGTGCGATCGCTCACCCGTGACGGTAAAGTAATAGGTTGGGGAGTAGCCGCAGCCACCTTCCCCGGTATGCGCGGGAGATCAACCGTTAAAGCGCGATTATTACCCGATGGTACAGCTCACATCCTCACCGCCGGTAATGATATGGGTACTGGCGCTTATACCATTGTCGCCGCCACCGCCGCCGACGCATTAGGTTTACCAGTCGAAAAAATCCGCGTAGAAATGGGGGACTCCCTATTACCCGATGCAGGTATCGCTGGCGGTTCCCAAATGACAGCATCCCTAGCCCCCGCAGTCATGTCAGCTTGTGCAGAAGTCCTGAAAACTGCTGGTGTAAAAACTGCTCAAGAAGCCTTGACAAAATTACAAGACTCTGGTATGTTGGCTTTTGAAGCTACAGCCACCAGCGCCCCTAGTGGCGAGAGTAAGAAATGGGCATTTCAATCCTGGGGCGCGCATTTCTGTGAAGTCAGTATAGATGAAGAAATTGGCAGATTACAAGTTACCCGATGGGTTTCGGTAATGAACATCGGCCAAGTTATGAATGCTAAAACCGCAGCCAGTCAAGTGCGTGGTGGTGTCATTATGGGTATTGGTCAAGCCTTAATGGAAGAATGCCATTTTGACCCCAATATTGGCTATCCCGTAGTTTATGACTTAGCTACATATCATTTTCCTGCCCATGCAGACATCCCCCGCATTGAAGTCACCTTTGTCGGCGAACCAGATTTAAACTTCAACCCAGCCGGCGCTAGAGGTGTGGGTGAAATTGGCATTACCGGCGTCTCAGCTGCGATCGCCAACGCAGTTTATCACGCCACAGGTAAACGCATCCGTAATTTACCCATAACACCCGATAAATTGTTGTAAACAGAAGGCAGAAGGCAGGAAGCAGGAGGCAGAAGGCAGAAGGCAGAAGGCAGAAGGCAGAAGGAAAAAGAAACAATGCCCAATGCCCAATGCCCAATGCCCAATGCCCAATGCCCCATGCCCCATGCCCCATGCCCAATGCCCCATACCCTATGAAAGAACTTACCGCTATTTTAGAAGCCTTTGCCAAACTGCGAGATGATGCTGAATCTTGCTTTTTGGCGACTGTAGTTAATGTCAAAGGTTCTACCTATCGTCGCCCTGGGGCGCGGATGTTGATGACGCGATCGCATAGGCTAATTGGCACAATCAGCGCTGGTTGTTTAGAAAATGATGTATTTGAACATACTCGTGTTTCCATGCCTGATGCTAAACCCATAGTAGTAACCTATGACTCAACTGCTGATGAAGATATTCTTTGGGGGTTTGGGCTGGGTTGCAATGGATTGGTGCAAGTGCTGATTGAAACCTTAGATCCAAATGACTTGTGTAATCCCCTAGCCTTGATACAGGAATGTTTTGCCAAACAGCAACCAGGTGCGATCGCTACTGTGTTTGCTGTCGATGGTGCCATGAATGTGAAAATAGGCGATCGCTTAATTATTAAACCAAATAATAATCTAATTACTAACATCACAGACTCAGCTTTAGAATCTGCTTTAATTCACGATGCCCAAATTGCCTTAAAAAATCAAAAATCAACTATTAATAAATATCAATTATCATCAGGTATTGTTGAAGTATTTATCGAAATTATTCAACCACCCACACACCTAATAATTTTTGGTGCCGGTCAAGATGCTTTACCCGTGCTACAATTTGCCAAAGATTTAGGTTGGCGCGTGACTATAGTTGATTGTCGCGCCAACGAAGCAACTAAAGAACGTTTTGCTATAGCTGATGAAATCATTCTTAGCCGTCGCGAGATTTTACAACAACAAATCTCTGTAAATCAGCAAACTATCGCCGTAGTCATGACTCATAACTACCTCGATGATTTAGCAATTCTCAAAACATTACTTCCCTCCCCAATAAAATATCTAGGTATTTTAGGGCCGAAGCGTCGCAGCGAAAAATTACTAGCAGAATTGAGCGACGAGGGAGAAGCATATACCCCAGAACAATTAGACAAATTACATAGTCCAATTGGTCTTGACATTGGCGCAGATACACCAGAAGCGATCGCCTTATCCATCATCGCCGAAATTCAAGCTGTATTAGCTAATCGTTGCGGCAACTTTTTAAAGAATCGTACCTTACCAATTCATCAGCCACATCAAATCAAAGAAATTACCCTTGATGCATTGCAAAAGCTTTAACAATTCAAAATTCAAAATTCAAAATTCAAAATTCAAGCCATTTTCAGACGGGGATTTAAACCTCGTCTAAAAATGACACTACGTATAGACGTAGGGGTCTTAAACCCTTTTATGTACGATAATAGACTTCTTGCATAAATATTGTCGCTGTGTTGACTAGAGTTTGAAAAGCTCACGCAGAGCCGCAAAGCCGCAGAGAAGAATGCGAACATTAGGACTTTTGCAAGAGGTCTAATGTTAAACAGCCTCAAAACCCTTACCAATGACAAATGACAACCCTCACCAGCTACTGATCTTTTGCTAAAGTCTGTTTTTCTTTTGGTAATAAGTTAGTTTCACCCACAGTTGACTCGGTAATTGTGGGGTGAGGGCGATTCCCATAGGGTTTGATAATCAGACTGACGCCAATCGCCCAAGCGATCGCCACCATCCAACCTGCCAAAATATCACTAGGGAAGTGAACCCCTAAATATAGCCTTGTCCAAGCAATAGTCAAGACATAGAAACTACCAAACAGCAGCATCAACCACCGACGAGGATGATTAATCGTTAAAATTAGCAAAATCATTACCAATGTCATACTTGTCATTGCATGTCCGCTAGGAAATGCATAATCAAACTCAGGCGCACTTGATAGCCACAATTGGGGACGTACTCGATGCATCAGTGCTTTGGCTGTGCGGTTGATAATAATACTTCCTATACCTGTGGTGAGTAAATAAGCGAGCGATCGCCATAACTTTCTGCGCCAGAATACAATCGCGATCGCACTCATAATTGGTAAAACTGTCCAAGCCGAGCCAAACCTCGTCAGAATTACCGCCACCACATCTAATTGTGGTCTAGCTTGCGAGTGAATAGATAATAAAATTGGTATATCCCAAGGAAAGCCAGCTTGATTCTGCCATACCTTAACTGCCAGAATTTCAAAAAATTGAAAGGGTAAATACACCCCTATTAAGAGGATTAATAAAGAACGCCAATGGGCAATAAGTACGTTTTTGAGAAAACTCAGCAGCGAACGACGCTCATTAGTCGCTTGTTTCACAGGTTGTATCATTTTTTATGGGTTCTATTCCAAAATAAATCTGAATTTTGGCGAATACATCTATATTAAGGGTTGAATTTTGTTAGTCCCAATGCCCAATACCCCAGCTACCAATCGGAGTTTCCCGCCGCTTTCAATGAAGTGCGATCGCGATCCCCAATTGCGGAGAACTAGAAAGTCTAGCAGCCAAGGCGGGTAATTTTTATAGCAGTACAAAACAGCGAATCCCCTTTCAGTGCATGTATTATCCAAAATTTAAGTAATTTAGAACACGAGTACCCTAGACTTTACAGCAACTTTATGGTTAAAATACGGTAAGTCAGTCGGCATTGCGTGTTTTATATGTAAAACAGCAAAAAATCAATCGGCAGTTAAACCTAGCAGGAAAAGCGATCCGGAACAACGATGACAGCATCCATGCTCAGATAATGCCTAAATGGTTTTTGATTGACTGGGGATTAACTCAATTCAAGCTTGAGTCTGAATCCGCCTTTGTGTTACGTATCTTTTGAGGAACACCATAAATAATCGAGCTTAGTCTACCACTAAGCTAAATTTCGCCTGCCTGTAAACCTTATTGTTGGATAGGAGTATGCACTTTTTATTACTACCACTGTTCAGTTTCTTTGTTGGCATCGTTGTTGGGTTAACAGGAATTGGTGGAGCCTCTTTAATCACTCCCATGTTGATTTTTGTCTTTCAGGTACCACCTTCCATTGCTGTCAGTTCTGATGTGGTAGCAGCAACATTAATGAAGGTTGTTGGTAGTATCAAACACTGGGAGCAAAAAACCCTAGATGTAGAAGTTGTCAAGTGGTTGGCGTTGGGAAGCGTTCCCGGTTCATTGTGTGGTGTCGGAATTTTGCATTTTCTCCGACAAACTGGCGAACATCATTTAGATAGCATTCTGCTGCGGATGCTAGGAGTGATGATTCTCTTAGTTACAGTATTAGCGCTAGTACAATTACTACTGCTGACTTTTTTCCCAAAATTTAGCTTACCAGAACTACCAAAGTTAGATTTAACAACCAATTGGGGGCGGTTTCTCACAGTCGTTATCGGTGCAGTTTTAGGTTCTTTTGTAGGACTAACTAGCGTTTCTTCTGGCTCAATGTTTGCCTTAGTAATGATTGGGTTTTTCCGTCTAGATGCCCGTAAATTGGTAGGTACAGATATTTCCCAAGCAGCAATTTTATTATTATTTACTTCTCTAGGACATCTCACCTTAGGAACAGTGAATTGGAGTTTAGTATTACCTATCTGGCTCGGTTCAATTCCTGGTGTATTATTAGGTGCAAAAATCTGCAAAATTGCCCCTCAGCGTCCCTTAAGGTTTATTGTTTATGCAATATTGATGATGGTTAGTTGGAAGTTGGTTTATCAGGTATAGTCATTTGTCATTAGTCATTGGTCATTGGTAAGGTTATTTAAACCAAGGTATTAGGGTAAATGTACCTCTTTCGTACATAATCAGTAAACCTAAGCCGATTAAGACAAAAGGGACAAGATGATGACCGTAGCGGTTTAATATACTAGCAATGGCAGGGTGAAGGCTTAAATAATAAGCGATCGCACACCAAACCCCCACCATAAAAAAAAATATTATTAAAATCACTCCCAAGCTGTTTAAATTCTGACCAGCAAATAAGGGAATATATATACTAATATTGTCACCACCATTAGCAATTGTGACTGCGGCAACTTTATAAGTTTGAGGATGGAGAATAGTCCAAATAAAGGAAAGAATAAAATTGCTAGGTGAAGCTTGCGTAAAATTATCAGATACTGTTTGGACTTCTGAATTTTCTTGTTTTCTAAATAGTAATTGCTTCAGACCAATTAAGATTGGTAATATTCCTAATAATCCAATCCATTCTCGTTGTATTATCAAACCGCCAAAAAATCCTGGTAAGCTAGCTAAAATAATCGCCAAAAAACCAAGATACTGACCGATAATAATATGCCGACGGCGAAAGTCACTATCTACTTGGGTAAAAAATAACAATAGGATGAATATATCATCAATATTTGTAGCTGCAAAAGCGATTATTCCTTCAGTGAAAGCTGAACCAAGCTGATTCATGGTGTGATGGTGAGAACTTACAATTTATCACCATACCAAATTATGATTGTCGCAATATATTGAGAAAATTAGGGCAATTTAAACACGTTTATCGGAGTTAGTGTTTAAAAATATACGCATTTGGGTATATTAAATTGCGTATAAAGGAGGCTAGAGAATGCGATCGCTCTCTATTGGCTGTAGTGGCTTGAATCCCCTATTGGCAAGTTTGATGCTGCTATTAGGAACTACTTTGCTCGATAACAACTATGCTCATGCTCAGGTGACATCTGATGGTACTACTAACACTATTGTCAACTCTAGCGATAATAAGTTTACGATTCTTAATGGTATCAACCAAGGCAATAATTTATTTCATAGCTTCAGTAATTTTTCTGTCCCAACTGGTAAGACAGCCACCTTTGATTTAGTTAACACACCAAATATTACAACCATATTTAGTCGGGTAACTGGTGGAAATATTTCTCATATTGACGGGTTGATTGACACGATTAATAGCAATAACTCAGTAAGTTTATTTTTGCTGAATCCAGCCGGGATTGTATTTGGGGCGAATGCCAGTCTAAATATTGGCGGTGCGTTTGTGGGGACAACGGCGAGTAGTATCAAATTTGCTGATGGGGTGGAATTTAGTGCAGTAAACTCCGCAACACCACCATTATTAACAATGAGTGTACCTATAGGATTGCAACTAGGCGCAAATGCTGGAGTGATTCGCACCCAAGGTAACTCACCAGCCAATTTCCTGTACGGTTCCCCACAAATATTCAAAGCGGAAACTGTAGCGCTGATTGGTAGTGATATCGATATTAATCAGACTTATCTGACTAATCCTAATGGCAGAGTTGAATTATGGGCATTGAGAAATACTGAAGTAGGTTTGAATAATCAAGCAGGATTACAACTCACTAGCCCTGCTGTGGCTGATTGGGGAAATATTTTGCTCAGACAGTCCTCATATATCCAGACTAACGGCTTGAATGGCGGAGCAATCAACATTCGGGGGCGAGGTTTGACACTTCAGGACGGTTCGCAAATCAGTTCTAGCACTGGAACCTTAGGAAAAGGGCAAGGGATTAACATTAAAACTACAGAATTTGTAGATTTGTTGGGCGCATCAGCCTCAGGACAATATCCCACCTCTGGTTTACACACTAGCGTCGTGGGGAATCAAGGTAGAGCCGGAGATATTACAGTCGAAACAGGGCGTTTACGTTTAGCCAATGGAGCTTGGATTGTGTCTACTCTAAGTTCTCCCTTCGACTTTATATCCTTTAGCCCCATCCCCAGTAATAACTCAAGAACAGGAAATATTAATATTAAAGCGGCAGATGTGGAAGTTACTGGTTACAATCGATTTCCATACGCATTTCTAGGTTCTGATTTAGGTCTATACTTTGCTAGCGCTATTACTACTTTAATTAGCGGTGGTCACTCGAATGAAAATGGCAAGGTAACTATTGATGCTCAAAGGGTGAGTCTGCTTGATGGTGGTATTATTAGTGCAGATTTGATCGGCTTTTATATCCCTGGTTTTTCTGAGTCTCCCACCATTGGTAAGTCTGGAGACATTGTGATTCGAGCCTCCGAGAAACTAGAAATTTCGGGAGTGGGCGTGGATGGCTCAAACAGTGCTGTGATTAGTTCAATTCAACCTTTTACATTAGGACAAGCTGGCAATATTTTAATTAATACTGCTCACCTGACGCTGTCAAAAGGTGGCTCTGTGGCTAATGATGTCACAGGAAGTGGTCAAGCGGGAAATATAGAGATTAATGCTCAGGATGTAGAAGTTAGCGACCCAGTAATCAATACTTTTAACCAAGGGGTGAGTGGTATTACTGTGGGAGTCGGTAAGGATGCTGTTGGTCAAGGTGGGACAATTAACCTGACAGCAGATAACTTGCGTGTGTTTAACGGTGGACAGATCACTTCCTCCAGCTTGGGTCAGGGATCTGCTGGTAGTGTTAACCTCAACGTGAAAAATATTGACATACAAGGAACGTCCCAAAGCATAATTAATGGTAGCTATCTGCCCAGTGCGATCGCTGCATCCTCCGCTACTAGCTTGGCTGCGGGGTCTGTAAATATCACATCAGACAATTTAATTGTTAAAAATAATGCATTAATTACTGTCAGTAATACAGGCAATGGCGATGCAGGCAACCTCAATATTACAGCCAATAACCTCTTCCTGGACAACAACGCCAGCTTGCGTTCTGAGGTGAATGGTGGCGGTCAGGGTAACATCTACCTCAATGTCAATGATGTTCTACTATTACGGCATGGTAGTAAAATTATCACTAATGCTTTAAGTGCTTCTACAGGTGGCAACATTAATATTAATGTGGGGTCAATTGTAGCTGTACCAACTGAAAACAGCGATATTTCGGCGAATGCTATTTTAGGAAGCGGTGGCAATATCCAAATTACCACTCAAGGTATCTTTGGGTTAAAGTTTCAAGCACAACCTACAACAAATAGTGACATCACTGCTAGTTCACAATTTGGGCTGAGTGGTGATGTCCAAGTGAATACAATTGGTGTCGATCCAAATTCTGGTTTACTCGAACTACCAGAGAATGTCACCGATTCATCGCAGCAAATTGCTTCCGGTTGTGCAGCAAATATTGGTAGTAAATTTGTAGCTACAGGTCGGGGTGGAATACCGCAAAATCCGATACAGGAACTCAGGAGCGATCGCACTTGGTCTGACACCCGCAATCTCTCTGCATATCGGAAAAATGGTGCAGTTACAGCACAAATACCTCCATTACCAATAACTCTTGTGCAAGCTACTGCTTGGCATCGTCGTGTTGATGGCAAAATTGAGTTAGTAGCAGCGCCATCACCCGCAAATACACAGCAGCAGTTAACTTGTGCGGCGCTTTCTCAAAGTTAATTTGCTTCATGAAAATTCCTATAGCAGGACTTACCTAAGATTACCGCAGAGGCGGCAGAGAAAGGAGAATTTCTTAGAGTTTTAGCGTAAGTCCTAAGAGCAAGTGACGAGGTAGATTACAGAATCCCCTCGCCTTTAGGCAGGGGAGTGTCAATCAGAATTCACTTGCCATGTAATCACAATGATTTCTGCAAACCCTAAGACAAATATTAGCCGCGAAAACGCTCCTAAAATGGCTTCCATCGTCCAGTTCTGACTCTGAACCTCCCAGATCATCCAAACAATATAGAATCCCATCACCAACCAGGGTAGAATTACCGCTGAATTCCGTCTGCGATAGAAGCGGATCGTCCTCTCGCGCCAAAATGGGAAGGTGCTGAGGAGACAAAAAATGTAGGAAGTTCCTGCACTGATGAACAAGCTTCTTTGAAGACCCGAAGGCAGGTTTGGGTATCCAAGTGCGATCGCACTCAGACAAACTCCCAGCGCAAGGTACAGGAAAGTAAACAAGGTAGATCGTTGCATTATTTCTTCTCCGGTGCAGCTTATTCTCTGTACCAGACACGCACACATTGAAAGCATTTGATTGGAAGACCCTGACTGATCATCACTGGGTGGAAACCATTACTAGTCGTCACTCCGTAGACATCATCACTGGTGCCTTCGATACGATCGGGTAAAACAACGGTTTCAACATTGATCACCTGGATCGTTGTACTTTCAATCCACTGATTGACAGCACTCACAACCTCAGAGAAGGATTCGTAATCGGAAGCTCCGCCAAAGGGTCCCCGTTCAGTAATCCGAGGCGCAAAATCTTTGTACTTAATTAAAGCCACTTTATCTTGTATCATCCTGCTTCTCCTGTTTTAATCAAGACCACTTTCAGCACAAAATCAAACCCGATCCGTCTTATCAGCCCGTGCTGGCGAACAACACCATCAACTGGAACGAGGGCAGGTTAAAAACGAAGTGGACAGTTACTAATGGTTTCAGGATTTGGCGGGGTCACCGACGACCCTGCCAATGGCTCTGGGGGACGGGTTCGGATGCCTCGTCGCGTTTGAACACCCGGAAAACAATTACCAGGAAAACGGGAATCAGCACGAGAGAGGTGATGTCGTAGAATCTCGCATGGTACTCGCTGATGCTGAACAGGGCTGGCGTAGTGAAGAAGCTTCCAGACCAGTTGAACAAAAGAAAGTACGCGATGTTGTTGGCGAAGTGTGCGCCGATCGCAAGCTCGGTGGTGCCATCGATCAATGAAACGATCGCAAACAGCAAACCCGTGCCGACGAAGAGTCCGACGAACATCCCGATCCAGCCGCCCTCCTGTGACTCTGGATTAGTGGCGTGCGGCAGCGTGAAGATCACAGCTGACACGATCGCCAGAAACACGCGGTTCGACCAGATCAGGCTTGCACCCTGCACAATGTAACCGCGAAAGAACAGCTCCTCAGTGGTCGTCTGGATTGCGGTGATGACCAGTGCGATCGGCACGAAAAGCGCGAACGTCTTGAGGTCGGAGTTGAAAGAGAAGCTATCGGGGTAAAGGAGGTACTGCCCCAGCCCGGCTAGCAGCACCCACGGTACAAACCCAGCTACAAAGCCGTGACCGACGCGCCGCCAACTGATCTTCTCCCTCGCCGTGACGAGCGTCCGGGGATGACGCTGGTGGATAAGGGTGACGGCGATGAGAATTCCTGCGAGGAAGACCGGAAAACCCGCCATGCTCACGACAAAGCCCCCCACCCGACCGAATGCGGCATAATCCAGCCGACCGAAAGCCGCGACACCCTCTTTGCCGCCGAGCGCAAGCGCGACGATCGCACTGGCGAAGTTAGCAACGAGCATCCAGGCAAAGAGGATGATCATCAGCCCCAGAACATACCGCCACCCCCGATGCTTACCCCACCGGGCAGCCTCCAGGTAGGTAACTTTTTTCGCTTCTGCTGTGATTCCCTCCGTTCTTGCGGTATTTTGCATCTTCATCTCCGTTTCCTCTATGGGTGTGCATGGGGTGCTTGGATCTAGTTGCTGGTCATCGTTGCCGATAGTTCAGGATTTGGCGGCGGGTCAGCCCATACCAGTTAGCTTCCAGTTCATTTGCCGACTGGAGAACATCAACGTTTTATTGAACTGTTGGCTGAGTTCGAGCGAGTTGAGCAGGTTAGTAGTCATGGAGCTTGCTCTTACCGATGCTTGCAGTTGTAGAGTAAATCCGTGCTATAGCAATCCGTGTATGAGTTACGAACAAGGCATATATTGTTGGACTTTGGGAAAATCAAAATTTTTGGTGATTAGTAAAGAATTTGAATAGCTACTTAACAACACGAAAAGATTTATATAGATGCCAAAACTTTCGCAAGAAATTCTTAGCTTGTAACCAAACATCTTCTACAGGATTTTGTTCTCTTGCGTTAGGAGCAAAGACAATACAAGTAAATTGCCACTCATGAATCAAGTTCAGCTCCTCGTACAAGCTTGTCGCATTAGAATACGGTTGTTTTGATAGACCTCTAACGTACCAGCCTGCGAATCATCTAACGTACCATCCCACACCCAATACTCATAATCACCATTGCGAAACTTGTACACTCGAACACCTTCTGTCGCTTGGCTGATTCCACTACCCAAACTTAAATTACTGTTAGGGCTGGTGGCACGATACAGTAGTTCACCAGATTGATAATTTTGCCAAATATCAATGTTGTAACCACCCTGGCATTGAGTACTCAAGATCAGGTCAGCCGTAGAATCAGCAGCAGCAGGCAAGGAGAAATGACCGAAGATACAGATAGGCAGAGCCAGGAGCAATGCGGCTCTTTCGAGAAACGTTTTCATTGTTTTCATTGTTGTCACTATTTCAGGGGTTTGGCAGCGATCCTGACAATAAATGGCATGTCGTCAGAACAGTTGCCAAACCCCAATAAGTCCATGCTAAGCATGATGCCGTGATCGATACTCCTCCCATTGGAGAAATTTTGCTAACCCAATCGAGGTAGATATAGCGTAGATGCTGTTGAGCAAATTGCTTCCGGTTGTGCAGCAAATACACAGATGCAGTTAGGGAACTCCAAAAAATAAATTATTCCGTTAAACGTTGACGGTTGACGGTTGACTGTTAACTGTGAACCGTCAACCGTCAACCGTCAACCATAGTAATGGAATATTTTTTTACTTGGAAGTCCCTTAAGTTGTGCGGCGCTTTCTCAAAGTTAATTTGCTTTATGAAAATTCCTATAGCAGGACTTACCTAAGATTACTGCTGAGGCGGCAGAGAAAGGAGAATTTCTTAGATTTTTAGCGTAAGTCCTATATAGTGATTTTTTATCAGGGTTTGATGTCAAAAAATGCTAAAAATACCCAGTAAATCAGTCTGAATTGAAGTTTTAGACTTTACTTAACCATTCACTTTCCTCTGGATCTCTAAACAATGAGGTGCTGAGATAGCGTTCGCCAAAGCTGGGTTGTACCATGACAATGAGACGACCTGCATTTTCTGGACGTTTGGCTACTTCGATTGCAGCATATAAAGCCGCACCAGCCGAAATACCTGATAGTAACCCTTCTTCTTTGGCTAGACGACGGCTATAAGAAATCGCCTGTTCGTCTGTAACTTCAATAATTTCATCTACCAAATCTGGACGGTAAATAGCGGGGACAAATCCGGGGCCGATTCCTTGAATTTTATGGGGGCCTGGTTTACCACCAGCCAATACTGGGCTGTTAATGGGTTCAACGGCAATGGCTTTAAAGCTGGGTTTGCGTTGTTTAATCACTTCGGAAACGCCTGTGATTGTCCCGCCAGTACCCACGCCAGCAATGAGAATATCTACTTGTCCATCTGTATCCGCCCAAATTTCTTCTGCGGTGGTTAAAGCATGAATTTTGGGATTAGCTGGGTTGCGGAATTGCTGCAACATATAGGCATTGGGCGTTTTGGCGACAATTTGCTCTGCACGAGCGATCGCTCCCCGCATTCCTTCTACCCCTGGTGTTAACTCTAATTGCGCCCCATAAGCTTTCAGCATTGCCCGCCGTTCCTGGCTCATTGTATCGGGCATCGCTAGAATAAGATGGTAGCCCTTAGCGGCTGCGACCATTGCCAAAGCAATACCTGTATTTCCAGAGGTAGGCTCGACTAAAGTTGTTTTTCCCGGTTCTATCCAACCGGCTTGTTCTGCGGCTTCCACCATGCTGACACCAATTCTGTCTTTCACAGACGAAGCTGGGTTCATGCTTTCTAGCTTCACCAAAATTTGCGCCACTGCGCCTGCTGATTGGGGAATCTTATTTAATTGAACTAAAGGCGTCCGTCCGACTAACTGTGTGATGTCTTTCGCTATCCGCATCAGGGTACTCCTGCGTAACTAAATGTAATACATGGGACTCTGTTGTAAACGAGCCTCTCTTTGCTGGCATAAATCTTGGAGTGTGTAGCTTTTTAACACCTCTATCGAGGCTGTATTAGCTTGTTCCCAGACTTCATGCACGAGGCTTCTTTCCAGGGTGGGGGATGTTGAATTGTCTTTGTCTTTGCGTTCGCCTTCCACCACAGTCACAATCTCCAATAAAGTAATCTGCCAAGGCTCCCGCACTAAGAGAAAACCCCCTTTAGAGCCGCGTTGACTTTGCACCAAACCAGCACGCCGCAGGTTGGTCAAAATTTGTTCTAGATAGCGTTCCGGTATGGGTTGCTTGGCTGTAATCTCACTCATGGTTAGAGGGACTTTTTTACTGTGGTTACCTGCTAACTCTAAAAGCGCTAGCAGTGCGTATTCGACTTTGGACGACAGATCCAGCAGGGCGTAGGTTTGAGTGTTCAAGTCTTTAATCAATATAATACGGTAGGTCGATTGATTTAGCGTAAAATTCTGCTGTTAAAAGTATAGTATGCGATCGCCTATTTACAACGAAAATTGTACGTATACCTATCGACTTACCGTAGATTATCTTATAAAATTTTTATAAATAGTTAGAAGATTTAGAAAAATTCCCAATCCTCGCCCATCAAAGACCTTCTCACTCAAGGGATGTATGTTACTAACTGATTTGCGAACCATATATGAGCGCGACCCCGCAGCGCGTAACTGGCTAGAGGTATTGTTTTGTTATCCTGGGTTACAAGCCTTGCTATTTCATCGCCTAGCCCATAGGCTCTATAAAATCGGGGTTCCCTTCTTTCCACGATTTATTTCCCATATCAGCCGATTTTTAACGGGGATTGAAATTCACCCTGGTGCAGTCATTGGTAAGGGTGTATTTATCGATCACGGTATGGGGGTAGTAATTGGCGAGACAGCAATTGTCGGTGATTATGCGCTGATATATCAAGGCGTAACCCTTGGTGGGACAGGAAAAGAGACTGGTAAACGCCATCCCACAATAGGTAGCCATGTAGTAGTAGGAGCAGGCGCAAAAGTTTTGGGAAATATTCAAATAGGCGATCGCGTCCGTGTCGGTGCAGGTTCGGTAGTTTTGCGCGATGTACCCAGCGATACCACCGTCGTAGGTATTCCCGGAAGAATCACTCGCCAGAACAACGCCAATGGCGATATTCTCGCACATGGTAAAGTCCGGGACGTAGAAGCAGAAGCCATCCGCGCCTTATTTGAACGAGTCAAAGACTTAGAAAAACAGCTAGAACAGCTACAAACTGAGCCGAATGTATCGCCAATTGAAGTAGATGAAGCAGTAATTGATACTAGCCATTCAGAGAGCGATCGTGTAATTGAAGACTTTCTTGATGGCGCAGGAATTTAATTAGTCAATAGTCAACACTTCGACAGGCTCAGTGCGGCGCAGTCAACAGTCAACAATCAACAGTCAACAATCAACAGTCAACAATCAACAATCTCCATTTCTTCCTGCTGTTCTACATTTCCCTCCGTCTTAGATATTGTGGAACAGAACAGGAATATAGAAATGTTGCTCAAACTTTCTCTGGAATCTCCATTATTTATTTTCTTAATAGTTATTAGCTTTTTATTGGTAACTTTTACTGCTTGGTTATCACAACGTCCTTTAGCGTTAAGACCCTTTGGATTTGATGATATTATGCAGTTACTTGCGTTACCATTTTTTATTTCTTTATTATTAGAGCGTTCCTTAGAAGTTTTTATCACCACTTGGCGAGGCCCCACCACAGAACAATTAGAAGTGAGTATTCAGCAACAAAATTTCCTGCTTACTGAGAAAAGAAAACTAATTGCAGAGCAACAACAAACTCAAATTCCTTATATAGAACCCAATCCTATACAAGTTAATCAATCAGGCGGAACTACTTTAGAACAGCAATTGATTCAAGATTATCCGCCAATCCCTATAGATGCTTCCTCACAAATCAAAGTATATATTGATGAATTAAATAATATAATTAACAATTTAAATACTATAGAGCGTCAACGTTTAGCTTATAAATCTAATACAAGAATAATTGCGTTATGGACATCGCTTTTATGTGGTTTACTAATTAGCGCCATCGGTATTCGCTCCTTAGAACCACTAATCATACTTGATGCTAATAATCCTATTCAACTAATTATATTTCGCTGTTTTGATGCTTTCTTAACCGGAGGCTTAATTGCTGGCGGTAGCGAGGGAATACATAAATTTACTCAAGTGTTTACCGATTTTTTAGAAGCGACTTCCAGACAAGCTAAAGATAGAAGATTGTAGTGAAATAGTAAAGTAATCAAATCATCTCTGTAAATTCAAGCCTGGAATGTGCTTCTGTGTTAATAAATTAATTATTTAACTCTTCTGTAAGTAGTGAATATTCATCTAGAGATTGTTGTAAGGAAGTCACAGAAATACCACTATCTCCTAAATAATTTTCTGGCTGAAGATTATCTAGCATTATTTCTACATCATCATAAACATGTATTAAAGAGCGAACTTTATCTGATACAAATCCTTCTTTAACTGTATGGTCAAGATATGCAAGTAAAGTATTAAAAAATCCAGCAATATTTAGCAAAATGATAGGTTTTTTATGCATATCAAGATGCGCCCAAGTAACAATTTCAAATAATTCATCTAATGTACCAACACCACCAGGAAGCGCCACAAAAGCATTTGATAATTTGTACATCATAGCTTTGCGATCGTGCATACTATTTGTGGTTATGAGTGAAGATAATCCAGGATGAGCAATTTCATAAGACATGAGAATTTCTGGCATAACTCCAACAACATAACCGCCAGCATTCAGACATTCAGTTGCAATTGTACCCATCAATCCAATAGAAGCGCCACCATATACTAAACCAATTTGGCGTTTTGCCATACTCTTACCCAAGGTAGCGGCAATATTTTGATATGCAGGGTTAGTTCCAGATTGAGAACCGCAAAACACGCAAATATTAAACTCTGGTTGTACGCTCATAGTATTGATATTGACAGATATAACGAGATTTTAGCGCTAATACTAGAACCGCACAAAATAACTCCAAATTTAACTAAATCCAAATTTTCCTTAATTCCTCACAAATCCTCCGCGTACCTACCTTGCGGGAAAGCGAAGCGCCTATACGTTTAAATGTTAACCCTCAATTCATCAAGATTTTATGCAAAGCTGTACTAAGCCAGATTGAATTCTAAAAATGTTTTTCTTGAATATTGAGGTTAGGTATGTCTAAATTTTATGAATTGCTGCAAAAAGTTAAAAAAAGACCATCTTTGTATTTAGGCAAGCGTTCATTAAGTCATTTACAGGTCTTTTTAGATGCGTACACTTTTGCTCGCCGCGAAATTGGTATTGAACCTACAGAGCAAGAACAAGATTTTGAAGAGTTTCAAGAATGGATAGAGCAAAGATTTAATCAAGTTAATACTCAATCTTGGAGTCGAATTATTTTGTTCTATTCTGAAGATGAAAGTGATGCATTAGATAAATTCTTTGAATTATTTGAAGAGTTTTCACACCGCCATCAAAGTTTAGAAGCTAATCAAATAGCTCATATAAAGTCTGGAGTCTTAATCTAGGTGAGTATGGAAGTTAAAGAGTGAGATCGTATTGGTACAATCTCTCTTATTTTAGTGAGTGCTATGCTAGATAAACATAAATTTTATAAAATTCGCTACTTTACATTCATACTTGCTTCTAAAATTCTATTTATAAGTTGACCACGAACATTACGCCCTTTTCTACTAGCAGTACCTTGATGTGTATAATAATAATATTGAGCGAACATATTTATAGATACATCTTCTTTCTTATTGTTGTATAGTTGTTCTTCTAAAGAATTTAAATCATGAATTAAAGTTTCTTCTTTAGGTAAGTAACCATACTTGTTTTTAATTTTTATTAATTCAACAATTAAAGTAAATAAACTAGATTTCTTAATCCATAAACTATCTGAAGGAATATTACACGCAATAATTAATTTAGATACTTCATGAAAATTATTCAACATCAAATTTTTATTTGTATATTCATTATTATACTTCTCTACATATGTCTTTACTTCTTTATCACTAGCAAAATACCCCCCTTCTTCTATTGTTGACATAATTAGCAATACATATTCCAAATCTTTCATCCGCGAAAATTCACCTTCACTAAACACCTCTAGATTTGTAAAAATAGCATTGTTTTCTAGAATATCTTTAGCAGTTGTAATAAACTCACCTTCATATAATGAGTTGCTAATTTCTATTGCATTTAGTGCATATTGTACAGAGTTTATTCTTTTAAAAACTTCACGAATTTCACTTTCAGGGATTCTTCCTAAGTCCCTGACGACAACGGTATAATCGAAGAAATCAGTTTTTTCCTGTGTAGTTAAATTTTCATATTTATTTATATTTTTAATAGTAAATTCCGGTGATGCAGTAACATATTGGTAGATTGTACTTAATCTTTGTTGTCCATCTACTACTAGTGTTTTTGATGTTTGGGTATCAAGATCAATTTCACCATCAGCCAAATATATTTCAGGAAAAGGTAGTTTTAATAAAATTGTTTCTATAAATTTTTCTTTATGTGCATCATTCCATACAAGCTTGCGTTGAAAAGATGGAGCAAGTATTAAAGTACCATTTTTCATCATATTGAATAAATCTAAAACTTTTTTATTAGTTGCTATACCATTTTTACTCATCTTAACGATTCTCCTGTCTAAGGTTTTTTATATTCTGCATATGATATTTTTCAAACAGATTAGAATTATAATAAATAGCTCCAGCTATTTTTTGGGGTGTATATTTATAAGAAATTGATTTGAAATATTCAAACCACTCATTCGTGCGAGAATATTTAAATGGAAATAAATCTGGTCTGAGCCAACCTTTGAAGAAATATTTCAAGAATTTTTTATATCTTTGTTCTTCCCTCTCAGTTCTAGATATCAAACCTATATCGAAATCATACAATTCTGCCCAAAATTTTTCAAAAATATCTCTAGATATAATAGCTATATCTATATCTGATTCTTCGGAAAATGAATTCCATAATTTATTTGGAGCTATACTAAAGCCTAATTTAGCGGAACCAACCATAAGTACACACTCAGGTCTCTCTTCAAAATGAGTTGCAATTTCATGTTTGAGATCAAAGTATTTGCCCTCATCGTCTTTAAAAACATAAGGAGTTCCATGTATTATGTACTTTTGAACAATTAATTGTTCTGTCTGTGAATCATCACGCAATGCTGTTTTAAAAATATCAATCTTTTGATTAATATGGCTTTGGTCAATTACTAATGTCTGCCACATGTAATATTTAATTGAATTAATATAATTTTAGCGAACAACAATTTTAAGCAAAATATATATGAGGATATAGTATAAAGTATGTAATTTCAATAAGTATATATACTTAAAAATTTTTGGAATTTAATTTTTTAGATTTGTT
This sequence comes from Calothrix sp. FACHB-168, assembly GCF_963889195.1. Lineage (NCBI taxonomy): Bacteria > Bacillati > Cyanobacteriota > Cyanophyceae > Nostocales > Calotrichaceae > Calothrix > Calothrix sp. FACHB-168. The sequence continues at coordinate 199,391 of NZ_CAWPNJ010000085.1, forward strand.
AACCATCATGACAGAAGTAGCAATGCCCACCCTAGTATTTATGGCTTACTTATTTAAAATCGCTGTACGTTAGAAAATTTTGTTAATTTGAACGTACTACTATTTTATATTTTAGATTTTGGATTGTGTAAGGCTTTTGACCAGTCTTTTGAGGGATCTATCTGTCACAACCGTTTTTTAACTTGCTAGGTAGTTAAACATAATTAATTACATAATGTTATACCGATTTTTTATGAGGCTGCATAGAATTCGATCCCCCCTAGCCCCCCTTTTTTAAGGGGGGAAAAGAATCAAAGTCCCCCTTTTTAAGGGGGATTTAGGGGGATCTAGATATATGCAACTTCATATTAAATTGGTATTAGTCATTGCGAATGTCGCGTTCGCCTTTGGTTTTCCCGAAGAGTAACGAATTTAAACAATCGCAATGGCTAGGATTGCTTCGCTCCGCTCGCAATGACGGTCAATATTTTGTTTAGGTACTTATACAGTTTTGAGTGCCATATCTGCTGACTACAAACTTGATTATCACTTTACCCCACCACCTCTTTTTGCTGTTGATAGCGGTTTTTAAACTGCCTTTGGCGTTGATTATGATCCACAATTGCGTCTGGGTAACCAACAGCGCGACGTTCTAAAGGCGTGATTTTACCTGTTACTAAATATTCCGTATCTAGAGAACGCAATTCTGGTAACCATTGACGGATATATTCGCCATCGGCATCAAATTTCTGAGCTTGGCTAGCTGGGTTAAAAATTCGCAATGGTTTCGCGTCCATACCGCTAGAAGCACTCCATTGCCAACCACCATTATTAGCAGATAAATCGCCATCAATTAGCCGTTGCATAAAATATTTCTCGCCCAATTTGGGATTAATTAATAAATCTTTGGTGAGAAAACTAGCAACAATCATCCGACAACGGTTATGCATCCAACCAATCTCATTCATTTGTCGCATAGCTGCATCAACAATGGGGTAGCCTGTTCTACCTTCGCACCAGGCTTGAAAATGTTCGTCGTTATCATCCCAAGGGAAATTTTTAAAAGTGTTGCGATATGCGCCATCGGCTAATTCTGGGAAATGATACATTGCATGTTGATAAAATTCTCGCCATGCTAATTCCTGTTGCCAAGTGCGGATATTAGCTTCAGTTTCTTCGCTGCGGCTATTTTCTAATGCTTCTAGGGTAGCTTGCCAAACGCTGCGAATCCCAATAGCACCAAATTTGAAAGCTGCACTCAGTTGAGATGTACCCTCAACGGCGGGAAAGTTGCGTTGTTCTTGATATTCGTTGATAGCAGCATGAGTAAATTCCTCAAGCCGCTTTTGCGCTGCGGCTTCTCCTGGGGGAAGAATTAAGCCACCATCCCAAATAAATCCTAAATCTTTAGCTGTGGGTAATGCGATCGCGCCTGCTTGTTTAGCTATTTCTTGTTGTTCTGGTGTTAAACCTGCGACATCATGTAGAGTTTCTACTGGTTTGGCTTTAGGTTTACTAATCCAATTTTTCCAGAAAGGCGTGTAAACAGTGTAAGCATTATTACTACCTGTAAAAATTTCTTCTGGTGTATGCAGAATTTGATCCCAATTTTTTTCTAAAAATCCGATACCTTTTTCTTTAAGAGCATCAATTATATTGCGATCGCGTTCTTGAGAATAAGGTTCTACATCCCAATTCCAAAATACAGCTTTGGCATTTAACGCCGCAGCTAGCCTGGGAATGGCTTTTACAGGATTATCTCGCAAAATTAACAGTTGACTACCTACTTGCGCATATCGCTGTTGTAAAGCTTGCAAACAGCCAATCATATAAGTTACGCGCACAGGTGCAACATCATCCCCTTCCAGAATATTCGGATCGAGACAAAATACCCCCACTACCTGAGAACTTTGTTGCCGCGCTGCCGCTAGTCCTGTGTTATCTGCAATTCGTAAATCCCGACGATGCCAAAATAAAATTAAATCAGACATTCTCTACTCACAATAGTGCGCCCGTACTAGTTTAGCTTAAACAGCAATTCATCTCACGCTCCCCTTCGGGTGAGGCGTGAGATGAATTGCGCGTGAGTTAACGACAGTTATGTGACCAAATTCTTCTGCAGGAAGAACTCTTAGCAGAACATGGAGGAAACGTAGCTTGCTTCCCAGAAGGGGTACAAATCTTGTGTTATTCTCTTTTATAGAGAACATCGTTTACTCTAATATGTTAAAGGTTGTCAAAGTTAGATTATATCCAGATGCCCAACAACAACAGTCTCTAGCGCAAGCTTTTGGCTGTTGTCGTTGGCTATGGAATTATTGCTTGAACTTGATGAACCAAACATATAAAGAAACTGGCAAGGGTTTGTCTGGATACGAAGTTAAAAAGATAATTCCCCAGTTAAAGAAAGAGTATGAATGGCTAACTTCGACATATTCACAATGCTTGCAACAGGCTTGTTTGAATTTGGGAGTAGCTTTTAATAATTTCTTTGAAAAAAGAGCTAAATACCCTAGATTCAAATCTAAACATGGTAAGCAGTCAATACAGTACCCTCAAAATGTCAAGATTTCGACTTCGCTCAATCTTGACCCTGAGCGAAGCCGAAGGGTCAAAGTTGCGGATAGTTATTTAAGCCTCCCAAAAATAGGCGATGTATCAGCAATAATTCATAGACCAATTGAGGGGAAAGTTAAGACTGTAACCATATCTAAAAACTGTTCCAACCAATACTTTGCGTCCATTCTATTTGATGATGGTATAGACGAGCCTTCCCCAAACACAGATGGCAAGGCAATAGGTATTGATTTGGGATTAACTCACTTTGCTATTACCAGTGATGGGTCAAAATTTGACAATCCTAGAATACTCAACAAGCACGAGAAGAATTTAAAACTTAAACAGCAACAGCTATCTAGAAAACAGAAAGGTTCTCAAAATCGAATCAAGGCTAGGAAAAAAGTTGCTAGAGTTCATAGGAAAATAACTAACTGTCGTGAAGATTTTCTGCACAAGCTATCTCGTAGGATAGTTAACGAAAACCAAGTTATTGTTGTGGAAAATCTTAATGTTAAAGGCATGATGCAAAATCATTGCTTGGCTAAGTCTATCCATCAAGTTGGATGGGGAATGTTTTGCACCATGTTGAAATATAAGGCAGAAATGGAAGGGAAGGTATATCAGGAAGTTGATAGATTCTTCCCCAGTTCAAAAACCTGTCATGTGTGCTTGAATCAAGTTGGCAGTTTGCCGCTAAATGTAAGATTCTGGACTTGCGAACACTGCCATACAAAACATGATCGGGATGTAAACGCAGCTATTAACCTCAGAGATGAGGGACTACGGATTTTGACATGCCAGTCGCCTCAAGTCGGGAAACCCGCCCACGGCGCTGGCTCCTCTGGAACGGGGGATAAAGCCTGTCGCCCAGATGTAAGTCGGAGTAAGGGAGGACGCAAGAAATCCACTACTGCGCTTTCTGTTGGACAGGAAGCCTACAGTGTACGCGAAGCGTCACTGTAGGTAGTTCACATTCTAATGTACCCTTAAGCATCAATCTAGCGATAAATTTCTTGGCACGGTAAGGGGGACAAGGAGGACAAGCGAGACAATTGTACAGACGCGATGAATCGCGTCTCTGCCCAATGCTCAATTCCCATTTTCCAGCTATATTTTTGCATTAACCTGGAGTTTTTTCCGGAACCAGTCAAAATCAATCTGTATACCCTTATATACAGAACGATTTATACCGAAACTGGGGCATACAACTATGAAGCCCCCATATATTACTTCTATCTCAAAACCGCTCTCAAGTTAATTTGGGCGGTTTTTGTTTATCTAAGAAGTTCCGTGTTTAAAAGTGATTTTGTTAATTCAATTGTCAGTTTCATAATTGCTTTACAGATAAGTTGTTATGCGGTTGAAAAATCAATATGCTTATGTCACTTGAATTAGTAATTAGGTTGGTGCAATTAAAGATAACTGGGGAAGTTTGTCAATAGTCAATAGTCAATAGTCAGTAATCTTCCTTGTCCCCCTTGTCCCCCTTGTCCCCTTTGTCCCCTAGGAAATATATCTGCTACTAATTTTATACAGGTGCGATCGCAACTATTTTCTCGGTTTCATCCACTGTAATCTTGGCTATACCAAAGCGTTCAATAATTGCCGCATTGGTGGTTAAATGACTGCTAATCTCTGAGGCGCGGTACTGACTAGCGCCAGATGCTAAAGTTGCAGGTAACAATAATTGATCTGCTAAATGTTCGTCAACTGGCGCGCCTGTGTGATGAAAGTGTAATAATTGCCGACATGCAATATCTGCAACTTTCTCAGCAGGTAAGCGCAAACGTCCAAAACCACCAAATCCCGTTAAGCTATTTTTATACTCAGCAGTTAAAAATACACCTGCCCCTGGTGCAATTCCCTTTTCCCGCAAAGCTTCGATAGCAGGTTTTAATCCCGCTTGACGCAATAAATTTTCTGTACGATTCGCCATCCGTTGCGCAATATGGGAAGCTAATTCCGTCACCACAGCTAGTCCCCGTACTTGGTGTAAGCTACCCCGTTCTAGTAACGTAATACCTTTAATTGTCCCACCACCATTGACCTTAATCTGCATTTCGCCCCCGCCTTGCGGATACCAACCCCAAGCGCGTAACTTTGCTGTCGCCTTAACTCCCATGCGGCGTAACATTGGTAAATACACTTGCTCAATGTATGTCATTGTTGGACTAAAAGGTACATGAGTCCCGCCTTTTAAAATCACTTGGGATTCCCCTGCTGTTAAAGCTAGAGGTAACAGCACAGTCTGCAATACCAAAGTCATCGCCCCAGCCGAACCACCTTGTTGTGCTTCTGTGACATCAAAAGTATATTGTCCTGGTTGCACTGCACTACTGGGAATAAATTCTAGCCGCATTGAACCTAAGGTATCGCCCCGGAGTTGCGCCTGACAGATTTTCGCCGCCGCCCTAACTGCTGTGAGATGTTGGGCGGCTAATCCCGGCTTTTTACGTTTAGCGCGAATACCTGCAATAGTTATCGCTTCGCCAGTGATAGCGGCTAAACTCAAGGAGGTACGCAGAACTTGTCCGCCCCCTTCTCCGTAGGAACCGTCAATTTCAATCATGGGCAATAGATGATTTTGAACCTTTGATTATAGCGGTTTACACTGGAGTGCAATACAAATTTTTCATTTTTCGGCAACTGTGTAGGTTGGGTTGAGGAACGAAACCCAACATCAAGCCATATTTATGAGATTATCGCGATCGCACACCATACCAGAGAAAATTTTACTCAAGCGCTAACGCACAGCAGGTTAAAAATCGCAACTAGAAAGCTGTGAAACGAGATAATAGAGCAAGCAACTAGAATTAACCGTGAAGCGATGCAATTAGAAGATTATTTTGACTTTATCTCTGCCGATGATATTCGCTTGAAAGGACACCGCATCGGCATTGACAATGTACTTGACTATTATTTAGAAGGATATACACCCGAAGAAATTGTTGCAAATCTACCCACTCTGACTTTAGAGCAAATTCACGCTACTATTACTTACTACCTCCATAATCGCGCACAAATTGACGCTTATCTTTTACGTTTAGCATCATGGCGCGAGCAGCGTTATCAAGAATCTATTGCTAATCCTTCAGCATTAGTGCAACGTCTGAGAACATTAAAATCTCAAAAAACTGAACAGCAGGTAGGCGCTTTGTGAAGGTTCGCTTTTTACTCGATGAAAATTTGTCACCCCGGTTAAAAGTAGCAGTTCTGCGGTTAAACCCTGCTATAGATATTGTGCGTGTAGGAGAGAATAATGCACCAGAACTAGGAACTTTAGACCCCGATGTGTTACGTTATCTAGAATTATCTCAAAGGTTGTTGGTAACAGATAATCGTACTAGTATGCCAGCACATATCGAAGCACATTGGGCAGAAAATAGACATATTTGGGGATTATTCTGGGTGCGTCCGAGAATACCAATAGGTCAACTTGCACAAGAACTTTTGCTAGTTTGGGAAACTACTGAGGCAGAAGAATGGATAGATCAGTTGGAATGGATTCCATTTTAGGCGATCGCTTGTGACTTTATCATCTTCACAAGAGCGATCGCACTAATTCAATCAAAAACCTAAACCTGTGTAGGTTGGGTTGAGGAACGAAACCCAACATTAAGCGATATTTGTCAAGCGATCGCGATCGCACAATATCCCACGTAGAATAGAAAAACAGCGATCGCACTAATTCAATTAAAAACCTGAACCTGCGTAGGTTGGGTTGAGGAACGAAACCCAACATTAACAGATATTTATCAAGCGATCGCGATCGCATACTATCCCACGTAGAATAGAAAAACAGCGATCGCACTGATTCAATCAAAAACCTAAACCTGTGTAGGTTGGCTTGAGGAACGAAACCCAACATTTAAATACATTTGTCAAGCGATCGCGATCGCACAATATCCCACGTAGAATATCAAAACAGCGATCGCACTAATTCAATCAAAAACCTGAACCTGTGTAGGTTGGGTTGAGGAACGAAACCCAACATTAACCGATATTTATCAAGCGATCGCGATCGCACAATATCCCACGTAGAATATCAAAACAGCGATCGCACTAATTCAATTAAAAACCTGAACCTGCGTAGGTTGGGTTGAGGAACGAAACCCAACATTAACAGATATTTATCAAGCGATCGCGATCGCATACTATCCCACGTAGAATAGAAAAACAGCGATCGCACCGATTCAATCAAAAACCTAAACCTGTGTAGGTTGGGTTGAGGAACGAAACCCAACAATGAGCGATATTTGTCACATTATCGCGATCGCATACTATCCCACGTAGAATAGAAAAACAGCGATCGCCTTCATAACTCAATCATTCCACCTCAGAACACAAAACTTCGAGCTAAAAACAGGAACGTTCTCGTTTGTAACAGGAAACTTCGAGTTCAGAACATAAAACTTCAAGCTAAAAACAGGAACGTTCTCGTTTGTAACAGGAAACTTCGAGCTAAAAACAAGAATGTTCTCGTTTGGAACATGAAACTTCAAGCTAAAAGCTTAATGGATGAGGTTAAAAACGAGAATTTTACTGTTCTGAGGAGAACTGAGCGCGAAAATATGCTAAATTTTCACGTACAGTAACAGTATGGGGATGATTCACCCCTAATTGTCGCTCAAAAATATCCAAAGCTTCCACATAAAAAGGTTCAGCTGCGCTGTATTTTCCTTGGGAAAGCACAATTCATTTGCTAAAAATAATCAAAATTTATTTATATTTGTCTTAGCAGTTGGGTTTAATGGACTTTTACTCAACAGTAAAATCTCACAAATACATTTGCTCAAGCCATACTATATCTATTAACGCTAAAGTCATAATATGACTACCAACATCACAATCCCAATGCAAGCTGATAAATACCCTTTTGCGCAAGAACTGATTACTGACACGGAAGGTAATATCCGCAAAGTAGTCATAGATTTTCATGATTATCTCCGGTTGCTAGAAGCTATTGAGGATGAAGGACTCATCTTAGCAATGAAGAAAGTAGAACAGGAAATACCTCTAAACATTGATGAAGCATTAGCACAACTATAAACATCTAATTTGATTTCTAAAAAAACGCTAAAATGAACAATAAAGCAATACAGCGACAGATAAAATATGACTACTAAAGAATTATTAATTGAAGAAATAGAAAACTTACCACCAGAATTACTCACAGAAGCACTTAATTTAATTAGAGAAATCAAAGCCACTCATACAACAAAACATTCTCATACAAATAAATTACATGGTTCGACAGCTGAAGATTTACTAGAATTTGCCGGCACTTGGTCAGGTGATGATATTAAAGAATGTCTTCAGCTTGTACATGATTCTCGACTGCCACTAGAATTTTAAGCATGTATTTACTTGACACAAATCATTGCAGTTATTTGATAGAAGGTGAAGCAAAAGTTGTCAATTACTTTCGGGAATTAGGAAAGGTGAGACTTGCAACCTGTGCTATTGTTGCAGGCGAACTCAGATTTATGGCTCAAAACTCCCAACAAAAAACTGCAAACCTCATCAAAATTAGAGCATTTCTTAACCGCATAGATATTTATCCAATTGATGATGAGACAGCAGAGATTTACGGAGATTTAAAGAATGACATTATTAAAAAATTCGCCCCCAAAGAAAAGAGTAAACGTCAAAAAACTTAACTACAAGAAATTGGTATAGGTGAAAACGATCTGTGGATTGCAGCTACACTTTTACGCCATTCATTAATTCTCGTAACATCAGATAGTGATTTTCAAAGAATGCGTCAAGTCAGGGAATTTCCTGTAGAAAGTTGGATTTAATTTATTTAATTTAGGAGTCGTGTAAAAATAAGTTGAACAATTTAATATTTGTAGTGCGGGCAGCGTTCGACTGAGCGCTCACGCCGAAGTCTTGCCCGCACGAGCAAGATGCTCGCACTACTTATTTTTACTTGATGCCTTACTTAATTTAATTTGCTAATTACTCATGAACAGCACATCACAACAACAAAAAGCAATTACAGCCTTTGGTGATTTTGTCTCTACACCCCTAGATACCTTGCTACAACAGCATCTAGAAACACCAACTCAATCAGCAGTTTTAGCTTTATTTCACGATGTCGCTGCAAATGTGCCAGCATACCAAGCCTTTCTCAAAGAACAGGAAATCGATCCCGCAACGATCCAGAGTTTAGCAGATTTTCAAAATTTACCCGCGATCGCCAAAAATAATTATATCTCCCGCTATCCCCTCACCGACTTGTGCCGCAATGGGCAGTTATCCGAATGCGATATGATAGCCGCTTCCTCCGGTTCCACAGGTAAACCCACATTTTGGCCGCGTTTTTTCAGCGATGAACTACAAATCGCCACCCGCTTTGAGCAAATTTTTCACGACAGCTTTTATGCAGATACCAAACGCACCTTAGCAGTAGTTTGCTTTACCTTGGGTACATGGGTAGGGGGAATGTTTACCACTAACTGCTGTCGCTATCTGGCGAGTAAAGGTTACCCCATCACAGTCATTACCCCAGGAAATAATAAAACAGAAATCTTCCGGGTAGTTCAGGAACTCGGCGCAGGATTTGACCAAGTTGTATTATTAGGATATCCGCCGTTTCTGAAAGATGTCATTGATACGGGTATTGCTCAAGGTGTGCAATGGCAGCAATATCATATCAAGTTAGTCATGGCGGGAGAAGTCTTTAGTGAAGAATGGCGCAGTTTGGTTGCAGAAAGGATAGGTGCGTCAAATCCTTGTTATGATTTCGCATCCCTTTACGGAACTGCTGACGCCGGTGTATTAGGGAATGAAACACCCTTGAGTATCTGCATTCGCCGTTTCTTAGCTCAAAATCCCGATGCAGCCAAAGCCTTATTTGGCGAATCGCGTCTGCCAACTTTGATACAATATGACCCCATCAGCCGCTTTTTTGAAGTTGAGGATCGCACATTACTATTTTCCGGGAATAATGGTATTCCCTTAGTGCGTTATAACATCTTAGATACAGGTGGCATTATTAGTTATGACGCCATGCTGAAATTTTTAGCAACATGGGGATTCGATCCCATCCATCATCCAGATATCTGCATTGCATCTCAAGCTGTGAGAGGGATTCGTCCCCTACCGTTTGTCTATGTATTTGGACGTTCTAACTTTACAGTTTCTTACTTTGGTGCCAATATATACCCAGAAAATGTCACAGTCGGCTTAGAGCGATCGCCAATTTCCCAATGGGTAACAGGTAAATTTGTCTTGCAAGTACAAGAAGACACAGACAAAAACCGCTTTTTATGCATAGTTGTGGAGTTAGCACCGGGAATTGAAGCTAGTGAAGATAAAAAACAAGCGATCGCATCTTCAATTCTCTCCCAACTGCTGCGTCTCAACAGCGAGTTTGCTAACTACGTTCCCCCAGAATATCAAATGCCACAACTTGCATTAGCTCCCACCGGCGATCCAGAATATTTCCCCATAGGTGTAAAGCATCGTTACACCCGCCAATAATCTTACCTATGGCATTGTTGATACAACGATAATAAAGTACATTCCCAAACAAGGCGCGGCTGGGCGTAGCAAAGTAAAGCTTTACGCGCTTTGTCGAGTTGTTTGATTATCTCTGGTTTATACCATTGTTGCCAGTATATTTGCTGAAGATAATCAACTAACCATAGCTGTGCTTCTGTATCTAAACCCTTATCAATTGTTTTCGCTAACTCCAGCGCTTGACGGTAAGATGCAGGTGCTTTTTTCACAGCTTCTAGTAACTCAGGGGGGATAGATTGGAGTTGCTGATAAGATGCGATCGCACTTCCCGCACTACCTGCGGCTATACTCAACAATGGGGGATTCTGCAAAACCTCTGAATGACCGGATTGAGTTAACACTTCAGCTAAAACAGACTCATCCAAGCGAGAAAAGGGAATGCGTTGACAGCGTGACACCAATGTTGGTAACACAGAGTCAGGTGTAGGTGCAATTAAAATCAAAGTCGCCTGTCCTGGTTCCTCCAAAGTTTTGAGTAACGCATTAGCTGCTGCTTCCGCCATAGTTTCTGCTTGTTCCAGCACTACAATATTTCTTGGTGCTTCCAAAGGGGGACGACCAAGAAATTCTGTAATTTGCCGAATTTGCTCTAACCTAATCACAGGTGGTGCTTTCCGCTTCACACCCTTCTCACCTGCTTCTTTGGCTGTGAGTAACTGTCCTTGATATTGGTAAGTAGGTTCTACCCACAATACATCTGGGTGGTTACCTTGCAGCAAGCGATTATGTAAAGACGAAATTAATTTTGTCTCTACAAAACTCGCAAAGAGAAATTCAATAAAGCACCGCGCTGCTAAACTCCGTCCCACCCCATCCGGCCCCACAAATAGATAAGCTGGTGCGACGCGATTTTGTTTCACCGCCTGAGTTAATAATTCTATAGCTTGTTGCTGTCCTAAAAGTGGTTGAAATGGGGCATGGGACATGGGGCATGGGGCATGGGGCATGGGGCATTGGGCATGGGGCATTGGAAATTTGTTATTTATCTTCCTAGCCCCTAGTCTCTAGCCTCTATCCTAGCAATAGGCGATCGCGTAAAATGCCTTGAATGGTTTGGTGTACAATTTCTTTACTCAAACTGCCATCGATGCGGATAATTCTTTCGGGAAAAGCTGCGGCTAAATCTGCGTAACCTTGCTGTACGCGCTGGTGAAAAGCGATGGTTTCTTGTTCAATTCGGTCTAAACTTGCTTCCGCGCCACGTTTACGCGCCAGTCCGACTTCTACATCCACATCTAACCAAATCGTCAAGTTGCTTTGTAAACCCCCAGTAGCAATATAATTGAGCTGGTCAATTAAACTCATATTTAACCGCCGACCGTAACCTTGATAGGCAATAGTCGATTCAACATAGCGATCGCATAAAATATACTTACCCTGGGCTAAATAGGGTTTAAGTTCTTGTTCCACATGTTGCGCTCTATCAGCAGCATATAACAATAGTTCTGTTACCTCTGCGATCGGTTTATTATCAGCCTTTTCTAACAACAAGCGGCGCAAATCTAAACCTAATTCTGTTCCTCCTGGTTCTCGCGTCAAGAATACGGAAATACCCATATTTTGCAACCAAGCTTGACAAAGCTGCATCTGGCTTGTCTTTCCGCAGCCTTCCACCCCTTCAAATACAATTAATTTGCCACCCATGCTGTTAATAAACTTTTTTGCTGACGTTTTATTACGCTAACAGCTTCTAAGTACTTTTGCTCCCAGATAAATGGGAACTCTAGATAGTGAAAGAAGTAGATTATTCCCAATTCTGTCATCATGTCTAATTGCGATCGCGATCCTGTTAACCAATCTTTGCATGGAAACTTAACTAGAAGCTTAAGTTCACTAGAAACTTGGGGCTTTGGTCTAACAGGTCATATCCTATGGATAGCAGTAATTCCCGCAATTCATGCAGCATTAGGTTCCCAAGCTATCTTTGTGTGGATTCCGGCTGTTCTCTGTGGGATGTTACTTAACTATCAAATGCAGCATTTGGGATTTCACTTGCAAAATATCGCTGGCGGAACTCCTAACTATGCAAGTCATTTGCTGAAGCGGTATCCAGGTTTAGCTCGCTATGCTGCATTAGGATATTATTTCAGTTGGGTATCGGTGTTACCAGTTAACGCCATTGTCTTGACAGACTTAATTGAGGTAAATTTGGCAGCTTTGGGTATTAGCTGTCCTAAACTATTGTTAGAAATTGGCTTAACCTTACTTCCCTTTGTTTTGGCATTTAGTGGTACTCGTGCCCTAAGTATTCTACATTTATTTTTTGTTATCCCAGCATTTGGTTTACTCCTGATTTTTTCCGCCCAAGGACTTGGCTGGTTAGCTTTCTCATCAGCTAGCCCTGGCTTTTTCCCAGAAAATTTATCCTTAATTAGCTTTGGAGATTGGGCTAAGTGGTTTCTTTACGTTACCTATGCCACTTATGCTTGTGAAACTGCTGCTTCTTTTGTGGCTGACAGCCATCATCCTAGCAAAACTCTCTTCAGTCTCAAAGTAGCTGCTTGGTTAATGTTACCAATTTATTTAGGTGCATCTTGGGTAGTGATGCGTTTAGCTACAGATGCTAACCTCAAAGATAGTGCTTTTTTAAACTTGCTTGCTGCTGCCAAACCCTTTTGGGGAGATGGGGCTGCTTTAATTATCACATTTTTACTCAGCGCTTCTTGTCTTTTAGCCTGTGCAACAGTGGTTTCTAATTGTCCGCGTATTTTGTATCAATTAGCGCAAGATAGTCATCTCGCGCCAGTGTTTGCCGTAGTATCTCGGCGGGGTGTATTTGGCCCTGCTTTAGCATTAACACTAGTACTTAGCCTGGGTTGCTTAATTTGGGGAAATGTCGCTGCGATTGTGGTTGTTGGTAATGTCGGCTGGTTTATCTCGATTATGGCTGTACATCTAGGAATCTGGTTACAACGGAACAAACCACAAGTATTATTTCCGCGAATTACATTAGGTATTTTGCTGGTAGAAGTAGCAATTTTGTTTGTCGGTGGATTAGCTTGGGGATGGCGAGAATTTTTGCTGGGTTTATTTCTTCCCATTGGGATTATAGGGATTAATGCTGCAATCTGCCGCTTTGCATTTTCTCCTTTCCGTCCCCGTTGGTGGATGAAATATGAGCGATCGCGCCCAGCGATAATTATCAAAGATTCTGTAATGCTTCAAGTTAGTATCTTGATTTTGCTGTTATGTAGTACTGTTACCATCGGTTGGGTATTTGGTTTTCAGCTAAATCATACTACAAATAGCGAAGGCGAAAATTTATTTGTTGTCTTGCTGATGACTATTGCTTTTGTCGGAGTTGCGATCGCTTGTTGGACAAGTTTACCTCAAGTAGTAGCGATCGCAGAAGCCAGAGAAGCTGCCGAACATTTATTTACAATTGCTCAAGATGCTATTCTCGTCACAGATGAACAAGGGATTATCAACCAAGCAAACCCCGCCACAGAATTATTATTTAATATTCATCCATCCGATTTGTTAGGAAAACACCTTAACAAATTGTTACCAGAATTAGCTGTAAATCCCCAACAATGGGCAAAACGCAGCGAACAAACTTTCACCCACAAAGCCAATAGCAAAGTTTTAGAAGTAGCAATTTCCGATCGTCCCCATCAACATTTTCAAGAATATGTAGTTATTCTCCATGACATTACCAAACGTAAACAAGCAGAAGAAATATTACGCAATTCTGAGGCACAATTAAAAGCAGAAGCTCAACAATTAGCTAGTCAACTAGTACAAAGCGAAAAAATGTCTAGCTTAGGTCAGTTAGTAGCCGGAGTTGCCCATGAAATTAATAATCCAGTTAATTTCATCTCAGGAAATATCATTCCTGCCGATGAATATATTCAAGATTTATTGAAATTAATCGAACTTTACCAACAGCATTATCCCCAACCTATTCCAGAAATTCACAGTCATGCCAAAAAAATTGATATTGACTTTATCATTAGTGATTTACCCCGCTTACTCAATTCGATGAAAGTTGGCGCTGATAGAATCACAGAAATTGTGCTTTCTCTACGCAATTTTTCCCGATTAGATGAGTCAGAAATGAAGGCAGTAAATATTCATGAAGGTATCGATAGTACTTTACTGATTCTAGCTCATCGCCTCAAAGCTAATGATAAACGTCCAGAAATAAAAGTTATTAAAGAATATGACAATCTTCCTTACATAGAATGCTATCCCGGACAACTGAATCAAGTATTTATGAATATTTTGGCCAATGCTATTGATGCTTTAGAAGATGCATTTTTTACGCAAAACCAACTTCAAAATATGCAGATTAGTGTGAAAACTTTATTAACAATCAATCAACAAGTGTTAATTAAAATTAGCGATAATGGTTGGGGAATTCCTGAAGATTTACACCAGCGATTATTTGAACCTTTTTTCACTACCAAACCTATTGGTAAAGGTACTGGTTTAGGTTTATCTATTAGTTATAAAATTGTCACAGAAAAGCATCAAGGCAAGTTACATTGTAAATCTGCCCTCGGCAAAGGTACAGAGTTTACAATTGAAATTCCCCTGCATCAAAACCAGATAAACAATTAATTGATCACCGCGATCGCTAATGTGCGATCGCATTCAAAAATCTATCATATGGGTTTAGCGGTGCTAAACCCAGCAAAATCTATTGACAACTGATACCAATTTCAATAATCTTTGCGACACATCAAAATATTCTAGAGGGCATGGCAGTGCCAGTGCCCCTACAATCTGTCGCATTCTTTTTTCCAATTGGTATGACTCTTGTACAGACGCGATTCATCGCGTCTCTGATTATTGACAAATTAGCCTTTATTTGCAATAGCAATTGGTAAAACCTGATTCAACTTACCACTGCGATAACCTTCTAAATCTAAGGTTACGTAAATAAACCCAAATCCTTGAAAAGCCGAGACTACTTGCGGTAAATCTGTAGTTAATACAAATTCTTTAATTTGTTCTGGCGGTAATTCAATCCTGGCTGTATCGCCTTCCGAACGCACCCGCAAATTCTTTAACCCCAGTTTCCGTAAGTAAATTTCTGCTCTCCCCACACGTTGTAACTTAGTAACAGTAATCTCTTCACCATAGGGGAAGCGGGAACTCAGACAAGGTTGCGCGGGTTTATCCCACCAAGGTAAACTCAGTTCTTGGGAAAGCTGGCGCACTTCCATTTTACTCACACCAACTTCCGCTAAAGGCGATCGCGCACCTCTTTCTTTCGCTGCTTGAATTCCTGGGCGATAATCGTGTAAATCGTCAGCGTTAACTCCATCCACAACGTAGGGATAACCCAATTCCCTAGCTAAAGGCTTGAGTGTGTCGTGCAATTCGCTTTTGCAGAAATAGCAACGGTTAACAGGATTAGAGGTGTAATTAGGATTGTCCATTTCGTTTGTTTGGACAATTTGATGAGGAATCCCAATCGTTGCCGCTTGAATTTTCGCATCTTCCAATTCTTCCGGCAATAGCGACGGAGAAACAGCCGTCACAGCCAAAGCGCGATCGCCTAAAACATCATAAGCTATTTTAGCAACCAAAGTACTATCAACACCCCCAGAGTAAGCAATTAGCGCCTGCTCCATTTCTGCAAAGATAGCTTTGAGTTGCGCAAGTTTTTCGGTTATTGTCATTTTTCTAGCCCTACCGCAATCCTATAGCACCCAACAAATTCTATTGTAGTTACTGGTAATAAGTAACCAGCATTGTTTTGCAGGCGATGTCTACGATGGTCACTGAGCTTGCCGAAGTGCGGGCTACGCCTACGCAGTTGCCAATTTGCCAGGTTGTGAGATCGCCCTAGACAAAACAATGGGAAATTTTTATCATGAAATTATCAAATAATTTATTGTAAATATAATGCTGAGTCTAAGTGATATCCATCCCCTCTCAGAATTCCAGAGGGGTGCAAAAGCTTTTCTGGCAAGGCTCAAAGAAACCAAAGCACCAATGGTTCTGACTGTTAATGGCAAAGCTGCTGTCGTTGTTCAAGATGCTGAAAGCTACCAGCAACTTCTTGAAAGGATTGAGTTACTTGAGTCTATTGCGGGTATCCGAAAGAGTATTGAGGAGTTCGAGCAAGGAGAAGGTATGCCTCTAAAGGAAGCCTGGAAGCAGCTAAGGGAAAAATATGGCTTACCAGATTGAAATCTCGCCTACCGCAGTAGCAGATATAGAAAGTATTTTTCTTTGGATTAAGGAGGATTCACCGGAACGTGCTTATCAATGGGTAAGAGGATGTTATGAAATTATGTTAACGCTGGAAAATTTTCCGAAGCGTTGCTCACTGGCTCTCGAAAGTAAATATATGGGAATTGAGGTTCGTCAACTTCTCTATAAAAAGCAATTCCATATTTTATTCACTGTGAGTGAAGCAGTCGAGCAACAGGAGGGAATTGTGCGTATTCATCGTGTTCGCCGTGGTTCTCAACAGAAGCTCCAAAGTATAGATCAACTCTTTGGTGATGAACTAGAAATGTAAAGCACCGTTATTGGTTGGTTTTGTGAGTTATGCTGTCGAAGGGCGCACCCTTGTATCTTAGAAGCAGCGATCGCACTTTTGCTTTGTCGGATCGCCAGCAGCAGAAGCTTCTGAAGAGCGATCGCTCAGACTGAATAATTCGTTTAGGCGATCGCCCCATTGTCAAAATATCAGAGTAGACAGGCGATGTCTACGATGGTCACTGAGCTTGCCGAAGTGCGGGCATTGGTGTCAACTTTAGCTAAAAGCTATATAGGGCAGATGTTGTGCAAAACCCTCTCGCCCTCATCCCCTAACCCCTTCTCCCCAAGGAGAAGGGGAATTGGATCTCTAGCTCCCCTCTCCCCTGGGGAGAGGGGCTGGGGGTGAGGGCAAAAACCTTGCTACAAAGCGGGTTTCACGTTAAGTTGACACCAATGAAGTGTGGACTACGCCTACGCACTTTAACAGAGACAGTAAACAGACGAGATGCGATCGCAATTTTCATTTTTGCCCATCCCTTGAGCGATCGCGTAATTTCATAATTTATAGTTCAGATTATTATGTTATAATTTTCTTACCTTCAATTAAGCTCGTCGGATAAGTGGTAGGTTATCCACATTGAGCCGCAAAATGACCCAAAAAAAATCGATCCGCCACAGGCGGAAGGGTTAAAGAAGGGAAAAAGAAACAGAGCAAAGGGCACAAGTGCTAAAGAAAAGAGGGTTAGTTAAGTCCTCCCGAACGCGCAGACAACACGAAAACCATTAACGTCGTTGCGGATGTCGCGGATATAGTTGAGGCGAGACGCAGAACGGCAGAATTTAGGAATGTAGATCCAGGAACCGCCCCGCAGTACGGCAACATCGTTTATGCCACCAAGCCAAGCTGAACCGTCTGAAGGCGCGCCATTGTAATTATCATGCCGATTATCAGCACACCATTCCCAAACATTCCCGTGCATATCATATAAGCCGAAGGCATTGGCTACCTTAAAGCTGCCTACAGGGTTTGTTTGTTTACGGTACTTGCCTTTAGAGCCAGCACCATAGGTGTAGTTACCATTATAGTTCGCTAACTCTGGGGTAATAGTCTGACCAAAATGGAACGGGGTAGAAGTTCCAGCACGGCAGGCGTATTCCCATTCAGCTTCACTAGGCAATCGGTAGTTTTGTCCAGTAGCTTTTGAGAGCCTAATACAGAACTCTTCTGCATCATACCACGATATTTGTTCTACAGGTAAGTCTGCTCCTTTAAAATAAGATGGGTCGGGTTGAAGTTCGCGCTTAACTTGAGGGAGAGCAGCCACAGCCTTCCATTGGGCTTGAGTTACAGCATACTTACCCATAAAGAAAGGTTTGATAGTGACTCGGTGCTGAGGTCGCTCTCTGTCACTGCTTCCCGCTTCCGTTTCCGGTGAACCCATTGTAAAAGTTCCCCCTGGGATGGCGACCATTTCCAGGGTGACACCGGGACTGAGTTGTTCTGTGAAATATTCGGCTTCTTTGGTTTCGCTTTTGATGATTGTTCCCCAGGCGTTGACGGTGACAACATTAAAAGCAAATTTCTGGTAAATTGAAATTTTTGGAGGCGTAGGATTCAGCTTTGCCAAAATCTCAAAAGCAAAAGCACTCGCATGACATGCAGCTATTTCTTGAGAACCAGCCGCATCAGCTGCACTTTTACCATCAATCAAATCTGAAATGCCGCGAATAATCAAAGCCGAAACTTGACGGTTAGCATGAGCAGCTTCTAGCAAACCCCGTCCTTCCATTTCCACAGCAACGGCATCATTATAATTATCCCGCAAAAACTGCCAAATACTCGACTGAGTGGAAGCAATTACCTTTTCCCCGGCGGCGATGGGTGCAACCAAGACGCGGGGGGATGGATTTGCTGTAAATTCCACTCTTTGCAGCCAGTCTGTTTTTCTCGCTTCTACCCTCGCGCGCTCTGTCAAATCATAAGTCGAAAGT
Organism: Calothrix sp. FACHB-168; assembly: GCF_963889195.1. Lineage (NCBI taxonomy): Bacteria > Bacillati > Cyanobacteriota > Cyanophyceae > Nostocales > Calotrichaceae > Calothrix > Calothrix sp. FACHB-168. The sequence continues at coordinate 217,889 of NZ_CAWPNJ010000085.1, forward strand.
CCGACATCCGGTCTGGGTTTAAAAGTTACTTCCACCTTCCCAGACTCATAACCATAAACCTTGGTAGCGGCGACGACATCCCCAAGTTGAACATCCTTAATACCGCCAGCAACGCCGACAAACAAGATCACATCGGGATGGAAAAAGTTAATGGCTCTTTCTGCTGCGAAAGATGCTCCTGTATTTCCTGCGCCAATCTCCGCAATTCCCACTTCCCAAGCCTCAAATTTACCTCGTTCATAAATTGTTCCTTGGGGATGTTTTACCTCCACGAGGTTAGTCAGATGTGTACGTACAGCTTCATATTCTACAGAAATAGCAGTCAGGATAACAGCACAAGGCATAGGTGAGAATATTGTCTAAAATTAAACTTATTTTACTATTGTGACGGGTTTTGCTTAATTTACCATAAGCAAATATAGAGTTCAGATTTGATTTGGGAAATAATATGTAGCAATGCCCAGGCTACACATATTAGGAAAATACCATGAGCGATCAAAAATCCATGTTAGAAGTTTATCTTCATGAATACGAAAAACTCAAAGAAGAGCAAGCCCAAAGAATTGGTTTTCGAGATAACCTGCTTTATGTGACACTAGGAGTATTTGGTGCAGTTGTTTCCTTTTCAGTCACCAATAAAGCCAATTATTATGCATTACTGGTAATTCCTTGGGTTTCTCTGATATTGGGCTGGAATTATTTGGTGAATGATGAGAAAATTTCCGCTATTGGCAAATATATTCGCCACAAACTCACAGAAAAAATCAAAGAACAAACAGGCCATCCAGAGATTGAATCGATATTTGGTTGGGAAACAGTTCACAGAAGTGACAAAAACCGCAAACGCCGCAAAATAGAACAGTTGATTATTGATGAAATAACTTTTGTGCTTTCCGGTGTAATTGCATTAGTCGCCTTTTGGTTGTTAGTATCAAATCCTCCTGTAGCTGTGAATATTCTTGGGGTTCTTGAACTTATACTTTTACTGATTTTAGCTATAGAGATTATTATTTATGCTGACTTAGGCAAGGGTAAATAAATTTCCCAGTAAGTAGGTAGTTGGAATTAAATATAAGATGGACGTAGGTTGGGTTGAGGAACGAAACCCAACACCCGCATGGGTTACGCTATCGCTAACCCATCCTACAAATAATTATGTCTCCCTACTTAATCAAAGTTTCAATCTGCGCGATCGCTTCCCAATTCCAAACATCCCAGCAAAAGCGATCGCCAATACATTTTATTCTGACGCCTCAGATGTTGATATCAATTGTCAATCAGGTTTACTATATTTTGCTACCAAATTAGGACGTAGGTTGGGTTGAGGAACGTAGACGCGGAGCGACTTCCCGAAGGGTAACCCAACACCCGCATGGGTTACGCTATCGCTAACCCATCCTACAAATAATTATGTCTCCCTACTTAATCAAGGTTTCAATCTCCGCGATCGCTTCCCAATTCCAAACATCCCAGCAAAAGCGATCGCCAATACATTTTATTCTGACGCCTCAGACGTTGATATCAATTGTCAATCAGGTTTACTATATTTTGCTACCAAATTAGCTAATAAAGGTAAATCAATCGGTTTAGAAATATAGTCATTCACGCCAGCCGCAAGACAAGTATCGCGATCGCCTGTCATTGCCATTGCTGTTTGAGCAATAATGGGAGTCTCACTATACTGCTGATTTTCTCTTAATTGCCGCACCAAGTTAAGACCGCTATCATCCGGGAGATTCACATCCATTAAAATCACTGCTGGTGTGAGATTTTCCAAATATTCCCACATTTCCGCCGCATTTTTCGCCCAAGTCACTTGATAGCCCAATTTTTCTAAATAAATCTGCATCAATTTAGCGTTGTTTAGGTCATTCTCCACTAGCAAAATGTCGATAAAAGAGCTAGGAGCGTGAATAATCGGCGGTAAAGCCGATAAATCAGAAACTTCACTTTCAATTCCTTCTAAATCCCCAACAGGATTGAGCGGAAGGATAATAGTAAACCGCGAACCGCGATTTAGCTCCGATTCAACTTCCACAGAACCACCGTGAACTTCTGCGAGTTTGCGCGTCACCGCTAAACCTAAACCAGTACCTTCACTCTTTGCGATGGAGTTAGCAGTTTGGAAATAAGGTTGAAACAGTTTTGCTTGGTCTTCTGGGGAGATACCTGTGCCAGTATCCCAAACTGTAAAATGGACAAAACTACCTTTAGCCAAAACCCTTAAACCAACACTACCTGTAGTTGTAAACTTAAGCGCGTTGAATAGTAAATTCAACAGCATTTGTTTCAACCTTAAGGAGTCGGCTACCAAAGTTGTCACATTGGGATCTATATCTAAAAGCTGCTTTAAACCTTTATTGGCAGCTTTTTCCTTCACTAATGCCATTACATTCCGGCATAGTGTCGGCACATTAACAATTCCCCACTCAACCTCTAGCTGATTGGCTTCAATTTTAGAAAGATCCAAAATATCATTGATAAGCGCTAGCAGGTGCTTACCGCTCGATTGAATAATATTTAAATATTCTTGATGACGTTCTTTTGTGGGATCGTAACTCTGAGCTAACAACAGGTGAGTGAACCCGATAATTGAACTCAACGGGGTGCGGATTTCGTGACTGGTATTAGCCAAAAACTGATTTTTCAGTTGATTGGTACGTTCCAGTTCTCGATTAGAACTACTCAAATATTGCGACTTTTGTTGCCAAGATTGAAGTTGTCTTAGCTGTGCTAAGGCGACATTACAGTATTTGACGGCTCGTGCTACTAATTGCAGCTTCATTTGCGCTTCTAAAGCTTTGGCGGGATCTCCATCCAATCGCTTAGAAGTTGAGGCAATAATTAGCCAAGCAATCATTCCCCCAGAATCATCGCTCAACTGCCAAGCGCTTGGCGGTTGTTGATGCTCTAGGTGCTGTAAATCTTCAAGTTCTATGGGTTCATCTAATCTTAAACGTAGCTTTTTACCTTTTTTAGAAATGGTTTCTAAATGTGGAAGTTGTGCTCGTCGGGATGACGATGGAGAAACATAACAGACTCTACCAGTTATTTCTTGCGGTTGGAACAGAGCGATCGCTACCTTACTGTTATTTAAAGCATGGTTGAGATCGTTGACCAAAATTTGGAAAATATCTGCTTCTGGGCTTCTTTGCTGTGGCAAAGTAGTACAAGCAGAAAGCAGGCAATCATTGAGATTGCTTTGCAACTGGTTCAAGCTACGCTCTAGCCACAACTCGGTGCTAAGTTGCTGGATTGTGGTCAAAAGTGTTGGAGTTGCATCTATCGGAGAGTTCTGTTCTGGTAAGCTTGAATACTGCTGCATGGTCAACTAGACCGCTTAACAAGTTTAGCTTCGCACAAGAGTGCGAACAGGATTTCATGTATACTAGCGCACATTTGTTTTTATTTATCAAGCATAACCTATAGTGCCTCATAGTGTCGAATGTGACGAAGATCCCACAATTTAATGTACGAAATCACTCAGCCTGGAATTTCTTAATATCAACTTAAGACTTATGGATACACAAATTGTTCAATTAATTATTAACGGAATTGCTGTGGGGAGTATTATCGCTCTCGCCGCAGTTGGACTTACCCTCACCTATGGGATTTTACGGTTGTCAAATTTCGCCCACGGTGACTTTCTGACTTTGGGCGCTTATTTAACCCTGTTAGTGAATACCACAGGTATAAATATTTGGTTGTCAATGATAATAGCCGCAGCCGGAACAGTCTTAACAATGCTGTTATCCGAAAAGTTGCTGTGGTCAAGAATGCGCAATCTACGTGCTACTTCTACTACCTTGATTATTATATCTATCGGACTGGCCTTATTTTTACGTAATGGCATTATTCTCATCTGGGGTGGTAAAAACCAAAATTACAATTTACCTGTGATCCCAGCGTTAGATATTTTTGGCTTAAAAGTACCGCAAAATCAGTTATTGGTATTGGGTTTAGCCGTGCTGGCAATTTTGGCGCTGCACTACCTATTACAAAACACAAAAATCGGCAAAGCGATGCGAGCCGTTGCCGATGATTTGGATTTAGCCAGAGTTTCCGGGATTAATGTAGACCAAGTAATTCTTTGGACTTGGATAATTGCGGGCACTCTCACATCCCTGGGGGGCAGTATGTACGGGCTAATTACGGCTGTGCGCCCGAATATGGGATGGTTTTTGATATTGCCCTTATTTGCTTCCGTAATTTTGGGAGGAATTGGTAACCCTTATGGTGCGATCGCTGCTGCTTTTATCATTGGCATAGCGCAGGAAGTCAGCACCCCTTTACTCGGTTCTCAATATAAACAAGGTATAGCGCTGTTAATCATGATTTTGGTGCTGCTCATCCGTCCCAAAGGTTTATTCAAAGGCACGATTTAAGCAGCACCAAATTGCTAACTATTCAATGATATGGAAGTAGTAAGCCGCAACTAACAAGTTGATCGCCAACAAGAACAATGCCCAACCAGTACGGAAGGGGTACGGAGGTTTAGCACCACTGTCAGCAACTGGGGAATTAGCAGTTTTATCAGCCATTAGTCTGTTCTCCTAAATTTCAGGACTTTTTAAGAAATACCAAACAGATGTCCCTCTTGCCCAGATTCTTTAAAAATATTTGTGTATTGGGTGTTGGGCATTGGGCATTGGGCATTGGGCATTGGGCATTGGGCTAAAAGTCAAAAGTCAAATAGAATTCTTAATTCTTAATTTTGAATTTTGAATTTTGAATTTTGAATTGTTTGTCCCCCTTCCCCAGCATGGTAGGAACTGCGCACGAGGGGCGCGGAACGGACATGGCTGAATCCCATTTGCCATGCTTGCTTGCCAAGTTCGTCAAATTCTTCAGGAGTCCAGTATTTTTGTACTGGTAGATGTTCTAAAGATGGTCGCATGTATTGCCCAATCGTCAGGCGATCGCATCCGACGGCGCGTAAATCGGCCATTGTTTCGAGAACTTCTTCCACAGTTTCCCCATGTCCCAGCATTAAACCTGATTTAGTAGGGATTGAGGCATCAAGTTCTTTCACCATTGCCAGTACATGCAAAGAGCGATCGTACTTGGCTCCCCGACGCACTGGCCCGGTTAAACGGCGCACTGTCTCAATATTATGGTTAAAACAAGCTGGCTTCGCTTTCACAACCATCTCTATCCGTTGATGTTGCCCTGCTTCCCCAGAGCCAGCACCACCCCAAAAGTCTGGTGTCAGCACTTCAATTTGCGTTTCTGGGTTCAACTGGCGAATGGTTTCCATTGTTTTGACAAAATGCCCCGCGCCTTGATCTGCTAGGTCATCACGGGCGACAGAAGTCAGCACCACATAACGTAATCCCAAAAGCTGCACTGCCTCGGCTACCTTTTGCGCTTCTTCTGGGTCAATGGGCATTGGTGCATGACCTTTATCTACTTGACAAAATGCACAAGAACGTGTACAAGTAGGGCCCATTAGTAAAAAAGTTGCAGTTTTTTGGGCATAGCATTCCCCACGGTTAGGGCAGCGTCCTTCTTCGCAAATTGTGTGAATTTGGCGCTGCTTAATAATGCGTTGTACGGTAGAGAGTTCACTAGCTTTGCCGATAGAACGACGCAGCCAGCTAGGCATAGCCATAATTTCTGACTTGAGTTGGGCTTGTTGTGACGAAGTCATAGAAATCCAAGCAAGATCCGAAGGTATTGTAGGGCAAGTTTCCTATGCTTTAAGGCAAGGTAAAAGCCTTAAATATCACCATGACACAATTTGCCAAGAATATAGGCAGAAGTTTTTTCCAACACATTGGGGAACATCTCTTATCCCGGAATATACTATCCCCCAATCAAGAGAAATTTTGGATATAGTGGGATAATTCTCAAGGTCAATCGGCAATGTTGCCATCTCCATCCATAGTTTTTGTTAGAGTAATCAGTCGTGGCAAGTAATAAAATCTTAGTTATTGATGACACCACAGTTGTCAGAGTAAAAGTACGAGAAATGCTGCCTCCTGGCAATTTCGAGGTTGTAGAAGCGAAAGACGGGATGGAAGGACTCAATTTCATCCTGCAAGAAAAATTTAGCTTGATCATGTTGGATTTTCTCTTACCCAAAATGAGTGGGTGGGAAGTTTTCCAACACATTCAATCTCAACCGGAATTAAGGAAAATTCCCTTAGTCATGATGTCTGGGCGCAAGGAAGAGGTAACGGAGAAAATATCCGAACCTTTTGAGTATTTTGAATTTTTGGGTAAGCCCTTCGATCAAAAGCAACTCATTAGCGCGATTAAATCAGCAATGACAAAAGCTAAACAGGTACGCCCAGAACCTACTTTAGTTGGTGCAGGCGCGACTGTTCATCATCCTCCAGCATCGGTTGCTGTTAATGGTAATAGCACAGTAACAAGTTCTAGTACTGGTAATGGAGCAGTGAAACCTGCTGTTGTGGAATCATCTGCTTCTGCTGCGGAAATTGAAATGCTCAATGAAAAAATTACCAAGATGCAAGCAGAAATTGATAGTTTGAAGAAACAGCTAACTCAAGTTGTGACATTTATTAAACAAAAAATCAAATAGCATTTGCGTAAGCTATGAGTAATTTTTGTCAGTCCAAAAAGTGATTAATTTATGGTTGATTTCACAAAAATTGTTCTATCTGCTAATTTTTGTGAGTTTTGATAGCAACCAAAAAGTTATTTATCGTCTTCTGGAAGAAGATGTATAAATGTTGCTGATTTTCCAAAATGCTGTTAGGTATTTTTGAATAACGTCAGTCAGTGATTGCACCAAACTATATTACAACAAGTAAATCTACTTGAAACACTTACCGATGACAAGTAACGTTGAGGATTAGCAATTGCTGATCAAATTCTTGTCGCAAAACACGGGTAACTCTTGAGGTAAATTCTGTGCCTGGATAAGGTTCTAAATTTAGCATGACCATTCCTCTTGAATAAACAGGAATTGTATAAAAGGTGTCAGTAGTAAGTTGTAAAGATGTGAGAAAACTGTATGTATAAAGATGGGGTATTTAACAGATAGCAATATAAATGCTAAAAAACCTGCTATCAAGTAGCTGTTTATTAGTGGCTAAGTATTGTAAGTTACCAAAAATTGGCAAAAAATCTCTGGCTTTTAGCTGATGCGATCGCCTGATTTCTAATGAGATGATGATAATTCCTCAAGTCGGCAACCGTCGTTGTTGTCTACAATAAAAATAAACGCAGTTATCAATACAACCGCAGAGGTTGTATTGCGATCGTTTGATGTTTTGAGAAATTATCACTATGAATCCCATCTTAAAACGCACAATTCTACCAGGTTTAATGGCTGCAAGTTTAGCCGGTGGTACCTTAGTGCCGGCTCAACCAGCTTCGGCTGATATTTTAAAAGATATCGGCATTGGTGCTGGTGCTGGTGTAGTATCTGGTGCTGTTAGAGGGCGTGGTTCGGTTGTCAACAATGCTATTAAAGGTGCAGCTGCGGGTGCGGCTGTGAATGCAGTACATGGTACCAGAAGACAGGCCAGAAATCGCCGAGTTGGTAACTTAGGTCAAGATATGGGTGTTGGTGCAGCAGCTAGTACAGTTACAGGTATCATTCTTCATGGTACCAAGGACACCTTAGGCGATGCGGTTGATGGCGCTGCTGCGGGTGCGGCGATTAATGGCATTAGAAATGGACAAAGAAATCGGTAATTTGTAATTCATAATTTGTAGCTAAAAGATTAACTACGAATTATGAATTACGGATTTAGTTGTGGGTTTAATTAATTTAAATCACATCTAATTTAAGGGTTTAGCGGTGCTAAACCCTTAAATTATCTATGGCTAAGAATCTTGCTACTAATCCCCTAAGTTTAAGGAGGAAGATTTTTCTGTTAGTGGATTTTATTTTGGCTTTGAAGATGAAATTGATACACCCTGATAATTTAAGCTCAGAAATATGATACTTACTTGCCTTTTAGGGCTTGTCTAAAGTTGCGGCGATAGGATTTATTAGCTACAAATAAAGCGGGCCACAGTAAAGATAAACCTATACGATTGGGTAGGCTGCGGGTAAAATGAGTCCGCTCGAAACCGTTCCAGAACTTCCAAGCACCATAGACATAGCCTGCAATTAACCCAATGATAATTAACTTAATCATTCTTATAACTCCCAGAGGAACTTTTTAGTTGTTCGGTAAGCGAGTGACTTAACGCTACATTCTCTTATTCCAGTTTAGAGTAGGCTTTGACATCGTAGCTAGTCGCGATCGCACACACAATGCAAAAATCAACAATTCACTACATCAAGACTTTTCTCTAGTAGCCTCATCTATAAAAATAAGTATATATACTTTGTTAATTTAGATGCCTCTTGCGGGTGTTCCTGAAATATCAACATTTATATAAGGCTAGATTCTCTTCCCTTGAAGGGGTAGGATTCTTGTTTGAACTAGCAAATTTTATTATACCCAGAGTTATGCGATCGCTTCTAAAGCCAGAGGTGATTAAGAATATCTCAGGAAAATGGAAAAAGCTTGTATTTTGCTCAAATAGAGATTTTTTTGAGAAACTTTCTATACATTTATAACGAACTGGGTAAATAAACGGACGATTTTTGGTATATTTTCGAGTCCTATATAATCTGCTTGCAGGAAATTTGGCGTGATTAGGGACATCCAATTTTTTAAATACCCAATCAATTTGTAGTGCGAGCGTCTCGCTCGCTGGTGTTCAAAAGCGAGCAAGATGCTCGCACTACGGAATTTGGGTAATTTATTTTTTGTAAGTCCCTTACAGCGATTTCAACCTCTCTGTGCTAAATCTTTGCTAATTAACCAACTGCAAATTTGTTACATATATCCCCTAAATGAGGTAAGTCTACATAATGCAAAATCAAAAAGATTCTCTTAATCAGCATTCAGAATCTGCTCGTTCCCAAATTCTTAATTCCTACTTGACAACCATTGAAGATAGTTTTCGAGATAACTGTTCTCAACTCAAACTCATCAATTATGGTACAGGCTCAGGAAAGACTCATCAATTGTTTCAAGGTATATATCAAACAATTCAAAAGCATCCAGATACTGTGATAATCGGCATATATATTGCCCCATTAAGAGAACATTTATGTGTTCCAACTTCAGTTAGTAGCCAACATTCATCAGAGATTCCCGTCTATAAGTTAAATTCTTTAGAAATGAAAACGACGGATGAGTATATTAAATTATATAAAAAATGGATACCTGCAATCCTCAAAAATAAAACTTTCTGGAAAATAGATTCAAAAATACATACTCCCGAAAAAGTTAAAGAAAATCAACAAAAACTCAAGACAGTAGAAAATGTTATACACCGTCTTGAGTATGTCAAAAAAACAGGTTTTGGTGATGAAAAATTTAATGAATCCGAGATTCAGAAAGCAATATACGAACTGGATAAGTTAATTGAAAATTTTTTAGAATTCTTGATCAACTGTCAATTATATCGCGAAAGCTGGCCAGATGAATGTTTAAAGTTACTTGAAATATTTTTTCCGCTCCATCTACTGCAAGATAAATCTGGTATTTTGATGCTCACTTATGATAAGTTTGAAACCGCTATTCCCTACTTTAAGCATAATGGTACAAAATGGATAAAGAAAACCAGCCATCTTGATAAATACGTTATTCAGAACACGAACAACTCCAGAAAGTTTATCGTTGCATTTGATGAGCAGGAAGATGGCTATCAAATTATGTTAGATAAGCAAATTGATATCATATCACCTCAAAAGCTAGCAATCAATAATGCACTGTCATCTATTAATAGGGAGTTTTCTATTCTTTTTTCTACTCAAAACAATGAAAATAGAGAATTCCTTAATTATGTTGCGAATAATAAGGGAGCTTTTCAAGAATTACAAGAAAATTTTGAGAGAAACAAAGATATTGACCCAAAACTGCAAAAACTAGCCCCAATATATCAACGCCTGACCTTTGAAGAAGGGAACTCTATCAAGTTTTTAGCACAGGTAATAACGATTATCAAAGGGCTTGAAAAATCAATGGCAGAAATTATGGGTATTTTCGATGATTCCGCTAAAGAAAGTCCCATTATATTAGATTTTGAGATGTTATCCAGAGTTTTTTCAAAATTCGAGAATAATAGAAGTTTGTTGATACCTCAGGAACTTTACAACAAAATCAGTGATGAGTTGATGAACATTTTCTCATATAACAACCTATACATCTACAACATTGAACCTCTCAAAAAATTGTTTTTAACCCGACCTTCTGGTGGTCATGTTCACATCACAGAGGAACAAGTTTCAGATAATACCTCTGTAGCAGAATTAATTTATGCCATTCTGGCTGTTAGATTACAAATCAAAACCATCAAAGATTTTCTGGCTAATGTTTTGGATGCTGAAGATTCTCAATCTCGTTCTTTAGATATTTGGTCAAAACAGATAGATAAAGCGCAAAAAGCAAGCGAAGAAAGCTCATCTCCAAATCACCTGCTCAAATACTTAAACCGTATCTATGTCTATGAAAGCTATAAATCTATCATAAATATCAAAGAAATGTCTCGTTATCAAAATCCCAAGAATAACTTGATTGCTCACTCACTTAGAGAAGTCTCTATTGGGAGTACTGCTATATCGACTTCGCCTGAATTCAAGATAAAATCTATGCTAGCTAATAATAGTAATGTGATTTTTTTAATTTCAGCAACAGGTGGAATATTTGGAGATTTAAGTACAAGTTATGATATGGGTTATTTAGAAGATAATTTACGTAATGAATTTGGTAAAACTTCATTTAAAGCAATGATTGAATAAGAAATCTTGCTTTGTGAAGAAATCAGCAATCAGCGTGAGGCTAACCGCCAGATTACAGTAAAATTTTTCAATGAAAATTTATCATCTTTTCCAAATAACAAGACACAAGAAGTTGTAGAAAAATTTGAAAAAAATATTTTAAAAGATTTTATCGAGTCTTGTAAGAATAATGGTAATTGGTTGAATTATTACAAAGTTCAAGAGATAAAAAAATTTATTCGTTTCTTATTTTACCTTTTTGAAGATGACTCAATTCAAGAAACAATTGCTTTTACTCAAACCATAGGCTGGATTAAAAAATTGATGTCTTTTTGGAATATAAGTCATAATATTAACTTTGTATTTGAGACATCACCAGAACATCTAAATATATATTACATCAAGGTAAATCATCCAAAATATAAGTCTGATATTCGGATTAAGATAATTTTATATACAGCCTCTTTCAATAGTCTTTACGTTGAGCAAGCAAATAAAAAAACATACTTGGATGAGCTTGTAGAAGAAGAAGGACAGAAAATTTTCTTTATATCGGCTTATCAATCAGCATCCAAAGGATTGAACCCTATCATAAAAAATCACAACGGCGATGAAAAAGATTTCGACTCTTTAGTTTTGTTAATGGACAGTTACTATACAGTCATGAAACCATCGCTGAAGAAGTCAACAGATTCTGAAAAATCTACTACTCGGTATCATTTCGCGTTGATGAAAAGCATTGTAAATTTGGGTGATTCTAATCTAGAAATCAAAGATTTCAACAAATACCTAAGTCAACCAGAAGCTGGCGCATTTCGAGAGCAGCAACACCAAATTTTATTAGGTAAAGCAATTTTGCAAGCTATTGGTAGATCTGAGAGGCGTGATTTTCCTAACCAAGTTATCAAAATTTTCATTAATGAAGAAACCAGAAAAAATTTAGTGAATTTTTACAGATACCTCAAGCAAGAAGAACCTCAGGAAATTCGTAAATTTTCAGTTAACAACCACAAAGTTTACTTAAGTGTTCAAGAGGAAGAAAAGAAACGAGCTATTCATGATTATGACGCTCATGTATATGATGAAACTAATGCTTCTCAAGATTTCCAAAATTTTCGAGAACAAATGTTGAATGAAATTCAGGATTTTCACCAAAATAACAAGGCTTTTGCTATCACTAAAATGTGGGATGCTTTACGCGATCCAGTTGTTTTTAGAGAGCCAGACAGGTATCTGCAACAGTTACGAGAGTTAAAGCTATTTCCTGATGAGTTTATTGAATCACTATTTTATCACAACCCGGAACAAGCTGAATTTACACCCTATTTAGCTTCTGTGGTGGAAGAGGGTAAAAAATTTCAGATTATCAGCGATAGCATCAATGGGGAAAGAATCTATCCTTACCAGAAGCGATTATATCCTGAAAATCTCAAAACAAATGCTCAAGGCTATGACTTGGAAGGAAATGAAATTGACTTGCCAGATCCTTCTACTAATTTAATTTACAAATTGTACAACAATTTGATTCCACAACCAGAAATTTTTAATACTTATATTCCCCGTCCACATTTCTTTTACGATGTATTGTATCCATCACTAACTGAAAATTTTACGGAATGCTGGATTAAAGATGTAGTTTTTCAAGGTAAAGACTGGAAAACTATAAAATCCATCTATGGTTTTGAGCAGTTGCGAGATTTCAAAAAATATCACAAGCTCTATGAGAAGTTTGATTTGTACTATATCAAGGACAATACCCTATTTTGTATTGATGTTAAAGCATGGAGTTTATACTCGGGAAATCGCCTTTCCAATGAGACGCTAGAAAAAGCACAAAAAAAGCTAAATAGTATTGTTTCCGATTATCCAAAATTTAGCAATGTTAGAGGTTTACTTCTAAACTTGCATGGAACACAAGAAAAAAATCATCAATACTCACCAACGTTATTTTCTGGAAATTTGATTTACTTTGATCGCCACAATATCCCAGTTGCATCTAATATACTTAAAGACTTTTTGTTTGTTAAGGAGAGATAAAATGAAAAATCAAATGACTAAAGCATTGTCAGATCAATCAAGAACCAATCAGATACAGATTTTAGATAAACTAGAAGATGTTGCTGAAAACCTCGTCCAATATCTAATTAGTAAGAATAAAGGTATTGAAAATTTCCCCCTTAAATATCAGGTAGATGGAGATGAAAATTCACAGACTGATTATTATAAAAATCGGCATAAATACATTAAAAGTCAAATCCAAGAAAGACTTTCTGTTAATGCAGACAAGCCTAAATATTCAGACATTCAGTACTTTCTCGGCTACGTGGATGGTAAAAACCATGTCTTCTTTTTATCTCCCAATAAAAATCACTCCGGCTGGAAAAAATTATTTAGCAATAATCGAGAAAGAATTGTTAATTTAGTTTTTAAATTTCATCTTCTCTCTCAAGGCTTATCTGTTGAAACAATCAATGGTTTTGAAGAATTACTCTTACTTCACTCTAAGAGTCTTAGTAAGTCGGAAAATGCTCTTATAGTCTGGGGACAGAATTTGTTAATCAAATATAGCCATCATGATGTACTAACATTAACCTTATCTAGAAAAAGGCGAATATTCTTACCACAAGATGAGTATGTCACCACAGATAGTGACGATTTAGGAGAGTTGCTAGTATACCAAGATAAAAACTACTATTTTGATCGTAACCTTGATGGTCGTCATAAAAATTCTATTGAATTTATGCAATTTCCGACAAATCAGCAAGATTATGACAAGTTTAAACAAACTCAGCTTTATCATTATCAGAATCTCATGACAAAACTTGAGGGTTTTTTAAGTGAGTGTGGTATTAACTTTAATACTCTGCCTTTTCAGGCTGACCATTATCTAGAAAATCCTTTTATCAAAAATATAGACTCTGTAGAATCATTAGAAATTATTAACAATATTGGAGTTGATCTGACTGAATCTGATCAGCAATTTCTGAAAAATTTTCTGAAACAGCAAGGGATATCTATCACCACATTTTATAATTCTGGAAAAACCGTTAGTACCTATGAACAAATAGAAGTTGAGGGTGAAGACGAGCCTTGCTGGAAAATTACTGAGGTTGTTCCCTGGTCAGATATTAACCTTGATAAGGGAAAAAATTATTTAGTTTTCAATAAATCTTTGGAGGAAGAAGCGGGTTCAATGGCTTACCAGAGAAATGATGATTTCTGGGAGCTATCAACACAAATAGATAATAAAGTGAAAGTAGATTTTTATTCCCAGTTAAAGAGAAGATTTAACTATTTGCATACAGGAGAGTTTTTTAGCACCCAGGGGATAAATATACCTGAATTTAAGGCTGTTGGAAAGAAGGCTAGTGGAAAGGCAAAACCTAGTTTTTCAGTTTTTAAATATACGACTTCTAATATTAATCCAGATACTTTGCGTAAGGATACTCAGGATTTTACGGATGGTAAATTCTTGGATATAGAAGATTGTATTTACTGCTATTTAAGTAGTCAAGAAAATAACGAACTATGGAAAAATTTCCGCGATAATTACAACCTAAATATTTCGCCAGAATTTGAGAAGGTCTTAATTGAACTAGGAATTAAGAACTGGATGAGGAAAAGTCTTTTAGATCATAGCTTGGGTTTGCCTATTACTGCTGAATCCTTACCTGAAAAAGAATTCTCTACTATATATGTGCGTAGTCCTCGAAACAAGGAAGCTAAAGCAGTAGCCGTAAAATTTATATATAAAGAGGGTCGCATATATATCAAAGATGTAATGCGCAACAAAAAACAGATAGAAAAGGAATTTCCATTTTTAAGAAGGCAGAAAAATAAATCAGATAAATTAATTGACGACCAGCAATATTTTGTAGATGAATCGGAGAAGTTATATATTAGCTGCTATACAGATGACTTGTATACACCAACTTTAATTGGACGCAATGGTATTCTTGAAGAAATGGAAAAGGGAACGCTAAAAATTAACCGAACAATTAAAGGTGAAAAGGGTAGTAAATTATTACCCTTAGCAATGTACTATAGCGATGAAATTCAACCGATTAACAGAATACAAAATATGATATGTTTGGATTTACATAACGAAATATTTGTTCAGTATTATGTTCCGCCTGCTAAAAATATTGATGGTACAGTAAAAAGAGGGTTTAGAGTTTATCACTTGATTGGAAAGAAATACTCTGGCGAGTCAATTCAGACATCTGAACTAATTGAACATACCATGACAGCTTTACATTTTAGTACGCTAACTCAAAATATTTTAAAGATAAGTGATAATAGTCAATCATCTTTGCTGCAAAAAGTTGCAAAGGTTTTAATTGAGAATTGAGAACAAGCTAAACGTTAATTATACAACATTAATTTTGGGTTGTTGATGAACTGAAAATTTGAGCAAGAACTAGGAGTGTTAGAATAACAGTCCTAGTTGAATTTGGCATTTGTCTAAATGGTCAGTGGTTTGTCGACTTGATTGTAGAGCTTGCTATCTCAAATTACGTCATGATTTTTAGTGGTGAGAGTTTTATTGTAGTGATACAGAGGATGATAAAAGTTGTTGTACCAGCTTGAATGAAATCACATAGCTGGCGAGTATAAGCGGTGTTATACAGTATATTCCAGGCGATCGCGGCTTTAGCACTGAGGAAGTGTAAACTATGATGCTGTTCTTTTGAGTCTGTGGAAGTTGACGATGGGTAGGATGTAGTATCGTGAAATCTTTTTTGCTTTCAGGATACTACTGATGGGGTTTCTGCTCTAATAGTTGTAGTTGAAAGAAATAGTTGTCAGAAAAACACAACGTATATTGCGGGTATTAAAGCAGCAAATGCTGCAAATAGCTAAGGAGGATTTATGCGTGCAGTGCTGATGGCAGGCGGTTCGGGAACGCGGCTTCGTCCCTTAACTTGTGATTTGCCCAAACCAATGGTGCCAATCTTAAATCGACCAATTGCGGAACATATTATCAATCTCCTCAAACGGCATCAAATTACAGAAGTCATTGCGACTCTGCATTATTTACCAGATGTCTTGCGAGATTACTTTCAGGATGGCAGTGATTTTGGCGTCCAGATGACCTATGCTGTGGAAGAAGATCAACCTTTAGGTACAGCTGGTTGTGTAAAAAATATTGCCGAACTGTTAGATGAAACTTTTTTAGTAATTAGCGGCGATAGCGTTACCGATTTTGATTTAACAGCAGCGATCCAATTTCACAAACAAAACAAATCAAAAGCTACTTTAATTTTAACCCGCGTGCCCAACCCGATTGAGTTTGGGGTAGTTATTACTGATGAAGATGGTCGCATTAATCGATTTTTAGAAAAACCTTCTACTAGTGAAATTTTCTCGGATACAGTTAATACTGGCACTTATATTCTCGAACCAGAAGTTTTAGAATATTTACCAGTTAATACAGAAACAGATTTTTCTAAAGATTTATTTCCTTTATTACTAGCAAAAAATGAGCCGATGTATGGTTACATTGCTCAAGGTTATTGGTGCGATGTCGGTCATTTAGATGCTTATAGAGAGGCGCAATATGATGCCCTATATGGTAAGGTAAAACTCGATTTTGCTTACACAGAAATTTCTCCAGGTATTTGGAAGGGTCAAAATACTTATATCGATCACACGGCAACAATCGAAAGTCCATCTGTAATTGGTGATAATTGCCGGATTGGTGCCAGGGTACAAATTGAAGCGGGTACTGTGATTGGGGATAATGTGACGATCGCAGCTGATGCTAATTTGAAACGTCCGATTGTTTGGAATGGGGCGATTATTGGCGAAGAAGCTCAACTTTCCGCTTGTGTGATTTCTCGTGGTACCCGTGTTGATAGACGCGCCCATGTATTAGAAGCATCTGTAGTAGGTTCGTTATCTACGGTAGGTGAAGAAGCGCAAATTAGCCCTGGTATTAGAGTTTGGCCGAGTAAAAAGATTGAGTCAGGTGCTGTTTTAAACATTAACTTGATTTGGGGTAATACTGCCCAAAGAAATTTATTCGGGCAACGTGGTGTGCAAGGATTAGCGAATATTGATATCACCCCAGAATTTTCGGTGAAGTTGGGCGCAGCTTACGGTTCAACTTTAAAACCAGGTTCTAAGGTGGCGGTTTCCCGCGATCAGCGCAATGTATCGCGTATGGTAACGCGATCGCTAATTGCGGGTTTAATGTCAGTCGGGATTGATATTCAAAACCTAGACGCTACAGCTGTACCCATCGCCCGCACAGTTATACCGATTATGGGGGTAGCTGGCGGTATTCACGTGCGCGTCCACCCCGATCGCCCTGACTATATCCTGATTGAATTTATGGATAATAAGGGGATTAATATCACCAAAGCCCAAGAAAAGAAAATTGAGGGGGCTTACTTTAAGGAAGATATGCGCCGCGCCCAAATTCATGAAATTGGTGATGTTGCCTATCCTAGCCAAATCAATGACACTTACTGCACTGCTTTTGAGAAATTATTACATGTTTCTACTCTTAGCAACAGTCGGGCTAAAGTGGTGATTGATTATGTTTATGCGGTATCTGGGGCTGTATTACCGCAAATGTTAGATAAATTTGGGGCTGATGCGGTAGTTTTAAACGCTAGCTTGAATAAAAGCGCTGTCTCGACGGCGGAGAGGGAAGGATTGTTAACTCAGTTGGGACATGTGGTAGAAGCGCTAAAAGCTAACTTTGGTGTTCAGGTATCGGCGAATGGCGAACAGCTAATTTTAGTTGATGAATCCGGTGCGCCGATTCGCGGAGAAATGTTAACTGCATTGATGGTAGACATGATTTTAACCTCTAACCCCAGGGGTACGGTAGTTGTCCCAGTTCATGCTTCCAGTGCGGTGGAACAAGTCGCCCGTCGCCATGATGGTAAAGTTATCCGCACTAAAGCTAACCCCACAGCTTTAATGGAGGCTTCGCAAAAATATAGTCATGTGGTGTTGGCTGGTAGTGGCGATACTGGTTTTATCTTTCCCCAACTGCATCCAGGATTTGATGCGATGTTCTGCATTGCTAAGATAATTGAAATGCTGACAATTCAAGAGCGATCGCTCGCTACTGTGCGCACCGAATTACCCCGCGTCGTTCACAGAACCCATACAATCCGTTGTCCTTGGAGTGCTAAAGGCGCACTCATGCGTTATTTAGTCGAAACTCACCCCGCCCAAAATTTAGAATTAATTGATGGGGTGAAAATTGGTCAGCCCTATGATGATAGTTGGCTGTTAGTTTTACCCGATGCTAGCGAGCCAGTAGTACATCTGTATGCCAACAGTAATGAGCGCGATTGGGTTGATGAAACTTTAAGAAACTACCGCACCCGCGTGCAAACGTTTATTGAAAGACAACAAGAACAGCATCCGGTGGAAGTGCAATAAGTTCATTGAAAGCTACAGGATAAGCTAATCTGCTTTTACAGCATCTTCCTGTAAATAGACCACGCTGTAGGGGCACGGCACCGACAATCTTTTGGTACATACAATAATTTTACTGATGCCGTGCCCCTACGATAGATGTGGTTCAAATAGGTGAAAACTGCTGTATATCCATTAAATTTCTCCGCCGGATATGTCAAATATCCTCAGGTAACTAAAAAACCCCAAGCGTTATTGTATACAGAAGCAACTTTTTCACTGTTAGTCCCGAACGAAAATTATGTTTATTACAAATATTAGTTGAATTGGGATTACCAAAGGCACAACTTAATGAAGGTTCAGCCTTAACGCTGCTAGCTTTACTTGATTTAAAACCGAACGATCCTTGGTCTGCTGCTACATATCCTTTAATGGTAATTACACCGATAATGGAATTTATGTCACAGCACTATGGCAAATCCTATAAACCGAATACAAGGGAAACTGTGCGCCGCCAAACCGTGCATCAATTCTTAGATGCAGCTTTGATAATTACAAATCCAGATGCGCCTGAACGCCCTATTAACAGTCCAAAAACTGTATATCAAATTGAAGAAACTGTACTGGAATTACTACGTAATTATAAAACTAATAAATGGCAATAAATTAAAGATAACTGGCAATATACAGCATATTGCCAGTTGGAGCGCTACAGATAATCGTTGATTGTAGGGGCACTGGCACTGCCATGCCCCGAAGCGCGTACCTCATTTACCGGAAATATGCTGTAGGGTAAATAAGAGGCAGATATATCTCAAAAAATGCCAAACAAGCTAGGATGGTAGTGATATCAATTAAACGTTGGGCTTTCATTACTATTTAATCATATATAAATCATGATTGTTAGGAAATCTCAAATATTTAAGCGGAAATCTTTGCATCAATGGTTTAAATCTATCCAATATCAGCCAAGCCTAAATTGCGACAGTAAATTGTTATTGTTGGGATTAGCCTGTTGTACATTTAGTTCGATTATTTGTAAAGCAACTCTCGTCCGCGCAGAGATTCAACCTGATAATACTTTGGGCGGCGAAGCTACGATATTAACACCAGGAGTAGAAGTTAAAGGGGCGACAGCAGATATCATCAATGGCGGTGCAGTTCGGGGAGCGAATTTATTTCATAGCTTTCGCGAATTTAGCATTGGTGATGGGCAACAGGTATATTTCGCCAACCCCACGGGAGTGGAAAACATTCTTACACGAGTTACAGGAAATAATCGATCTGAGATTTTGGGAACTCTTGGGATATTGGGTAATGCCAATTTATTTTTCATTAATCCCAATGGCATAATTTTTGGGCAAAATGCTCGGTTAGATGTGGGCGGTTCCTTTGTTGCAAGTACCGCCGACAGTTTATTATCCACTCTTACCAAAAATGCGATCGCACTATAGTTCCCTAGTTATTTATCTGACAAAAAGTCCAATTAAAAACCCCAAAAATTTAGGTTGACTTGATATTTTTACTTTGCCATTGAGCCTCGATAAATTCGCTCCATTTGCTCTGGAGATAGTACTGTCATGGGAAACCATTCATATTCTGAACTAGGAATTTCTTGAGGTAATTTATAAGCCTGTTCCTGAATTTCACTTAAATGTATTTCCACATTGCTAGTTAAAGATGGGCTAATTAACTTCTGATTTATCTCTGATGGAGGAAGCTCATTTTGCAGCAAGACATAGGCGTGATTTTGTGGATCGTATCCTAAAACTTCTCCTGCCTCAATTTGATAAATCCAAGCATAAATACTCAGTTTTCCTTGGTAGAGTTTAGAGCGAATCACCGGATAAGTCCGTAAATTTTCGATTTGGGTAAGTACGTTTTCAGCAATAATTACGTCTAAAAGTTCTTCCCCTTCGTAGTCGCTGTAGTTTTCGTTCACTAGCTGTCGGGTTGCTTCTGCATACTTGAGCCAGTCATGGACAAGCGGCATTTCTACTCGCAATTTGTCTAACTTCATTAACCCTTTCATGGCACCACAATGGGAGTGTCCACAGACAATAATTTGTTGAATATCTAATGCTTGAATAGCATATTCAATTGTTGCTCCTTCACCGCCATTAGTAGCACCAAACGGGGGAATAATGTTACCTGCATTGCGAATAACAAATAATTCTCCTAACCCAGCTTGTGTAATTAGGTTGGGATCGATCCGTGAATCTGAACAAGTAATAAATAAGACTCTAGGCTTTTGACCATGAGAAAGTTGCTCAAATAGTTCTTCATTAGCACGAAAATAACTACTTTTGAAATCTCGCAAGCCTCTAATCAATTTTTTCATCAGATTACCTAAATTAACGCAAACAGAATAAGTAATATTTCAAACTGGTCAGAAAATTCAGTTAAGGAATTAAGTCAGTAGAGATATGCAATTAATCTACAATTGGTTTATACTGTTGAAATTTACTGATGATAAATGTAACGCGGATAACTCCATTAACTATATTAAACAATCTTTGTAAACAAATTGACTCAGCTGCTCGGCTTTTAGAATTATGCCAGTCAGGGAATTAATTAAAGGGTAAAATTCATGCTTTTATTATTTAAGTATTATTTAAGCAATCTTGTTAAGCAACTGTCTCTAGTTAGAGCTTTAAGGTGCAATCAATCTGCAATTAGTAAGGAGTAGCTTCTGCGTTTGATTTTAACCAGTAGCAAAAATGCGATCGCACTATGCTTCTCTTGCTCCAGCCAGTTATTACGGGAGCATCCCAATTTTGACGCAATACCCTAGAAGGGTATTGCTATACCAACAAAGCCTGCCTTGGCAGGCTAAAAGTTTGATAGCCTGCCAAGGCAGGCTTCGTTGGTATAGCCCCACCCTTATAGGGTGAGGGCGTTTTTGCACTCCAATTGAGATTTCCAGCTATGAGCAGCAAATTTTTGCGGTTTGATTGTTCCCAACCCCTGCATAAAACCCAAAACCTTAACGTGTAATTCAGCAAGGAGTTCAAAAGCTCATATCAAACTCCCTTACCAGCAAAAATTTGGATATATAAATTAGCCTCAAAAGTTGATAGTTTAAGCCTAATCACAACACTCAGAAATTATTTTTAATCTCTGAGTGTTTTTCTTTGTTTGCAAAACTAATAAGCTAATGTACGTCTAAATTTCATAACAATTAATCATAGCTGTTAACTTTTGTACGGGCGGGTTCCCGAATATCCGCGTTGATCGACAAATATCTAAATAAACCCAACCCTACAATCAACAGTCAACAGTCAACAGTCAACAGTCAACTGTTAACAGCCCTCACGATGGATTGTGCAACTTAAATACAGATTTTACAGCCAATATAAAAAACGGCTGGAAGCGGCTTCTGTAGAGATGTGTAATGTCATTTTCATGATCTAAGAAAAATTTCTTCGTTTTATTTTTCCCAACCACTGCATAAAACCAAAAACCTCAACGTGTAACTCATCAAGGAGTTAAACAGCTAACGCTAAACTCCATCACACATTGAAACAGAGGTTTATAACCTCACCTAAACAAACAATTTACTGGGAAAAATTACAGGAGAAATGACAATGCCTACATACAATGGTGATAATAAAAACAATACCTTTACCGCAGCCAATTTAACAATGGCGCTGGCGTTCATGTTGGTTATAACGAACAAAGTCAGATTTTTAGTCGCTTCACTGGTAATGCCATACTTGATTACGTAAATGTTGAGAAGTTTGAAATTACAGGTACAAAATATGCCGATATTCTAGCTGGTGGCGCTAGCAATGACATTCTCAAAGGCGGTGCTGGTAATGATGAACTCACTGGTAATGCTGGTAATGATAATCTAGTTGGTGGAGATGGCAATGATATTTTGACTGGTGGAACTGGTAATGACATCCTCACTGGTGGACTTGGGGCTGATACATTTGTCTTTAACTCTCTGAGTGAAGGAATAGATGTCATCAAAGACTTTAGTTTCCAACAAGGAGATAAGATTCAAGTTCTTGGCGCTAGTTTTGGTGCAACTTCCACTAGTCAGTTCAGTTATGACCAAACTACAGGTGGTTTATTCTTTAACGCGCAGCAATTTGCTACTCTTGAAAATAAACTTTCTGGTTTCGATGTTAGCTTAAACATTCATATTGTTTAGAACTTAGTAGCAATATTCGTTAAGGTTTGTCATTAACAATCAATAAGTCCTGTTAAAAAGGTGCGTTTCAAATCAGCGCACCTTTTTACAGCATCTTCCTGTAAATAGACCACGCTGTAGGGGTACGGCACCAGTAAAATTATTGCATATACCAAAAGATTGTCGGTGCCGTGCCCCTACGACAGATGTGCTGTAAATAGGTGAAAACTGCTGTAAGCATGAAAAAGCCTCTAGCTAGGGGCTAGGTGTGAGGGGAGAGAGATTTTCATGTTTGGTTGTGAGATTTTCTCGTGATTGACTAGCTTGAAAAATAGCTTAGGGCGGAGGTAGGCAGCAAGATATGTTGCTGTAGTTGGAAAAATTCGCTCTTCAGCAAGTAATTAACATCACTAGTAGTTG